>JAJPIY010000366.1 GCA_021324515.1 Planctomycetota bacterium
GGGGAGGGTTAGGGTGGGGGGTTAGAACTCCTTGTCTGCATTGTACTTACCCCCCCACCCCAACCCTCCCCCACAAGGGGGGAGGGAGTTTTGTTTCTCCCTCCCCCACAAGGGGGGAGGGAGTTTTGTTTCTCCCTCCCCTACAAGGGGGGAGGGAGTTTTGTTTCTCCCTCCCCCACAAGGGGGAAGGGAGTTTTGTTTTTCCCTCCCCCACAAGGGGGGAGGGAGTTTTGTCCGTTAGCCCTAAGCAAGATTGGACCGACGAAAACCAACAGGGCCAGAAGCGTAAACGAAGGCGCTCTTCGCTTACGCTTCCGGCCCCGCGCTTTTTTGTTCGGGGCGAACGTCTGCCGGCTGGACGTGTCAACTAATAAGATTAAGAAGGTTCCTTTGGCGTATGAGGAAACATCATGCCGTTTGAGAAGGTTCCGACACAACAAGTTGATTTTCCGGCCCTGGAACGGGCCGTCTTGGAGTTTTGGCGGCGCAGCCAAGCGTTCGAGAAACTGCGCCGGAAGAACCAGAACGGGCCGCGCTGGTCTTTTCTCGACGGCCCCATCACGGCCAACAATCCCATGGGGGTACACCATGCTTGGGGCCGGACCTATAAGGACGCCTTTCAGCGCTACCACGCCATGAACGGCCAGCACCTGCGCTATCAGAACGGTTTCGATTGCCAGGGATTATGGGTCGAGGTCGAGGTCGAAAAAGAACTCGATAAAGAGCGCGAGAAGCAGGGGGGCCTTAAATCGAAGCGCGACATCGAAAACCTGGTCCCCGGCGACGCCTTCGCCAGCATCGACTACTTTGTAGAGCGCTGCAAGGCACGGGTCGATAAGTATGCCCGCGTGCAGACCGAGCAATCGATCCGGCTGGGCTACTGGATGGACTGGGACCGCGAGGAAGACTGGCACAAGCCGCCCGACCAGCGGCGCAGCTACTTCACCATGTCCGAGGAGAACAATTACACTATCTGGGCCTTCCTCAAGAAATGCCATAATCGCGGTCTTATTTATCGTGGTTATGACGCCATGCCGTGGTGTCCGCGCTGCGCGGTCGGACTGAGTCAGATGGAGATGGCGGAAGGCTATCAGTTAGTGGCCCATCGTGCCGTGTTTGTGCGTTTTCCGCTGCGTGGTCGGGCAGGGGAAAACCTGCTAGTATGGACGACCACGCCGTGGACATTGACCAGCAACGTCGCCGCCGCGGTCAATCCGGAGCTGACCTATCTGAAAGTACGACACAAAGAGCAGATCTATTACCTGGCCAAGGGGGCGTTCACGGCCCAGCGACTGGAGGAGCAATGGAAGAAAAAGGAGTGGGTACCAGGCGTGCCCAAGCTCAGCACGTTGGAGCAACATTTCAAATCGAAAGGCGGCTACGAGATCGTCGGTGAAGTCCGGGGCGCCGACATGGTTGGCTGGCAGTACGACGGCCCGTTCGATGACTTGCCGGAGCCGAGCAAGTCGGCCCGCGCGGTTCATCGCGTCATCGCCTGGAAAGACGTAGGCGAGACGGAGGGCACCGGCATCGTTCACATCGCGCCGGGATGCGGCAAGGAAGACTTTCAGCTCGGCAAGGAGGAAGGTCTGCCGCCGGTTGCTCCTCTCGACGAATACGGCGTTTTCTTGCCGGGCTTCGGCGAACTGACGGGCAAGTCCGCCCTTGATCACGCCGCCGTTGATTGGGTCCTCGACAATTTACAACAAAAGGGATTGCTTTTAGCGGTAGAGAAGTACCCCCACAGCTATCCGCATTGCTGGCGCTGCAAAACCGAACTGTTGTTCCGCCTCGTCGAGGAATGGTTCATCAACATGTCTTGGCGCGACGAGATCAAGCGCGTCGTCGAACAGGTGACGTTCTTGCCAGAGTCGATTAACGGCAAGGCCCGCGAGCTGGATTGGCTATCGAACATGGGCGATTGGATGATCTCCAAGAAACGCTTCTGGGGCCTCGCGCTGCCGATCTGGGTTGATGAGAAGACGGGCGATTTCGAGGTCATCGGCTCGCGTGAGGAGTTGAAGGAACGCGCCGTCGAGGGCTGGGACAAGTTCGAGGGCCATACGCCGCATCGTCCGTGGATTGACCTGGTGAAAATCCGCAATCCGAAGACAGGAAACCGGATGTCGCGTATCCCCGATGTCGGCAATCCCTGGCTCGACGCTGGCATCGTGCCGTTTTCGACCATGTACTACAACCGTGATCGCGCCGAATGGGCCAAGTGGTTCCCGGCCGACTTCATCACCGAAAGCTTTCCGGGCCAGTTCCGCAACTGGTTCTACGCCATCCTGGCCATGAGCACGATGATGGAGAATCGTCCGCCGATGAAAGTGCTGCTCGGCCACGGTCTGGTCCGCGATCAATGGGACCGACCGATGCATAAATCCACGGGCAACGCCATCCCGTTCGAAGGGGCCGCGGATGAGGGCTATTTTCTGACGGACCCCCAAGGCCAAACCAAGCACTATCCGCCGATGGGCGCCGATGTGCTCCGTTGGATGTTCGCGCGGCACAATCCCGCCCACAACCTCGATTTCGGCCCTGCTCCGGCGGAAGAGTTGCGCGCCAAGTTCCTTCTGAAACTGTGGAACGTCTATGCCTTTTTCTGTAACTATGCCCGACTCGACGGCTTTGACGCTGCCGCGCCACTGCTGCCACTGACGGAGCGCGCCGACATCGACCGTTGGATTTTATCGGACTTGCAGCGCTTGGTTCGCACGGCGCGCGAAGCGTTTGACAGTTACAACGTGATGGCCTTCTGCTTGGAAGCGGAGCGCTTCGTCGATGATAAGCTGAGCAACTGGTATGTCCGCCGCAGCCGGCGCCGTTTCTGGAAAAGCGAGCAAGGAGCGGACAAACAGGCGGCCTATCAAACGCTGTACACGGTATTGCTGACATTGGCAAAACTGTTTGCGCCGATCATCCCGTTTCTGACCGAAACGATGTACCAAAATCTCAAAACAGCGGACATGCCGGAGAGTGTTCATCTTTGTGATTTCCCTACGGTGGATGCACGGTGCATCGACGCGGAGCTGTCCGACGAGATGAACAGTTTGTTGTCGTTGGTATCGCTGGGATTGGCGGCGCGCAACAGCGTCAGGACCAAAGTGCGCCAGCCTTTGGCAGAGCTGAAAATACAAACCAGCGAGAGCAGGGTACGTGCCGCTGTCCTGCGCTTTGGCGACCAACTCCGCGAAGAGCTGAATGTTAAGACAGTGACCTTACAGGATCCAGAACAGGGGCCACTCTTGACACCACAGGTCAAGCCGAACCTGAAGACGCTCGGTCCCAAATTCGGTGCGCGTCTGAAAGAGGTCATCGCCGCCGTCACGGCGGCTGACCCAGCTATCCTGGAGGCAAAAGTACGAGAGGGTCGCCCGATCGAACTGCCCTGCGCCGGCGAAACGATCCTGCTGGGGCCGGACGATCTGGTCATCTCTGTCCAGGCGCCGGAAGGGTGGGTCGGCATGGTGGACGGGCCAACGCAAATCGCCCTGGATACGCGCCTTACCGAGGCATTGTCTCAGGAAGGTCTGGCCCGCGACGTGGTGCGCCACATTCAGGAGCAACGCAAGGAAGCGGGCCTGGAGATGGAAGACCGCATTGCGCTGTATCTGGGAACAGAGTCGGAGAAGTTACGTCAGGCCATCGCAGCGCACCGGGACTACATCGCTGCTGAGACGCTGACCGTCGCGTGGTCTTCACAAGAACTCACGGGGCCAGGAGTACATCGGGCTGAAGTGAAGGTAGATGGTCAGCCGTTGACCATTGCCCTGCGCCGGGCGCGGACGGAGCAGGGCCGTCCGGAGTGAAAACCCCGTAGCACGGGCGAGCGAGGGGTGTCAACCCCCCGGTAGCACAACCGGGGGGTTAACACCCCCCGCTCACCTCAATTTAGCGAACCGGCACAACCGTCGTCCTCAGTTTTATGACTCATCCCCCTCTCAAAAGGTTTGGTGCATGGCTGGCTCATTTGGTCGAATCGGAGTGGCAGCACGGTTGGCCGCGGAGCGATGCATCGCCTCTTGATAGCATTGCAGCATCTGGGGGAGACAAACTTCAAGGCTGTAATGATTTCGGATCATCTCGACTCCGGCTTTCCCTAGGTACTTGAATTCCTGGGGCGCATCCAAGACACGGTCGGCAGTTTCCGCTAAGCCATCTACGTCAAAGAAATCCACCAACAGGCCGTTGCGGCCATCTTCGATCATCTCACAAACCGGGGCCGTGGAGGAGGCTAGCACCGTAGCACCGCAGGCCAAAGCGTTCATCAGTGACCAGGACAGTACGAAAGGCGCTGTCAAGTAAACGTGCATGTCGCTCAGCGCAAGAATGTGGGCCAGAACGGCAGGCGGCACCAGTCCCAAGAAGAGGAATCGCGACAGGTCGTAATCGTCCTGACTCAGTACCCAGTCCTTGAACGATTTACCTCCCGTGAAGCGATCATCGCCGCCGTAACAAATGCGATCCTGGCCGATGATGACAAAGAGAACGTCTTTGCGGCGCTCGCACAGTTTTTTGGCCATCTTCATGAAAATATCAAAGCCGCGCATCGATTCCAGGCCGCGTGAGACGTAAGTGACCAACCGCACGTCGTCGGGAATGGTTCGCCCGGCAATCCGCCGGGGCAGCCCTGGCTGAGGTCGCCACACGTTCGTATCCACGCCATCGAAAACAACGCGCAATTTTTCGTGGAAGCATTGCGGGAAGAGATGGAATTGCCAACGCGTCGGGCTGTAGCCGAGGTCGCAGTTTTGCAGGTCGAGCAGGATCATGGCATTGCGAGCCAAAGCACGCAACCGGTCCAACTCGGTGGAAGGAAAATCTGGGCGAAAATCCATATCGGAGTTATGAGGACGATAGAAATACTCGAAATAGTTGATAATCGGACAATCATAAAGTTCACGCAAAAACAGCGTCGAGCCGAAACCGGAGTGGCCAATGATCAGATCCGGCCGAATGTCCGGCCGAGCTTGGAGGGCTTGATAAACGGCGTGAGTGTGCCAGACAGCGTTCTCGAAGGTGCGGCTGCAATAGTGGGTCTGTCGAGTGGCCCCGCCGCGCAGGCGATACTGGATCAACTCGATGCCGTCGATGCGGGCCGGTGGCTTTTCCGAAACGAAGGTGCAACGATGGCCCTTGTGCCGACTGAGGTAGGCGGCGATGTGACCGAACTGGGCTGGGAAATTTTGGTGGACGAACAAAAGGTGCATGGCTTGCTTTCCTCTCCCGAACACCACGCCTGCTCGTGTTGCCCAAATTCTACCGCTCGCGGTTAAATCCCCCTCTCCCACAAAGGGGAAGGGAGAAAGAGTGTCACAACAGTCCTACCAACGTTAAACGAACAAGAACGTTATGTCGAACCCGAAGAGGGTAACACTCACCAGGCTGCCGGAGTAATTGTATGTCTCCACCAGCAGCGGGATGCCGAAGAAGTAGTCTACGATCGTTGTACCCGTAGCACTTACTGTCTCTACGTCGCCCAACAACTGATTGAGGAAAGCCAGCAAGGGGGGCACGTTCGGCGGAGCAGGCGGCGGAACAGGGGGCGGAGGCGGAGGCGGAGGCGGCAGAGGTGCGAACACCGTGAACGCGGCAGTCGTCGTCCCGGTCAAGCCGCCGGCACTGGCTTGCAGGCTGTAGCCGATGCCGGGTTGATCCAGGGTCAGGTTGCTGAACGTGGCCACACCGTTGACAGCGTTGACCGTGAGCGTGCCGCCCAGCGTGGCGCCGCCGGGATTGCTTTGCAAGGAGAGGGTCACGGCGCCGTTGAACGAGGGATCGACCAAGCCGAGTGCATCTTCAGCGGAAATGGTTAGCGTGAACGGTTGGTTGATACCGATGGAGCCAGGTGGTTGGCTGGTCACGGCTAGCTGCGTTGCTGCTCCTGCTACGTTGATGGCTCCCGTCGCTGTTCCGTTCAGTGTACCGGAGGTCGCCTGCAAGGTGTAGCCTCGGCCCGGTTGGTTGAGGATCACGTTGGAGAAACTCGCCACGCCGTTGACAGCGTTGACCGTGAGCGTGCCGCCCAAGGTGGCGTTGCCGGGATTGTTCAGCAAGGTGAGCGCCACCACACCGGTAAAAGTGGTATCCACGTTGCCGAAACCATCTTCAGCAGAGATCGCAAGACCAAAGCCGTGATTTACGGCAACAGTGCCGGGCGGCGGAGTCGTCACGGCCAGTTGCGTCGCGGGCGCTGCCGCCACAGTGAATGCACGCGTCGTCGTCCCGATCAAGCCATTGCTGGAAACGAGCAGCGTGTAGATGCCGGCCTTGTCGAGCGTCAGGCCGGAGAACGTGGCCACGCCGTTGACAGCGTTGACCGTGAGCGTGCCGCCCAACGTGACGCCGCCGGGGTTATTGCCCAGGGCCAACGTCACAGGTCCGTTGAAGGTTGCATCGAGGTTGCCCAGAGCGTCCACGGCCTCCACAGACAATCCGAAAGGTTGGCCGGCCGTGACCGAGATGGGTGGTTGCAGTGTCACCAACAGCTGCGTCGCTGGATTAACTTCCACCACGGAAGGCGACACGGAAGAGAGCTGTGAATTGTTCGTATCGCTCACACGGACGCTCTGCGCGCCGGCTGTGTCCAGGGTAGCGTAGAAAGTGTGGGTGCCCCCATCGGCCGGGGTGAACGTGTAGTTGCCCGGCAGCCCCGTGTTGCCTCCGCTGCTGCTGAACTGGATGGTGCCGTTGTATCCGGTGGCCACATTGCCAAGGGCGTCGTAGGCCGTCACGGTAATGGCCAGCGGCGTGCCATTGGGGACGATGTTCGGCGGCGTGGACGGATCGGTTGGTTGCGAAGACGTCGGCGGCGGGTCAGACGTTTGCGGCGACGCGACCTGCGGTGAGACCTGTATGGCTTGATAGACAGGGGTGGCTTTCTGGATGTGGGCCCTCAAGATAAGGGGCTGCCCAGGGGCAACTGTCAC
>JAJPIY010000287.1 GCA_021324515.1 Planctomycetota bacterium
CCCTCCCCCTTTGTGGGGGAGGGCTGGGGTGGGGGGGGAAGTACAATGCAGACAAGGCGTTCTAACCCCCACCCTAACCCTCCCCCACAGGGAGGGAGGGAACAAATACAACTCCCTCCCCCACAGGGGGGGAGGGAACAAATACAACTCCCTCCCCCACAGGGGGGAGGGAACAAATACAACTCCCTCCCCCCTTGTGGGGGAGGGTTGGGGTGGGGGGGGTAAGTACAATGCAGACAAGGAGTTCTAACCCCCCACCCTAACCCTCCCCCACAGAGGGGGGAGGGAAAAACAAAACTCCCTCCCCCCTTGTGGGGGAGGGAAAAACAAGGCTCCCTCCCCCACAGGGGGGAGGGAAAAGTCTGCCAGTCCTTAGCGTTCGGAACGCTGCGCCACTAATTCACTGGCGCGCTTGGCCATCTCCGCCGTGATCGTGGCTGTTTCATCCTCGATTGTGGCGGCGCCGGGGTGGAAAACGAACAGGCGAGCACACGTTTGGGGCGGGAGCGGATGATTGAACACCGGATTGCGGAACTCCATCTGGACCAGCAAACGGTCGGGTCCATCCGCCGTGGTTGGCCCCCACCACTCGACGCGCTGAGGCCAATAGCTGCGAGCATCGAGATAGAGATGACACTGGCGCGGCAGGGCGGCCAACCAGGGTTGATTGGGCGCGACGCGTTTGCGCGCCTCCTCTTTGGACCAGACGCCGGTCAGATGGATACGTTCCCCGCTGCTCAGTCGCAACAGTTCTGCTCGTGCCCAAACCAGGCGGCTGCGCAGATTGCGCAAGAGCGGTGTCATGCCTTGAAAGTGCGGCCTTTGCAGAAACTCTTCACGGAGCTGCTGTCCAGCAGGGCCGTTCATGACCGCAAACACTTCGGAGAGGTTGACGTGCGTAACATTCTGCCACGCGCCTTGGCCGGAACGTTCGGCCCGCCATAGCTCGCGGCCATCACTGACGGCGAGCATGGTTCCCTCGCCTTCGGTAAGGTGCGTGTGCATTTCCAGGCGGAAACGTTGGCCGGGGGCCAGGTGATAGGAGCCATCGGCTTCGTAAACAAAGCCTGGCAGCTGCGCCTTTTGCCAGATAGCCATTTCCAGCCAGCAAATACGATCTGTCCTGAACAGCTCAATGGCCTGGTCCAAACAGCGTTCGGCGGCAGCGTCGGGGCATGGCGCGGGAGCAGGGGGGACGGCGCAAGGTTCGGGGGCAGGCGAGGCAGCAGCGGTGAGGGGGGCGACGGACGCCGCCGTCCGGGTCAGAGTGGCGGACAAGACCACCAAGCAGCTACCACCGATGAGGGCCAACAAGGAGCGGTAAATCCACATAGGTAAAACCTTCCGAGTTTGTTGAAAGATCCTTTGTCCGGCAGGCCGACTTATAGGCACAGGAGCGGAAAGAGAAAAGACGAACCTGCGCTCTCCGTCCGGTTGGAGTGCGCAGTTAGACCCAGAAAACCAGGCAGGTTAGGGGATTGGAGAGTTAGGTAGCCAACCACTCACCTACTCCAATCCCTTAACCTCCTGCGGAGTGAGGGAGAAGTCATGCAGCGAATCCGGGCGATGATAGGGCTTACGGCCCTGCTGGGGCTGGGAACAGCCACGGCGCTGGGCGGGCAGTTCATGAGCCAATACTGGCACAAAAACACAACTCCCCCAGACGGCATCCACTGGGGCCCGCAATACCCCGTTTCGGTGCCGACCGTGCAAGGCGCCTGGGGGGAACCGGTGGAAATGGCAGCGCCGTACAACGCGAAGCCGCCCAGCGGGGCCGAAGCAGCTCGAGCTATGATCGCGGCAAGTCAACCGCTGGATCTGGTCCAGCAGAGCGGTTACTTCAAGGACAGCGCGTATCCTCTCCTCCTGACTGCGGGCACCTGTCCCGGCGGCGTCTGCCCGGCGCCCGGGGCCGGTATCCCTCCTGGCAACTTGATTTCGCCTCCGGGTATCGCCGGCGTGCCGCCCGGCGCCTTGCCGCCCGGCCTCCAACCGCCCGGGGCCGTCGCTGCTGTCGGCGCCCTGACCGGCGCTCCGGCCGCACCGTTCCCGGTCCAACGCACCGAGGTACGGTTCGTTGGACCGGCCGGCATGAAGATCTCTTGGTATGGGCCCAGCGCCGACGGCAAGGGTGGCTTCGGCCCGCAGTATCTCCAGGCGCCGGCTCGCTACAACTTCTTGCAAGCGTCGATCTATCGCCTCAAGCTCAGCGACATTCCCAATCGTCCGGGCTTGGAATTGTATCCCACGCTGGAAGTGGTGCCGGCCAAACCGAAGACCTGCACGTTCCTGGCCCACAGCGCTGTACCGGTCTCGTTCACCGAGGAAGATTTCGAGCAAGTGGCGGCAGGAAATTTCGTGGTCAAAGTAATCTACTTGCCCGATCCGCAATTTCAGGACTTGGCCGCTACCGGCCCGGATGAAGTGGTGTCGTCGCGTCTGGAGCCGGGGGTCGATCCGATCGTTGAGGCCAAACGGCGCGGCAGCATCTTGCTGGTGGTGCGTCTGGGCAACATCGACCTGGAAGCGCCGAATACTCCCGCGATGGATGCGCCTAATCCGTTCGTGCCGCATCCCCCGGCCTTGCCTCCGGGCGTGTCGCCGCCGGCCCTGCCGCCGCCGCCGGGAGCCCCTGTCCCTCCGTGGGCGTCAGCCGCACCGGGCGCCGCGCCGGCAGGGCAACCGCCCTTGCCCAACATGCCTAACCAGATGGCGCCGAACCTGCCGCCGCGTCCGCCGATGGTTCCCTATGGAACGGTCAATGGCCAGCCGCTCCAGCCGGGCACCTTGGAAATGCAGATGAATCCCGGCACGGCGCCGCCGGGGCAGATGTTGCCGCCGCCGGGCGTGCCCGGTACTTATCCGACCGGCACGCAATTCCCTAGCCAGATGTTGCCGCCGCCGTCGGGCACACAGGGCACAAACTCGCCTGGCCCGCAGTTCCCTGGCCCGTCGGGCACGCCAACGGGGCAGCTAACGCCGCAACGCTTGCCGACCCTGGCTGAATTAGCTGCTCAGCCAAGCAACGCCAAGACGCCTTCTGTCACACGGTAAAGAGTCCGGCATGGTATTCTCTCGTTCTCAAGCTCTGCTTGAGAACGAGAGAACCCATTGGTCCTCTCTACTCCCTTGGGGCCTACCCAATGAAAATCCATCTCTTACGACTGGTCCTGATCGTGCTTCTGTCCGTGACGGCCACGGCTGCGGCCCCAGCAGGGCCGTCGTTGCCAGCCCGTGGGACTTCGCCTCTCCTTTTTGTCCAATTTCGAGGTGGAACTGGCCTGCGTGTTACTTTTTATCAAGGCCCCTATCGGCGCTCCTTTGATACGCCGGTGGCCGTCGGCATGAGACCAGGCTATTGCTACCGCCTGCGCCTTAGCAACCTACCCGGTCATCCAGGCGTCAGCATTTTTCCCACCGTGGAAGTACACGGCAGCCTGAAGTTGGCGCCAAAGTTGAACGCGGCCCATTATCCCGCTCCCCTTGTGCTGACTGAAGCCGACATCGAAAGTGTCGTGGCTGGCAACCTTATTAGTAAGGTGATCTATCTCGAAAACCCCGACCGCGTTCCGCCGGCCTCCTCCTCCACCTCTTCCTTGAGAAAGGGAGAAGGCAAAGAGGAGCCGATGGAACTAAATCTTCCGCCTGGCAGCGATCTGTCCCTTGAAGCGCAAGATCGCGGCCGACTCATGCTCTTCGTCCGCATGGGCGGCCGCTTGCTTGTTTCCGATGAGGAACTCGGTCGGACGACCGTACCCGGCACGATCTTGTTTCCCGGCGAGAAAGGACTGATGCCGGCGGCGGCGCCGCCTACCTTCCTGATCTCTCCTCTGGCAAGGGGAGGATGGGGAGGAGATTGCCGGCCGTTTTACGATCCGCGTTTGGGTCCGAAGCCACTAGAGGAAGAGTGTCTGCACGACGGCGGCGACCACGGCAATCGGGCCGGTTTCGACGCCAACGGACATCTCGCCGGGGTGGAGCCGGAAGACACCGTTGCCGAGTACACCGACAGCAGGGGCCAACGGCATGTCACGCATTCTAATAGCGTCTGTCTCTGCGTACCCCGCTTTGCGGTACTGCGCTGCGAGACGCCACTGAACCACTACGAGGGCGTGCAGACCGTCCGCGCTGCGCGCAAAGCACAAAATCAGGGGTTGCTCGACGTGCAAACGCCGCCCTTGCAAGCGCACCAATATGAACGATTACAAGGGACGCAGGGTCGAGAGAGACCAAGCGCTAATGAAGGCGTCGCCGCTGCCACCGACCTGACGCATGGTGAAGTACTGCAAGCCGCCGAATTGGCGCTGGGGCCAATCGCCCTTCTGGGAACGAAAGCGGTCCTGACCCTGAGCGAGCGTGAGCGTACGCGCTTGGTCAAGCAAATGGAGTTGGCCCGGCAGCTCAGCAGTCGGGAAAGCGTACAAGGTTCGGCGTCCGTTGCCGGCACGAACGTGGTTGGCCGCATCGAAGCGGGAGCACGGATCGTGCAGGCCGAGGCTGAGACGCGCGATCTGACAGTGTGCTGCAATGAAGTGCCTTGTCCGCCGGATAAGCCGCTTGTACTCATCAAGTGCGCCGATCGCCAATCGGCTCAGGTCGGCGATGTCGTGACGTTTACCCTCAAATACGGCAATCATGGCGGCCAGCCAATCACCGACGTGGCCGTCACCGACAGTCTGACGACGCGCCTGGAATACGTCCCTGGCAGCGCCCAATCGGATCGACCTGCCGTATTCACCACGCAGCCAAACGAAGCCGGCTCGCTCCTTCTGCGATGGGAAATCATGGGACGGCTTCTGCCCGGCGCCAGCGGCGTTGTCCGTTTTCAGGCTCGCGTTCGTTGAACGCTGCCAGGCCAAGGTGCTAGCGCAAGGAATGCGCGGGCGGGAGAGGAGTCATTTTGATGTTCCACTCGGTGCGCTCTTTCGTGCCACGCACACGATAGACGTAGTGAAACGGATGACCATCCTGCGGATCAAATTGTGCTGTGGCGAAGTTACGCCGGCCAGCAGGTCCCTCTTGGCGCAGCATCATCTCCATTGCATCGAAGAGGGCCGGCACGCCGTATTGCTGAGGACTTTCTGACGACAGGGCCAGCACGCCTACTCCCGCAGCAAAGGCCAGTGACGGATCAAGATAAACTACCTCGTTATCGTGAACAACAAGGACTGTTTGCCCGCTGCGGACTTGCACGAGATAAGCATCCTCTTCTTCTTGATCGGGATGCGTGGTCCGAACCAGATATTCCAAGTCGTAATTGAGGGGGGCCTGCTTCTGCCAGCGTTCTCGCGCCTGGGCCAGTTGCCCTGGATGCAATTGAATACTCAAGTTGTAGACGAGAGGCACAAGGACAGCAACGGCGGCCAGTATGGCCAAGACGACGAAGAAACCGATCCAGCGGCGTGGACGACGAGGAGAAAGAACAGCGGTCATGGCAGGACTTCACGATGGTTTGAGGCGCTGGGCAAAGGTTTCAGGCAACTCCGACTTGGCGATGACAACGACGCCTTGCTCACTGATTGTGAAGCCGCGCTGCCGATCATGTTCCAGGTTGTGGCCGATAGTCGTGCCGGCAGGGATTTGTACTTCCTTGTCGATGATGGCGCGCCGGATGCGGCAATGGCGGCCGACGTTGACGCCATCGAACAGGATCGACGACTCGACGACGGCGTAACTGTTGACGCGCACGTTTGGCGAGAGAATGCTGTGGCGCACATGTCCTCCGCTGATGATGCAGCCTTGACAGACCATGCTATCGTGCGCTTCACCGCGCCGGGCGTTTTCGCCTGGGCCATCATTGAAAACAAATTTCGGCGGCGGCAACTGCGGCTGATAAGTACGGATCGGCCATTCCCGATCATACAAGTTCAACACGGGATCAACGTTGACGAGGTCCATATTGGCCTGATAGTAAGCGTCGAGCGTCCCCACGTCGCGCCAGTACGGCACTTCTTTGCGGTTCTGGTCCCGGAAGCGATAAGCGAAAACACGGTGCGTACCGAGGATCGGCGGAATAATGTTCTTGCCGAAATCGTGATCGCTGTCTGTCCGCGTCGCATCCTGACACAGCAGTTCGAACATAATACGAGCGGTGAACACATAGATTCCCATGGATGCCAGTGTTTGGCCGGGCATGTCGGCAATTTCGGGAGGATCGGCGGGTTTTTCCAAAAAGCCGACCACACGGTCTTCCTTGTCCACGTCCATAATGCCGAAGTGGGAGCCGTCTTTGCGCGGCACGGGGATGCAGCCAATCGTCAGGTCGGCCCCGCGTTCGATGTGCGAGCGAATCATGTGGCCGTAATCCATCTTGTAAATATGGTCGCCGGCCAAAATAAGGACATAACGTGGATTGGCCCTCTCAATAGTATAAATATTTTGATAGATGGCATCGGCAGTACCTTTGTACCAGTTCTCATCGATGCGCTGTTGCGGCGGCAAGACCTCGATATATTCGTCCAAGGCGCGCGGCAGAAAGTTCCAGCCCGCGCTGATGTGGCGCGACAGGCTGTGCGCTTTGTACTGGGTCAGCACAAGGATCCGGCGGAGATCGCTGTTGATGCAATTGGATAAGGTGAAATCGATAATGCGATACAATCCGCCGAAGGGCACGGCTGGCTTGGCGCGATCGCGGGTCAAGGGTTCCAGGCGCGTGCCCTTGCCACCAGCCAGGATCAACGTCAACACGTCTCTCACAAACGAAATCTCCCGTGTTAGGCGTCCCTTCCGCGCCGCATCGCTAATCTCCAACGTATCGTCGCCCACAGGCCTCGACGAGGCGATGCACGGTAAAATGCTCACGTACACGCTGCCGACCGGACTCGCCCATTCGTTGTCGTCGTTGGGGATCGTCGAGCAAGAGGCGTGTCTGTCGAGCCAATGCCGCTTTGTCGTTCGGCTCGACCAGAAAACCGGTCTCGCCGTCCACAACAATCTCGGCCAAATCCGGAAGGCGTGAAGCCACGACAGGTCGGCCCGCTGCCATCGCTTCGAGGGCGGCGCAGACGCCGCCGCCATGTAAGCTCGGCACCCATACCATATCAGAACGGCGCAAAAGAGGCGCCGTCTCGATACAGTTGCCGAGGAAATGAACGTGGTCCCGTACGCCGATTTGGCGAGCAAAGTGCTCGATACGCGGCCGATCTGGTCCGTCACCAACCAGAACAAAGTGTACGTCCTTGTACAAGTGTCTTAGGATGTCGAAGGCCCAGATGGCCTTGTGGAACCCCTTGTGCGGCTTGATCGGCCCCAGTCCCAACAACACACGATCAGCCGCTGTCACACCCGGCAACTCGGCTGGCTGAACTGTACTGGTCTCGACCGGTATGGCCGGAGAAACGAGGGTAAGACGTGTATCCGCAACGCCGAGGCGGCGATAGCGTTCTGCTTCCGCCGCGCCAAAGGCGATCACGCCGCCGACCCGCGCGAGCAGCCAGCGATCCATCCACCCGATCGGTTGCGTGAACGACAAGGCGGCGCTGACCCAAAGGGCCTTCGCTCGACTACCCGTTAGTACAACGGCACGCAACGCGGTGGCGCCCCAGACGTGAAGCACATCCGGCCGCAGCGCCTGCACTAGCCGCCGCAGTGCGAGAAACGGCGCCGCGTCGAACGGTCGCCGCCACCCCAACACCTCGACTGCGACACCCGCCCTACGCAATGATGTCGCCCACGGCGTCTCTCCGCCCAGTACGGCAACACGGACGTGGAAGGAGTCGCGCGGCAAACCTGTTGCCAACACACCCAGTTGTCGGGCTGGGCCGCTGTACTCCAAGTTCGCAATGACAAAGAGGACACTTCGCATAATAAGTCAGGGCTGCGACCGTAAGGGAACGGCTCCCCCCGCTCCTTATGGCAGCGGCCCTGATTATGTACTACAGATTCAGCACGGCGACATAGGGCAGATGCCGGTATTCGTCATTATAATCCAGCCCATAGCCGACCACGAAGGCATCTGGAATGTCGAAGCCCCGATAGTCTACATGGAGAGGCACCTGTTGGCGGCCCTCCTTACGCAATAACACAGCGATACGCAGCGAGGCCACATCCAAGGTCTGTAGATGTCGGTTCAGATAGGCGAGCGTCTGTCCCGTATCGAGAATGTCGTCGAGCAAGAGGACGTGCCGGCCACGCAAGTCGGGCAACAACTCCAGCTGAACACGCAAAAGGCCCGGCGTAGTCGTCGCGCCGCGATAGCTCGATGCTTGCAGCAAGCCGATACGCAGCGGCAAATCGAGATGGCGCACGAGGTCCGCGAGGAACATCAGACAGCCGGTCAGCACACCAACGATGGTAACAGACTGGCCGCGATAATCGTCGGCAATTTGCTGAGCCATCTCGGCCACACGGCGTTGAATGTCGTCGGCCGACAGCAAGATCTTCATTCGGGGCACTCCGGTTGGAACACCAAGGACCGCAGGGAACATGATAAGAAAGCGAGCGAAAATGGGGAGTCATTTGTTTCGCAAGGAGGCGACAAGAAACCGTCCCCGCAATAAAATGAAAACCGGTTGATGCCGACAACGTTTCCGGAACCCAACTTCATGAACGGCACCTGGACGCGCCTGAATATTGGCGGCAAACCCGCCGACGTGTACGACTTGCCCGCTTCCCTCTCGCCACGCTTCGGCGTCCTGTTTCTGCATGGCGCCGGCTTGCAAACGCTCGTCGATAAACCTGCCTTCACGCGGCTGTTTGATGAATTGCGGCTCGCTTGTGTCTGCCCTCACGGCCAGCACGCGTGGTGGGCCGACCGCATCTGCGCCGAGTTCGATCCGCAGATGACGCCAGAGCATCATGTGCGGCAAAACGTCGTGCCCTTTTTCGCCCAGCGCTGGGGCATCGTGCCGCGCGGCATCGGTCTGTTCGGCATTAGCATGGGTGGGCAGGGCGCCTTGCGACTCGCTTTCAAACATCCCGATCTGTTCCCCGTGGTCGCTGCTATTGCGCCGGCCATCGAGTATCATGAACTGTACGGACAGGGCACGCCGATAGATGACATGTACGACAGCAAGGAGCAATGTCGGCAGGATACGGTGCCCATGCACATTCATCCGAGCCAGTTTCCGTCACATATTTTTTATTGCATCGACCCGGCCGACGCCTGGTATCGAGGCAGCGATCGATTGCATGAGAAGCTGAGCGCCCTGGGCGTGCCGCACCAGCTCGACATGACCACGCGCGCCGGCGGGCATAGTTGGGACTATTTCAATCACATGGCCGAGCGCGTGCTGCGCTTCGTCTATCAGGGACTCGAACAGGAGAGCCGGCGTCTGCTGTGAACCATATGAAAGTCTCGCTTCTCGTGACGTGCCTGGGCGATGCGCTCTTCCCCGACGTGGGCGTGGCCACGGTGCGCTTGTTGCGCCGTCTCGGCGTTGCCGTGGACTTTCCCGAAGCACAGACATGCTGCGGTCAACCGCATTTCAACAGCGGCTATCACGACGATGCCCGCGAGCTGGCCCGGCACACCCTCCGCACTTTCGACAACGGCCAAACCGTCGTCGTTCCCTCCGGCTCGTGTGCGGCGATGATCAAGTTAGAATATCCGCACTTGTTTCACGATGATCCGGTCTGGCGTTTGCGAGCCGAGGACATGGCGCGGCGCACACATGAATTATCGGATTTCCTGGTCAATGTGCTGGGTGTCGAGGACGTGGGTGCGCGCTACGAGGGCAAGGTGACGTATCACATGGCCTGCCATCTGCGCGGCCTGGGACTGCTCACGGAGCCGGAACGTTTGTTGACGCGCGTGAAGGGACTGGAATACATCAAGCTGGAACGCGCGGACGAATGCTGCGGCTTTGGCGGCTCGTTTTCGGTGCGCTATCCCAACATCAGCGGCGCCATGGTTCAGGACAAGGCTGCCCTTATCGAGAAAGCCGGTGTGTCAGCGGTAGTGGCGACCGACGCCGGTTGTTTGATGAATATTGCCGGCTGCCTGCGCCGCCGCGGCAGCTCGGTGCGGACATTGCATCTAGCCCAAGTGCTGGAAAAAACGTAACGTACTAACTAGCCCGCCGCGCCAGCAAGGGCAGCCTAGCCCGCCGCGCCAGCAAGGGCAGCCTAGCCCGCCGCGCCAGCAAGGGCGGCCCTTGCTGGAAAAAATGTAACGTACTAGTCCGCTGCGCCAGCAAGGGCAGCCTTTGCTGGCGCAGCGGGCTAGTTGGTGGATCGGGGAATATGAACACCTACGCCCGTCACGAGCATCACGATTTCTTGAACGCTGCTCAGCAAGCATTGGCCGATCCACCCCTGCAAGAAGCGCTGGTGCGTCTGACCAGCACGTTGATGGCTGGCAATCGCCGCGGCTATGCTGCGTTGGCCGACAGCGATGCTCTGCGCAGCCACGCCAAGCGCATCAAGGAACATACACTCGCGCATCTGGACCGCTATCTCGAACAACTGGAAGCGGCCGTGCAGAAAAACGGCGGACACGTCCACTGGGCCAGCAATGCCGAAGAAGCGCGGCAAATCGTTCTCGACATCGCACGGAAAACCAACACGCGCCGTATCGTCAAATCGAAGTCGATGACCTCCGAGGAGATTCACCTCAATCCCGCGCTGGAGGCGGCGGGAATCGAGGTAACGGAGACAGACTTCGGCGAGTTCATCATCCAGTTGGCCGGCGAACGGCCGTCGCATCTCGTTGCTCCAGCAGTGCATCACACGCGCGAGAGCATTGCGCGCATTTTGTCGAAATACAGCGGCGAAACACTGCCGGATGAAGCTCCGGCGCTGGCCAAGGCGGGGCGGCGGTTGCTGCGTGAGAAGTTCAGACAGGCCGACATGGGTATCAGCGGTGTCAACTTTGCTGTCGCGGAGACGGGGACCATCGTGCTCATCTCCAACGAGGGAAACATCCGAATGACGACCACCTGTCCGCGCATTCATGTCGCCCTGATGGGCATTGAGAAAGTGCTGCCGCGCTGGATCGATTTGCCGGTGTTTTTGAAATTGCTGGCGCGTGCGGCGACAGGGCAAGCGCTGTCGGTATACACCACCCTCCTCACCGGACCGCGCCGGCCCGGCGAGACAGATGGACCAGAGGAATTTCACCTGGTGCTGCTCGATAATGGCCGCTCACGTGTGCTGGCAACGCCGTTCCGTGAGAGTTTGCAATGCATCCGCTGCGGGGCGTGCTTGAACGCCTGTCCGGTCTATCGCCGCATCGGCGGTCATGCCTATGGCGGGGTCTACTCCGGGCCGATCGGCAGTATCCTGACGCCCTTGTACGACAGCGTCGCTGACCATCCGCACCTGCCGCATGCGTCATCGCTGTGCGGCGCCTGCCAGGCGGCATGCCCCGTGAAGATCAACATTCCGCATATGCTCATTGGTTTGCGCGAACTGCAAACGCATGAGAAAAGCAAGGGTCGCTGGGAGAAATGGGCCTATCACTTATCGGCGGCAGTGTTGCGGCGTCCGTGGCTCTATCGTCTGGCCTTGCGCTGCGCTCGGCTGGTACTCCGACCGCTGGCGCACGAAGGTTGGTTACGACGACTGCCGGGACCAGGAGCGGCCTGGACGACCGTGCGCGATTTTCCCGCCCCAGCCTCGCGCGCATTCCGCGAACAATGGAGACAGTTGCGATAAATCGTGGTCAGCTTTTCGCCTAACCGTCTGTTGGGAACAGTGAACCGCCAGTGGGCCACCGGGTTGAACCCGGCGGCTCGTCGAGTGGGGGCAGAAGCCCACAATCAACCATGCGAAGGATAGTTTACTCGATTTATACTGCCTCCGGCGGAACGTGGTACCGTTCTCGACTCTCCGCCCTCCCCACCTGGCGGGAAGGGCGGTTTGTCTGTGACAAGCTCTAACGCTTCTGATTTGCTACCTACCGGCGGGCGGCGTGGGTTCGGCCGGCCGAGCGATGGGACTGCGGTTCTCGCCCGGCACCAGTTTCCAACCCGGCGGCGCCTGCGGCGGGTCGAAGGTGCGACGGTCTAGGGCCATGCCGATTTGCAGATTGGGGATGTCCCACAGAACCTCGCTGCGGTTGGCATGCTCGAACCACAACTGCCGGGGCAAGTAGTTGCTCTTGTTGAGGACCAAGCGGGCACGCTGGAAGTCGGCCTTGTCTGCCGCCGAGCGCGGCGAGATATACACATAGATGTAATTCGCATCTTCTTTATCTAATTTCAACTCGTAGCGCCGCTTGGCGTCCTCGGCCTTCATGCCGAATAGCAGGGTTAACAAGTTGTTTTCTTCGCCGACTTGTCCTGGCTCCGGCTTGGGCAATTTGTAGTACCGGATCTCCTTTTGCTCGGGCAAGAACTGGTAGATGTAGGCGCCGGTGCAGATGAATTTCTCCTTGAATTCCTTCTGGCCTTCGAGGTTCATTTGGAGCAGGGCCAAGTTCTGAGCGGTCGGCCCACTGCCGGCTTTCATGTAGTAGGCCACGCCCGTCAGTTTCTGCACACGTTCGAAAACCGGATCCTTGTCGATGCGCGTCAATTGCGCGCCGAGGGTCTCGACTTTTTTCATCGCCGCTTCCCACTTGGCCAAGTGCTCGTCCAACACCTTGTTGTCGGCGGCGGGCGATGGGGCAGGTGGTTGCTGCGCTTGTTGGGCACTGGCCGGCAGCTTCGCCAGCATCAAGGCAGCCAAGACTAAGCCGTAACAACGCATCGGTTTCCTCCTCTGTTATCCGCAGCGTCTGCCGGGCCGTGCGGGAGGCACGGCGGACGGAATCGATCTGCAAGAGCGTTATAACATCGTCGGCAACGGGCGCGAAGGGAAACTTCAGAGAGAAGCAAAAAGAATTACGAGCCGGGAGCGTAAGCGACGGCACATCTGTTGTCGTTTACGCTTCCGGCTCGTTGTCCCTCTTTGTCAAGCTTAGCTCATTCCCCCAGATGGACGTAAACCGTCTTGACCTCTGTGTACAGTTCCAGAGCATATTCGCCCAGTTCGCGTCCAAAACCGCTCATCTTGAAGCCGCCAAACGGCGCGGCGCTATCGAAGACGTCGTAGCAGTTGACCCAGACCGTGCCGGCGCGAAGGCCGTTGGCCAAGCGATGGGCCTTGGTGATGTCGCGCGTCCACACGGCAGCGGCCAGGCCGTAGAATGTCTGATTGCCACGCCGCAGCACTTCATTGACATCCTTGAACTTCAAAATGCTCATGACCGGCCCGAAAATCTCCTCACGGGCAATCTTCATCTCGTCCGCGACCTCATCGAAGACGGTCGGTTCGATGAAGTAACCGCGTTCACCGATGCGCTTGCCGCCGCACAACAGCTTGGCCCCTTCTTTCTTGCCGGCCTCGATATAGCTCATGATGCGGTCGAACTGCTCCTGCGAGACTTGCGGCCCTTGCGTCGTGTCGGGATCGAATGGGTCGCCGACTTTTTGCGCTTTGGCCTTTTGCACCACTTTTTCCACGAAGCGATCGTGGATTTTCTCTTCGACGAACAAACGGCTGCCGGCGCAGCAGCACTGCCCTTGATTGAAGAATAGGCCGAAGTACGCTCCTTCGACGGCGGCATCAAGATCGGCGTCTGCAAAAACGATGTTGGGGCTTTTACCTCCCAACTCCAAGCTGACGCGCTTGAGGTTGCTCTTGGCGGCGGCGGCCATGACGAGTTGGCCAGTCGTGTATTCGCCGGTGAAGGCGACTTTGTCGATGTCTTTATGTTCGCTGATGGCGGCCCCGGCGGTCGGGCCGTAGCCCGGCACGACGTTGATGACGCCGTCCGGGAAGCCGGCTTCCTGAGCTAGCGCCGCGACACGCAAGGCCGTCAACGGCGTCTGCTCGGCCGGTTTCAGCACGACGGTGCAACCGGTGGCCAACGCCGGTCCCCACTTCCACGCTTGCATCAGCAGCGGGAAGTTCCAGGGAATGATCTGACCGACGACGCCGACCGGCTCGTGGCGGGTGTAGCAGAAATACGGGCCTTCGACGGGGATGGTCTTGCCGTGTACCTTGTCGGCCCAGCCGGCGTAATAGCGATAGCACTTGATGACCATCGGCAAATCGATGTGGAGGGCATCGCGCAGCGGCTTGCCGTTGTTGAGCGATTCCAGTGCCGCCAGCTCTTCTTTGTGGGCTTCGATGAGGTCGGCGAGTTTATGGAGGAGCCGGCCGCGCTCCGAGGCGTTCATCTTCGGCCACGGCCCTTCCTCGAATGCTTTGCGGGCGGCCTTAACGGCCAGATCCACATCGGCCTTGTCGCCTTCGGCTACGTGGCAGATCGTTTCGCCGGTGGCCGGGTTGATAACCGGAAAGGTCTTGCCTGACACGCTGTCTTGCCATTTGCCGCCGATAAAGAGCGGCTGGTCCTTGATCTTGGGCGGCTTAATGCTGCGCTGTTTGGACTTGGAAGTTGCAGTAGCCATACGATAGGTCTCCTTGTTCGCTTGGTGAAAACCACGAAACGGGCCTACTGCGGCAATTATCGCAAGACAAGACAGCACGGTCAAATACCCAATTGCCAGACCAGGAAACCTTCCGTGTAGCCATTTCCGAACAGCCGCCGCTGCTCATTTTCCATAAAAGTAATGAGGAGATGCAAACCTTTGAGAGGAAAAAGTAACCTTTTATTGCCGCCTTAACTCCTATGGGTTGCAACGGGGCCTCGATTCCAGTCGTGAAATGTGCAGCGAAAGCACGAAAGCATGGGCCTGCGCCGAGGGCGTTCCGATTCGCCGTCCCCTTGTCGTCCCTCTGTGTTTTCCTTGCTTCTCTTCTCCCAGCCGAGAAGCACCGCGAGCCTGCCGCCCAACCTTATGGCGTCGCCCAGCGCATCCCCTGGACGAACTCGCGTATCGTCGGTTCTCCCGAGCCGCCGCCGCCTTATCGCCTGGAGCGTGCCTTTCCCAAGCTCACCTTCAAGAATCCCCTTCTCCTCACCAGCGCTCCAGGGAGCAAGCGCCTGTTCGTCGGCGAACACGAGGGACGATTGTTCTCCTTCCCCAACCATCCCGACTGCGCAAAGGCCGATCTGTTCCTCGACTTGACCACCCAACTGCACAGCTGGGACAAGGCCAGCGACATCAAGGGCGTTGGGGCCGTCTACGGCCTGACCTTTCATCCGCACTTTGCGGACAATCGCTATTGTTATGTCTGTTATGTCCTCGATAGCAAAACCGGGGCGCCCTTGCCCGATGGCACACGGGTGTCGCGCTTCCGTGTCAGCGACGGCGACCCGCCGCGCATTGATCCCAAGAGCGAAAAGGTGCTCATCACCTGGCGGGCAGGCGGGCACAACGGCGGTTGCCTCCAGTTCGGGCCAGACGGCTTCCTCTACATCTCGACCGGCGATGCCACTTCTCCCAACCCGCCGGACGCTCTCGACACGGGACAGGACCTCAGCGACCTGCTGTCGTCCCTTCTGCGCATTGATGTAGACCACGAGGAGGGCGGAAAGCCTTATGCCGTTCCTGCCGATAATCCTTTCCTCCACACGCCGAAAGCTCGGCCGGAGATATGGGCCTATGGCTTCCGCAACCCGTGGAAGATGAGTTTCGATCGTCAGACCGGCGAGCTGTGGGTCGGCGACGTTGGTTGGGAATTATGGGAAATGGTTTATCGTGTGAGGAAAGGCGGCAACTATGGCTGGTCGGTCATGGAAGGCCGGCAGCCGGTGCGGCCCAACAGCCGGCGCGGGCCGACGCCGATTTTGCCACCGACGCTCGATTTTCCCCATACCGAGGCGGCCTCGATCACCGGAGGCTACGTCTACCGCGGCAAACGCTTGAAGGACCTGGTTGGCTCTTATGTGTGCGGCGACTATGTGACGGGGCGGCTGTGGGGAACACGCTTTGACGGCGACCGCATCGTTTCGCACCGCGAGTTGGCCCGCAGCTCGCTGCACATCGTCGCCTTCGCCGAGGAACCCGACGGGGAATTGCTGGTCCTGCACTACGATTCGGCGGGGGCCATCTATCGCCTGGTTCCCAACCCAGCCGCCGCAAACGAAGCGACGAAGTTCCCACGCAAGCTGAGTGAGACAGGCTTGTTCACTTCGGTCAAGGAACATCGTCTGGCTCCCGGAGTGGTCCCGTTCTCGGTGCAAGCCGAGCAATGGGCCGATCATGCCACGGCCGAGCGCTTCATCGCCCTGCCGGGCACGTCGAGCGTGCAACTCTATGATCGCCTCGTGCCTATCCCCGGCAATTTCTTCAGCAGCCGACTCCTCTTCCCCAAGGATGCCGTTCTGGCACGCACGCTTTCGCTCGAGATGGAGCGCGGCCAGCCGCAGAGCCGCCGGCGTCTGGAAACCCAGATTCTGCACTTCGACGGCAGTGAATGGCACGGTTACACGTACCGCTGGAACGACGAGCAGACCGACGCCGACCTTGTGCCTGCTTCCGGCGCCGATCAGATATTTACGGTCAAGGACAGCCAGGCCCCCGGCGGGCAGCGAAAACAGACGTGGCATTTCGCCGCCCGCGGCGAGTGCTTGCAATGTCATAACCCCTGGGCTGGCTATGCGCTCGCCTTCACCCCAGGCCAACTCGACCGCGAGCATAATTACAATGGCGTGGTGGACAATCAAATGCGTACTTTGCTACATGTCGGCGTGCTGGCGCCGGTACGCTCTGGCGGCCCACCTCAGCCCCCCGCCCGCCTGGTCAACCCCTACGACCCCTCCGCCTGTCTTGACGACCGCGCCCGTTCGTACCTGCACGTCAACTGCGCACACTGCCACCAATTCGGTGCTGGCGGCACGGCCGATATAGATCTGCGCCGGGAATTGACCCTGGAACAAACCAAGGCCCTCGACACTCCCCCGGTTCAAGGCACATTTGCGATCCCTGACGCCCGTATTATCGCCGCCGGTGATCCTTTTCGTTCCGTCCTCTACTACCGCATGGCCAAGCTCGGCCGAGGCCGGATGCCGCACATCGGCTCCGCCATCGTGGATGAGCACGGCCTGCGCTTGATCCACGATTGGATCCGTCAGCTGCCGCTCCGCAAAGGCGAGCAAGCCTTGGTGGACAAGCTCTGTTCACTCGATGAGGCGGCGCTCCAGGCCGGCCCGCGCCGGCCGGCGGAACAACAACGCGCCGCTGAACGCGCCGACCTTATCCGTCGGCTGTTGGCTTCGCCCAGCACGGCCTTGCTGCTGGTGCGCGAATTCGATCAAGGGCGCCTACCCAAGTCGATCCGGGCAGAAATCGTGGCCGCTGCCCAGGGCCTGGCCGAACCGACGGTGCGCGACTTGTTCGAGCGCTTTGTTCCTGATGAGCAGCGGGTCAAGAGGCTGGGCAACGTCATTCGACCGGAACAGATCCTGTCGCTGCGAGGAGACGCGGCCCGCGGCAGAGAACTGTTCTTCAAAGCGGCCGTGACTCAGTGTGTCAACTGCCATCGCGTCCGCGGCGTGGGCAGCGATCTCGGACCCGATTTATCGCAAATTGCCGCCAAAAACACGCGCGCCCAACTCCTGGAGAGCCTGCTGGAACCGTCCAAGGTCGTCGATCCCAAGTATGTCGTCTACACGGTCGAGACGAAATCGGGGCGGTTGCACACGGGATTGCTCGCTTCCCGGACAGCGGAAGCCGTCCTCTTGCGCGATGCAAGCGGGAAGGAAATCCGCATCCCGGCGCGTGAAGTGGAGAAACTGACGCCGCAAAAGACCTCGTTGATGCCCGAACACCTGCTGCGCGATCTGACCGCAGAACAAGCTGCTGACCTTCTGGAATTTCTCGTATCCCTGAAATGACACTCGAGGAGGCGGCGATTCCGTCATACTGGAGCAGATGGGCGCTTACCCATCTCGCCTATCGTGAAGAAGCTGCCGAGAAAGAAACAGCCCCACCCAGTACCCTAGAAACCCTTGCTTGTGCTGTGGGTAGGTGTCATAATCCAACGCTAGTCCCAAATGTCGGTGAAACCGCGGCGAACTACTCTCCGAGAGACCTCGGGCACCATTGGGGGTGGCCGGATCGTGAGAAGCGCCTTTGTGGAAGGAGATTGCTCATGTCTCTGGACGAAGTGAAAAAACGGTTCGTGGAAGAAGTCAAACTGCGGGCCTATGATGACAAGTACATCGACAAAAACGAGGAACGCGAAATCCTCCAGGGGGCCCTTCAATTGGGGGTCACCGTCGATTCTGCCCGTGCCGCCCTGGCCCAGGTCTGCGATACGCATGGCTACGTCCTCGAAAGCCGCGTCCTCAGCGAAATCAAGGACCTCATCGACACCTTCGCTGGCAACGACGGTAAGATCGATGAGAAGGAATTTAACGACGCCGTAACCCAATGCAAGAAGCGCACCCAGGGCAAAAAGAACGACGTGCAATGCAAACGCATGGTCCTGGAAGTGATCGAGGAGAACAATTACAAAGTCAAGACGGGTATGTTCAGCAATTGGTACGCCAAAGCAAAGAAGGAAGTTGGTTTGGCGTAAGAACAGGCGGTTAGCGACGCTTCACAGAAGCGTCGCTAACCGGATAAAGGAGTACATTGGGGCCCGGTCGGAAGACCGGGCCGCCGGCTGGGACTATAGGCCACTGCAATAAGAGGGCGTGGCCGGGAGACCTCGCCGCAACGTTCCATAAATGTCGTAAAGGAAGGGATAGAGATGTCGCTTCATCGCTATGCAATCGTGTTGGCTGGATTCGCTGTGGTGCTGCCGGGCCGCGCCGAGGAAACAAAAGTCGAGAAAAAGGTCGTCCGCATGGCCCACATCAAGCTGTCCGGCTCGCTGGAAGAAGCGCCGCCTTCCAGTGATCCGCTCCTGGGCAGCTTCAACGAACATTTCCAAAGCAAGCTCGACCGTATCCGCAAGGCGCGCCAAGACGCCAACATCCAGGCCCTGTACTTGCAACTGGACGGCCTGGACATTGGCTGGGGCAAGCTCGACGAACTGAGGCGGGCCATCGCTGACTTCCGCAAAAGCGGCAAAAAGGTGTATGCCTATCTCGAATCGGGTAGTACCAAAGATTATCTGGCCGCCCTGGCGTGTGATGAAGTGTGTGCGCCGGAATCCACTTGGTTGATGTTGACGGGCCTGCGCGCCGAAGTGTCCTTCTACAAGGACTTGTTCGAGAAGATCGGCGTTCAGGCGGACATGCTGCAAATGGGCGATTACAAGTCCGCTGCCGAGCCGTACATGCGCAAAAAGATGAGCCAGCCAGCTCGCGAACAACTCACCAGCGTCCTCGACGATTATTTTGAAAACAGTCTTGTCCAATGCATTGTCCACTCCCGCCGTAGCAAGAACTTCACGGCCGAGCAGGTCAAGAAACTGATCGATGAGGGGCCCTATACGGCCCGCGCCGCCCTCAAAGCCGGATTCCTCGACCGTATTGCTTACGCCGAAGAGTATCAGGACCAGCTCAAGACCGTTCTGAAAAACCAACAGAAAGCGGAGGCGTTCACCCTGGTCAAGGACTACGGCAAGGCGGAGAAGAAAGAGATCGATTTTTCCAATCCCTTTGCCTTTTTCAAGCTGCTGGCGGCGCCGTCCAAGACGCGAACCTCGTCCCATCCCAAAATTGCTGTTATCTATGCCACCGGTGTCATCACTACGGGTAAAAGCCAGCAAGGGATCTTTGACATTGAGACAGTCGGTTCGACGACGCTGCTTGAAGCCATCCGCCAAGCAGAGAAGGACGAGACAGTCAAAGCGATCGTACTGCGTGTGGACAGTCCGGGTGGCTCGGCGTTGGCCAGCGACCTCATCTGGAACGAGCTGAGGTGTTCCAAGAAGCCGATCGTCGCCAGCATGTCCGACACGGCGGCCAGCGGCGGCTATTACATCAGCATGGCCGCCCAGAAGATTTTTGCCGAACCGAGTACCCTGACTGGTTCCATCGGCGTCGTCGGCGGCAAGTTGGCCATTGGCGGCACCCTTAACAAAATTGGCATCACCACCGAAACGATCAGCCGCGGCGCCCATGCCGGCATCTTCTCCATCGATAAACCCTTCAGCGATTCCGAGCGCAAGGCCATGAGGAAGCTGATGCAGGATATGTACGATCAATTCCTCGACAAGGCGCTGGCTGGCCGTCACAAAGCTGGCAAGAAGATGACGCGCGACCAGTTGGTCAAGTTGGCTGGCGGCCGTATCTGGACCGGCCGGCAAGCCAAGGAAAACGGCCTGATCGACGAATTGGGCACCCTGCACGACGCCATCGCTGCCGCTCGTACCTTGGCCGATTTGCCTGCCGACAAGGAGCCAGAATTGCTCCAGCTGCCCCAAGGCAAGGGCTTTCTCGATTCGCTGCTAGAGGAAATGGGCGGCCTGCACGCTCCGCGCATGCGGTTGCCTTCTCTGTCTCCCGCATTGCAGCACAAGCTCCGGGGGCTGAATGGGTTGCTACAGCTGCGGGGAGAGCCAGTATGGCTGATGCTGCCGTATCGTGTCGAGATTGAGTAACGGTTTCGGTGTTCGGTGTTCGGTTTTCAGTAAAACCCAAACGATGGACATTGAGGACCGAAGCCGAACACCGAAAGCGGAAAACCGAAGTCATGGCCCGTTGCGAACAAGGCTATCTGTGCGAGGTCTGCGGTCGGGAAGTCGAAGAGATCACCGAATCCGACCTGTATCTCCGCTACGTGCTTGGCGAGGTGCCGCCCGAACAATTGCACATCCTTCCCGAACGCCACATCCGCTGCAATCCAGCGCTGGCGCAGTACATCGTCGATCCCGCCTTCGAGCCGATGTGTTGTGAAGGGGCCTTTGCCAAAGAGTTGATGGACCGCGATTTCGTCGCTACGGAGGAAGCCCGGGTAACGCGCGGCTGGCGTCGCCTGCAAGAGTTGCCGCGCCTGGGCATTTCCATCCTCGACTATCCCTTGTCGCCGTCGCGGGATTAAAGACGTTTGCTTGACGATGGTAGCGCTTTTCGGTTAGTTGCTTCATGCAGGGAAGCACGTTCCTGTTCCCCTGCGGATCACGGCTAATCAATTAATTAATCTGAGGGCAAGGGTTCGTACTGATTGTGAAAATGGGCCAGTGCTTCATCAGGATTGAGGTTGAACACTACCCGGCCCAGGGTGTGCCAGCGTCCCTGATGGAAAAAGAACACGGCAGAGCCGTTGCGCAAATTGCCCACCGCAGGCAGGCCCTCCATATCGCTGCCTTCGATAGCCTCGAACTGAATGGTGACGCCGACCAGAGCGGCGAGCTGGCCGCTGCGGCGCTCACGGGCGAATTCGACATCCGGGCCCCAGTCAATGGCCTTCCAGCGCAGGCCGCGCGGCTTGCCGCTTGCTGACGCCGCTTGAAAGAATTGCCATTCCAAATGCTCGCGCTGGCGCCGGAACAAACGCCGCGCGCTCTCTATCTGCGGCCCGGCACGAAACCAGCGCCAAAAAGTCAACCAGCGCCAATTCATACCGACATTATAGTAACAGGAAGGGATTGCCATCATCCGATTGAGGCGAGCGGGGTTGCGTCAGCACCCGGCGAGCGGGGTTGCGTCAGCACCCGGCGAGCGGGGGGTTCACACCCCCCGGTTGTGTTCAACCGGGGGGTTGACCCTCCCCGCTCGCCCAACAACCGGGGGGTTGACACCCCCCGCTCGCCCAACTCCGGTCGAAAATAGATGAAAATTCCGCGAAAAGGTGGCCTACGGACCTCGCGGTGTTGCCGTCCGTGAGGTAAACTGAATTGGTGAACAGTAATCTGAAGAGGCTGCACATCTGGGGGCCGCCCATGACGCAGAGCACGCAACGTGAGCTGTTTACCTCCGAAGCGGCATCTGTAGAACAGACGGCCACTCTGTTCGCGGATGTCGTCTTCGATCGGCCACTCGATCACGCTTTCACCTACGCCGTCGGCGCGGCGCTGCGCGAACGCATCGCCGTCGGCAAGCGCGTCCGTGCGCCGTTTGGCCGCGGCGACAAGCCAACCGTTGGCTATTGCGTACGCCTCAGCGAGACGCCGCCGGAACGGCCCGTCAAAGAACTTGTCGGCGTCGTCGATGACGAACCGTTGTTGACAGACAATCTATTGCGGCTGACGCGGTGGATGGCGGATTATTATCTGTGCGGCTGGGGACAGGTACTCACTGCTGTGGTCCCCGCTGGAGTGCGCGATAGGGCCGGCACCCGTACTCTCACATTTATCGAAGCAGTGCCCGAAGGGGGTTTGAAAGAACTATCGCCACAAGAAACGCCGCTCCCAGCGAAACAAGCGGCTGTGCTGGAACTGTTGCGGAAAACGGGCAAGCCCATCGAGCAACGGCAGTTGATGCGGCAGGCCAAATGCGGTCCTGGGCCGATCGAAGCGCTTCTCTCCAAAGGATTGGTCCAGCGCGTGGCCCGGCGCGTCGATCGTTTCATCGATAGCACGCACGAAGACTCCGAACCGACGGGACCCATCACGCTCAATGACGATCAGCTGGGCGTGTGGGACCGATTGGAGCCCGCTTTGAAACAGGGCGGTTTTCATGCGTTTTTGCTGCACGGCGTCACCGGTAGCGGCAAGACGGAAATTTATCTGCGAGCCATCGAAGAAGTGATTGCCCAAGGCAAGGAAGCGCTGGTGTTGGTGCCGGAAATCAGCCTGACGCCGCAGACCATCCAGCGTTTTCGCGGCCGCTGCGCCGAAGTGGCCGTGCTACACAGCCATCTGAGCGACGCCGAGCGAGGCGGACACTGGCGGCGCATTGCGGCAGGGCAAGCGCAAGTCATTGTTGGCGCCCGCAGCGCGGTCTTCGCCCCGGCCAAACGGCTCGGTCTCATCGTCATTGATGAAGAGCATGAAAATACCTTCAAACAAGAATCTACCCCGCGCTATCACGGTCGCGATGTGGCCGTCATGCGGGCGCGGCTGGAGAACATTCCGATCCTCCTCGGTTCCGCGACGCCGTCGTTGGAAAGCTGGCACAATGCCCAGCGCGGTCAATACACCCTTTTGAGTTTGCCCCAGCGTGTGCTGGATCGGCCGCTGCCGCAAGTGGGCATCATCGATTTGCGCCATCAGCCGCCCAAGCGCGGCCGGCCCTCGGCCATCAGCGACGCGCTGGAGTATGCCATGCGTTCGGCCCTTAAAGAAGGCGGCCAAGTGATACTGCTTTTAAATCGCCGCGGCTTCGCGACGCACGTCTATTGCCCCTCCTGCGGCCATGTCGAAACCTGCCGCTTCTGCGACCTGGCCCTAACCTATCACAAAGAACGCGATGTCATGCTCTGCCATTATTGTGGTTTCGAGCAAGAGCCGCAGCGCACCTGTCCTCTGTGTGGGCAAACTGCGGTGCGCTATCAAGGCTTTGGCACGGAGAAACTGCAAGTTGAGATCGAAGAGCGTTTCCCGCGCTACGTCGTCCGGCGCATGGACAGCGATTCGATGCGCAAGCCAGGCAGCCATGCCCGCGTCCTGGCCGCCTTTCGCAAGGGACTGATCCATATCTTGCTCGGCACGCAGATGATCGCCAAAGGGCTGGATTTTCCCAACGTAACCCTCGTCGGCGTGGTCAATGCTGACGTGGGCTTACACGTGCCGGACTTTCGCTCCGCCGAACGGACGTTTCAGCTGCTGGCGCAGGTGGCGGGCCGGGCCGGTCGTGGACCGCAGGGCGGCCGCGTGCTGGTGCAGACATTCACACCAGAGCATCCCTGCATCGCCTTGGCGGCGACGCACGACTATGCTGGCTTCGTGGCCGCAGAGATGGCCCATCGTCGCCAACATAATTATCCCCCCTATCAACGGCTGGCCCGCATCATCGTTCGCAGCCGTGACCAACAAGCGGCGTCCCGGTTCGCCGACCGACTCGCCGACGCCTTCCAGCACACTTTGCAAACGATGGCCGCAGGGTCTCCGCCGGCAGTGCGCATGCTGGGTCCGGCCGAGGCCCCGGTGTTTCGCTTAAAGGGCCATTATCGCTTCCACTTCCAGATACAATCGCCCAGTTCCGCCACATTGCATCAGCTGCTGCGGGCGGTGCTGCCAGCCCAACGAACGCCGGCGGGCGTGGAATATACGCTCGATGTTGATCCGTTTAATATGCTCTAATCCGTGTCAAGGCGCTGAAGGATAAGGAGGACCAACTTATGATGCTGCCGCTTGCGCCATCGTGAACATCCAGGGCCTTGGGTTGTAGACCACGTTGCCGCGCCTCAGACGATTCGTACATTGCCTGCAATGAACTGATGTTACGACAACGGCGTTGGCGCCGTTGCCAGACCTTCTATGAGGCCGGATTAGCATGGCAGAACGCAAATATGTTTATTTCTTTGGCGGCGGCAAGGCGGAAGGCCGCGCTGACATGAAAGATCTTCTCGGCGGCAAGGGCGCCAACCTTGCCGAGATGACCAACATCGGCCTGCCAGTGCCGGCCGGGTTCACGATCACTACGGAAGTCTGCACCTACTACTACGCTCACAATCGTACCTATCCTCCCGAACTCAAAGGCCAGGTCGAAGCTGCCTTGCGCAAGACCGAAGAAGTCATGGGCGCCAAGTTCGGCGATCCGAAAAATCCACTTCTCGTTTCTTGCCGCTCGGGCGCTCGCGAGAGTATGCCGGGCATGATGGATACGGTCCTTAACATCGGCCTCAATGAATCCACGCTGAAGGGGCTTATCGATAAGACCGGCAACGAACGCTTTGGCTGGGACACCTATCGCCGCTTCGTACAGATGTACGGCGACGTGGTGCTCGGTCTCAAGCCGCAGGACAAGCACGAGATTGATCCCTTCGAGAAGATCATGGACGAGCTAAAACATGCCAAGGGCGTCCAGCTCGATACCGAGTTGACCACGGCCGACTTGCAAGAACTGGTCAAGCGCTTCAAGAAAGCGGTCAAGGAACGCACCGGCAAGGACTTCCCAGAGGACGCCCATGAGCAGATGTGGCAAGCGATTGGCGCCGTGTTCGGCTCGTGGATGAATGATCGCGCCATCGTCTATCGCCGCCAATACGGTATTCCGCATGAATGGGGCACGGCCGCCAACATCTGTTCGATGGTGTTCGGCAATATGGGCAACGATTCCGGCACGGGGGTGGCCTTCACGCGCGACCCGGCCACCGGCGAAAAGGTCTTCTACGGTGAATATCTCCTCAACGCCCAGGGCGAAGACGTGGTGGCCGGCATTCGCACTCCCAAAAAGATCGCCGAATTGCAAAAAGATATGCCGGAGGTATACAAACAGCTGGAAGACATCCGTATCAAGCTGGAGAAGCACTACCGCGACGTACAGGACATCGAGTTCACCATCCAAAAAGGTAAGCTGTGGATGCTGCAAACGCGCAACGGCAAACGCACCGGCTTCGCTGCCGTCCGCATTGCCGTGGACATGGTGCAGGAGGGCCTCATCAGTAAAGAAGAAGCCCTGTCGGCGCGGCGCATTCCGCCTGATGACCTGAATCAGCTGCTGCAACCCATTTTCGATCCGGAGGCCAAGCGCAAGGCCATCGCCGAAGGCCGTTTGCTGGCCAAAGGAATTAATGCCGGCCCGGGCGCGGCGTGTGGCCGGATCAAGTTCCATGCCGAGGACGCCGAAGCGTGGGTGCAAAAACACAAAGGCACGCCGGACGGCCACGTCATTCTGGTCCGCCGCGAGACCAGCCCGGAGGACATCCGCGGTATGCAGGCGGCCGACGGCATCTTGACCGCGTTCGGCGGCGCTTCCAGTCATGCCGCCCTGGTCAGTCGACAGATGGGCAAAGTCTGCATCGTCGGCTGCGGCGCCCTCAACATCGACTATGCCAAGGGCACGGTCAGCGTCGGCGACAAGCTGCTCAAGGACGGCGACTGGCTGTCGATCGACGGCTTCACCGGCGAAGTCCTCGCCGGCCAAGTAGCGACCAAACCCAGCGAAGTAGTGCAAGTGCTCATCAACAAAACGCTTAAGCCGGAACAATCGCGTGTCTATCAGCAGTTCGCCGAACTGATGAAGTGGGCCGATGAGGTGCGCAAGCTGCGCATCCGCACCAACGCTGACCTACCCAGCCAGGCCATCCAGGCCGTCGCCTTCGGCGCCGAAGGCATCGGATTATGTCGAACCGAACATATGTTCTTCGACCACATTCAACCGATGCGCGAGATGATCCTGGCCGACACGCCGGAAGCGCGCAAGAAGGCCCTGGCGAAGTTGCTGCCGTATCAGCGGCAAGATTTCGAGGGTTTGTTCCAGGCCATGAACGGCTTGCCGGTGACGATCCGCACGCTCGATCCGCCGCTGCACGAGTTTTTGCCGCACGACGCCAAGGGCCAGGCCGAAGTGGCCAAGGAATTGGGCGTGGCCCCGGAGAAGATCGCCGAGCGCGTCAAAGCGCTGCACGAATTCAATCCGATGCTCGGTTTCCGCGGCTGCCGCTTGGGCATCGTTTATCCGGAAATCACCGAGATGCAGTGCCGGGCCATCTTCGAGGCCGCCTGCAACGTGCAGAAGTCCGGTATCAAAGTCGAGCCGGAAATCATGATCCCGCTGGTCGGTTTCCTCCCCGAATTGCGCGAGCAGGCCAAGATTGTGCATGAAACGGCCCAGAAAGTCTTTGCCGAGAAGGGCGTCCGCGTGACCTATCTTGTCGGCACTATGATTGAACTGCCCCGCGCCTGCGTGGTCGCCGACCAGATCGCCCAGGAAGCGCAATTCTTCAGCTTCGGCACCAACGACCTGACGCAGACGACCCTAGGCATGAGCCGCGACGATTACGGCAGCTTCATCCGCTATTACCTGGAACATGATCTGGTGCCGCGCGATCCGTTCCAATCGATCGACGTGGACGGCGTCGGCGGCTTGATGAAGATGGGCGTGGAGAAAGGCCGGGCCACCCGCAGCGATTTGAAGATCGGCATCTGCGGCGAACATGGCGGCGACCCCGACACGGTCAAGTTCTGCCACAAAATCGGTCTGAATTACGTCAGTTGCAGTCCGTTCCGCGTGCCCATCGCCCGCCTGGCCGCGGCACAGGCAGCACTGGCTAAATAGGGCCTCATCCTCCCCAAGGAGGTACGTTCCCCATCGGTGCGATATGCTTAGCCGCGAGCCGCAGGCGAGCGCGGGGCTGACGCGCTCGCCTGAATTTTTATCCGGAACATCGACCGCAAAGAACTACAAAGTGAACAAAGCCGGCTATCCAATGTCCGCGATTCCAGGACAAAACCGCACCAGCCTCATCAGTATTTATTCGACGGGAAAGAAGGGCCTCATGACGCACGCCATAATCGGCCCAATCACCAGCGTAGCGGCCTCATCTGCCTCTCTGCGCCGATCTGCACATCCGGGCTTCACCTGAAGTCCCACCCGCTCCTGACGGCGTGTCCGTTCTCTCCTGACCACTCTTGCGTCTCGATCATCTCTGGGCGGTTGTACAGAGATGATCCTGTCTTGGCTGGCGCACGTTAGCTGTCCACCGTTAGGCTAGTCCAGCGGCGAGCAAAGCTGGCGTGTCAGGCGAATCGAGACACTCACTGTCAAAGCGTAGGGCGGCCGGTATAGGGAGCCGGTGCTTCCCACGGGCTGCAAACCCGCTTGAGGGTGTGGTAAAGACGCATCCTGCTCGGTTCGACTCCGAGACCGGCCTTTCAAGGAATCGGTCCGAATGTGGCATAGAGGCATCGATCCAACGATCGCTGTTATCATCGTTTTGAGGAGACAAGGAGTTCTTGGTTCCGGGGCGTATGTGCTTGCGGTGAAGCGGGTGAACTTGCGTTGCGTTTTCGTCGTATTCTGAATTGCAGCCGGCTACGGTACGCGATAAACTAAATTAGCCTGTGGTACGGAAGACTCGTGTTCTATTCTCTCCGCCCGTGCCGCTCCCTGGTTGTCTGCGGACCGCGCTGGCTTGAGGGACGGTTGTGCTATTGACCGACATCATTATGGACAAGACCAACCTCGATCCCACGCAACCTCCGCCCGGCATGCCTGGCGACCTGCTGAATGAAGTGCGCATGCTGGGCGGTTATCGTTTGCTGCGCCAGTTGGGCGAAGGCGGCATGGGAGCGGTCTATCTCGGCTACCACGAGGGCAAAGACCAGCAGGTGGCCATTAAAGTCCTCGCCGATCATCTGGCCAGCAATCAAGCCTACATCGACCGCTTTTATCGCGAAGCCAAGAGCGGCGCTCTGCTCAACCATCCCAACATCGTCCGCACCCTGAGCGTCGGCCAAGACCAGGCCACGGGCAAATATTATCTTGTTCTGGAATTCGTTGACGGCCCATCGGCACAGGCGCTTCTAGACAAACAGGGGCGCTTGGCCTTGGGCGACGCCGTGCATATCGCCCTGGACGTAGCCCGCGCCCTGGAACACGCTCACTCGCGCAACATCGTCCACCGTGACATCAAGCCGGACAACATCCTCATCACGCGTTCCGGCGTATCGAAACTGGTCGATCTGGGTCTGGCGCGGCGTCTGGATGAGGCCAGCCATCTGACGGCGGCCCGCCAAGGCTTTGGCACCACCTACTACATGCCCTATGAGCAGGCCATCAACGCCAAACACGCCGACGGCCGCAGCGACATCTACGCCCTGGGGGCGACCTTATATCATCTGGTCACCGGCAGCGTCCCCTTCAGCGGCGACAATCACCTGGAAGTCGTGGAGAAGAAAAACCAGGGGATCTTCACGCCGGCCAGCAAATTGAATCCGGCGGTGCCTCCGGTCCTCGATTCCATCCTGTCGCGCATGCTGGCCCGTGAGCCACGCGACCGGTATCAGACAGCCAGCGAGTTAATCGTCGATCTGGAGCGTTCGCGATTGGCTGCGCCGGTGCCGAGTTTTGCCGATCCCACGCAAGCGCTGCAAGATCCGTGGGTGCAACGGTGCCTGGCCTCCTCCGCCGAGCCGACACGCCTCGATCCGGAGATGCCGCCGTTGCCTCCGACCTCCACTATCGAGCCGCCCCCTCAAGGCGTGGAGGCAACGCCGCTCTCTACGCCCAGCGATGGTGTTTGGGTCTTGCGCTATCGCAATCGGGCCGGCAAATTGTGTCGGGTGCAGGCCAACACGGAACAGATTGTCCTGCGTCTGCGTCGCGGCCGACTGTCTGCCAAAGTGGAAGCGCGCCACGCCAACGGCAAGGACTATCACCCGCTGTCGTTCTACCCGGAATTCAAGGACATTTCCCCAGGAGAGACCGTGCCCCGCTGTTCGGCTCCCTTACCGCACAAGCAGCCGTCCAAGATCGAGCCGCAACCGACAGGGGCCGTTAAGGCCCCTTCTACGCCGCTTGGGCAAGCGGCGGCGCAGCCGTCGTCTCGCCGTACTCGTTCACTCTTGTTTGGGGGTGGCTCCCTCTTGCTTCTGCTTTTGCTCTTCCTGCTCTACTTCTGGTGGCACGGTTAAGAAAACAACCTGCCTGGGCGCCGAGTGGCGCTGCGGCCTTTTTGTATTTCTGTGGGGTTGAATAAGAAGGTCCCATTCATCCTCGGAAACAGGGAGAAAATCGAGCCATGAAACATTTTCTGGGAGGGATCGTCGTCGTCTTGTGGGGAACGACCGTTTGGGGAGCGGACGTCGGCGAACTGGTGAAACAACTCCAATCCGATGATCCCGAAGTACGGCGTGCAGCGGCCAAGGCGCTGGAAGAAGGCGGCGCCGAATCGAAAGTAGCCGTGCCTGCGCTCTGCCGTGCCTTGAAAGACCGCGATACTTTTGTTCGCCGCTTCGCCGCCCAGGCGCTTGGGGCGATTGGCCCAGAGGCGCGTTCGGCTGTCCCCGCCCTGACGATGGCCCTTAACGATTCACACAAGGAAGTGCAAGAGGCCGCCGCCCGTGCCTTGGGCAAGCTCGGCCCGTCCGGAGTTGAGACATTAATTGCTCTGCTTCGCGATGACAGCAAAGACCCCGCGATGCGCCGCCAGGCCATCGACTCCTTGAGCAGCCTCGGTCCTGCCGGCCGTCCCGCCGTCCCAGCCCTGACGGCGCTGCTCAAAGGGTCGATCAGCAAGGGCAAAAAGAAAGCAGCCCCGGACGATCTGCGCGTCGCTGCCGCCACAGCGTTAGGCTCGCTGGCCACTAAAGACGACAAAGAGGCCATCCAGATGCTCGAATCCTTGACTGAGAAGAAGGCGAAGGTCTCGCGCGATCTCCGGCAAGCCGCCAATCAAGCCTTGCGGAACATCCGCAAAAACAAGTAGCACGGGGGCCTTAGGGGCGTTCCCTGGCGATCCAACGGTTCTCTGCCTGGGTGTCTTGCACAATGGCCTCGCTTTTGCGATGATGTTGGCCGTCCGAAGGCCCCAGCTATTGACCGGATTGTCCGGCACACGGGCGCCCTCAAAGGCGAGATATTCTCATGGACGGCCCTTCACACACAGCTTTTTCTTATGCTCACGGCACGAGCCTCATTCCATTGCTCGGCCAAACTATCGGCGACAACTTGCGCGATACCGTCACGCGCTACGGCAATCGGGAAGCGCTGATTGTGCGCTCCCAGAAGTATCGCGCCACCTACCGACAGCTGTGGGACGCGATCACCGACGCTGCGCGTGGCTTGCTGGCCCTTGGTGTCGCTGTCGGCGATCGGGTCGGTATCTGGGCGACCAATTGTTACGAATGGGTCGTCATCCAATACGCCACGGCACGCATCGGCGCTATCCTCGTCAACATCAACCCGGCCTACCAGGCCAACGAGCTGGAATATGTTTTGCGACAAGCTGGCGTCTGCGTCTTACTGCACGGCCGCGGTTTTCGACAGACACTGTATGCTCCGATGCTCGAAACCGTACGACCGCGTTGCCCCGATCTGCGGTATGTTCTTGCACTCGATACCGATTGGGAGGGATTGTTGCGATCCGGACAAGCCAGAAGCGTCACCGAGTTAGAACAGCGTGAGACCCAGTTGCAATGTGACGACCCCATCAACATCCAGTACACCTCTGGCACCACCGGCTCGCCCAAAGGCGCGACATTGACGCATCACAATATCCTCAATAACGGCTATTTCATCGGCTTGGCGCTTGGCTACAGCGAACAAGATCGCGTCTGTATCCCGGTGCCTCTTTATCATTGTTTCGGCATGGTGCTGGGCAATCTCGCTTGCACGACGCATGGCGCCTGCATGGTTTATCCCAGCGAATGCTTCAACGCGGGCGCCGTCCTGGAAACGGTTGACACCGAGCGCTGTACGTCGCTGTACGGCGTGCCGACGATGTTCCGCGCTATCCTGGAGCACCCCGAATTCGAGCATTATGATTGCACATCGCTGCGCACCGGCATCATGGCCGGCGCTCCCTGCCCCATCGAGCTGATGAAGCAAGTCGTCGAGCGCTTGCACATGCCGCAAGTGGCCATCGGCTACGGCATGACGGAAACATCGCCGATTTCCACCCTAAGCGCTCTGGATGATCCGTTGGACCGCCGCGTCAGCACCGTCGGGCGCGTGCAGCCGCATATCGAGATCAGCGTGCGTGATCCAGCGACAGGGCGTTTTGTACCGCGCGGCCAATCCGGCGAGTTTTGCACGCGCGGCTACAGCGTTATGCGCGGCTACTGGAACGACGAAGCCGCCACTAATGCCGCCATCGATGCAGCCGGCTGGATGCACTCGGGCGACCTCGCCGTCATGGAGGAATCCGGCTATGTCCACATCGTCGGCCGGCTCAAGGACATGATTATCCGCGGCGGCGAAAACATCTCGCCGCGCGAAATTGAAGAAGTGCTGGTCACCCACACCGATGTCAGCGAGGCGCAAGTCATCGGCGTGCCCAGCCATAAATATGGCGAGGAGGTCATGGCCTGGGTCCGGCCACGTCCGGGAGCAACGCTGAGCGAAGAGGAACTGACAGCCTATTGCCGCGCGCGCCTGGCCGCATTCAAGGTGCCGCGCTACTGGCGTTTCGTCGAATCATTCCCGATGACCGTGACCGGCAAGATTCAAAAATACCGCCTGCGGCAAATGGCCATTGAACTACTCGGCTTGCAAGCGGCGGCAGCAGAAAAAACGGCCTGAAGGTACCGTCCTGCCAGCAGATTATAGGCAGCGAAGATAAATACCCCGTGGCCTTCTCTACAGAGGATGCTCCGCGTTGAAGCAGTGCCTGCCGTCCTCGCACCGTTGCTTCATCCTGTCTGGCCGCCCACTTCTCTTCTCTGGCCCGAATCAGCCCCTGCTTGAAGGACGGCCAGAAGTCAGCTAACGTAAGCAATGGAAAGGGCGCGAAAAACATCCCCGCGGATGTATCGGTTTGGCGAACCATGTCCGCGCTCGCGGTTTGATCGAGTTCGGAGCGGTTTCATCCGTGACTGTGAAGATCTTCCTCCCTGTCGTCCTCTCCCTCTTCTTGCTGGTACTGTGCCTGTGGTTGCTTTTCGGGCGAGGACCGCGGCGGAAGCGAGCTTTTCGTCGCGCGCAACGTCTGCTCGCTCAGGGCAACTGGAAGGAGGCGCTGGACATCCTGACCATGCTGAATGCCGAAGGAGGGCTATCGCCGGCCTGGCAGGACCGCCTCCGCGTCGCTGCCGGGCAATGCCATCAGCGCGCGGCCGATCATCTGCTCAAGGAAAAACAGTTCGAGGAAGCGCTGCGGCATGCCCTGGAAGCCGGTGCGCGACTGGGACTGGACGTGGCCCAACAGCGGAACTGTATTGTCGAAGCGATGCTGGCCGAAGCCCGACGGCTATTCGCTGGGGGCACGGAAGACAAAGACACGCAAGCGGTTTTGAATCTGCTCGATCGCCTCTTCGCCGTGCAAACGCCGTGCGCCGAGGCATCGTTTTGGCTAGGGCTGTGCCGGATTCGTCAAGGGCAGATGGAAGAAGCGATGACGGCGCTGACGGCGGCGCATGAACAGGCCGGGAAACAGTATCTCGATACCGGGTTCTATCTCGGTCTGCTGCTGTATCGTCAGGGTAAAGCGCAGGAGAGCTTGCGCTATCTCGCCGAGGCCAATCGCATTGACGCCGGCTGCCCCTTCGTGACCTGTCAGATGGGCATTTCCCTGGTAGCAGCGGGCGGCGACAGTGGCTTGGCCTTGCGCGCCTTGCAGCGGGCCTTGGGGCCGAAGGGCCTCGGCTTGTGGATGGGGCGTCCAGAGCGCGCCTGGATGGAGGCATTTCCCGAAGGCAAATCGTATGTGCGAAAGCTGGCGGCCAAGCATACGTATGTCTGTCCAGTGCTGGGGCCGGACCTGACCCTCATCACACGGCAAGGACAATTCGCGCTGGCGCAGGCGCACTATCGGCACGGTGATTTTGCCGAAGCGGCGGACCTCTTCGCCAAACTATTGCAGGACAGTCCGCCGACGGTGCCGCTGCTCCGCGGTTTGGGTTTGGCCCTGGCACGCTGCGAGCGCTACGATCAGGCCTACAAACATCTGCGCATCGCCCTGGAACAAGAGGAACCCAAAGACCCATTCACGGCTGGTTATCTCGCCTTGTGCGGCGCTCTGGGCAAACCGATCCATCCCGAAGATAAGCCGCGCAACGTCGCCTGGGCCCTTCGCTTGCTGGCCCGCTATCCCGTCATGGGCAATGCCGAATGGGCCGGACTACTCAGCGCCGTCCATGCCGAGGCACGGCGGCTGAACATGGACATTGGCGTGGACGAGCAACTGTTGCTCTGCGATACCCTGGCGTCTGTGAACGCCACTGATCCGCAGGCGGCTGCGGCTTATGCTCATCTGGCCGCCACTTACCCCCACGCCCTCAGGCCCAAACATGCCTTCCTGTATGTGCGTGCGGCAGCGTTGCACGGCTGCACCAGTCCGCGTGATCTCGACCTGTTCGCACGCACCTTCAGCGAAGCCGGGACGGCGCGAGCGTTCTTTGCCGAGCAGCAGTGGGATTTCGACGATGTGGAGTATCTTTATCTCGAACGCAGCGCCGCCCGCCATCCTGGACAGTTCCCCAGCGTTCTCGGCGCTGATTATCCTGCCCGCGGCGAGTCGTTCCTGATCGAGCGCTCGCACCGCGAAGAAGCGGCCGGCCGTAACGATTCGGCACGCGCCTGCGTCGAGGTGCTGCTGCGTCTGGACCCAACGAACATCCCGGGCCATGATCGGCTGGCGTGTCTGCACTATCGCCGCGGCGACCTGGAGGGGGCCGTTGCCCTGTTGACCGGCTGGCATCGGCTGCGGCCGGACGATCCCTGGCCGTTGGTGCGGCAGGCCATTATCGAACAACAGCGTGGCAACGCCGCACGACGGGAAGAAGCTATCGAGCGTGCGCTCGGTTTGGCACACGGCCCTGTGCGAGCGGCGATCGCCTTGTTGGGGGCCAAGCTGGCCCTACGCCAGTTCTTCGGCAGGACAGCGACCATCCGCGAGCGGTTGTGCGAGCCGCTCCCGAACGGCCGCAGCCCCGAGCCTGTCCCCCTGGTGCAAGCGCAAGCGTTGCTGGAGACGTGCTTGCGGGAAGATCCCCAGCATACCGAGGCGCTGTGGTGCTTGGCAGCAGTGCGCTCGATGCGGGGCGATCGAGACGGCTTGGCCCGGCAGGCGCCGGAAATGGATCGGCCCTCGACGCCCGATGCACGGTTCCACTACCTGGGGGCCGTTTGTCATCTAGCGGCCAAGAACTACGACGCGGTTTTGGAATGGAGTCAGCGCGCGGCAGAAGCCGACCAGCAAGACGCCGGTTCCCAAGGGGACTTGGTGCTCGAAAGCCAGTTTGTGAAGGCATGGGCATATTTGCATCAAGAGACCTTCTCAGCAGCACAGCAAGCGTTGCAAAAAGTGGCCATCGTTGAAAAGAGTCCCTCGGCCATGTATGCTCGCGCTCTGTTGGGCTGCTTATATCTGCGCTGCGGCGCTTACGAGGAGGCCATCCACTGGTGGAGTCGCGTCGATCCACACTGGCGCAGCCAATGGCAACTCGAGGGACCGCTCCAGCAGACGGTGTTGTTGTCGGGGCTGACGGCCTATGAAGAAGGCCGTTTCGAGCAAGCAGCAGAGCGTTTCCGCGAAGCCGGCAAGCTCGGCCTGCGCGATCACCGCTTAGGCTCGTTGTTGGTGCTCGCTTTGGTGCGGGCGGGGCAACGATTGTTGTATTCGCCCTCCGTTTAGCTGAGGCCCAGAAGCGTGCCATGTCTCTCCCTGCACTGCCTATCGTCGAGCGAGATTCAACGCGATACGAAGCCGCCGCCCAGCTGTTCGAGCGTGCGCTCCAGGCCGGTTGCCTGGACGCAAATGTGTTGTACATGCTGGCGATGGCCCGCAAGCGTCAGGGCAAACTCAGCGAAGCACGCAACGTCCTCCGCAAGATCCCCCAGCCAGACGCTAACGTCCTCTTGCAAATGGGGCTGCTGTCGCTGCAAGAAAATCAACTGGCGCAGGCCGAAGACGAGTTCGCACGCGCCTGGCAGATGGACCCGCAGTCTTATGAGATCTGTTACAACCTCTTGCTGACGCGCCTTACACGGGGCAAGATCGAGGATTGCCTTGCTCTCTTGCCGGCGGCGCTGGAGCTGGCACCGCGCCGCCCCGCCCAAACCCAAGAGGACGAAAGACGATCCTTGTTGGTGCTCCAGGCACTGTTGCAAGCATATCACAAAAACGACAACCGTGCTCCCTTATTGGCGGAACTGACGGCAGCCGATGAACAATGCCTCCTCCGTACTCTTCGCAGTCTCGGCCAGCTTGATACGGCCCTCTCTTTGCTGAAAACACTGACCAAGGCTCGGCCGCGCAGCACAGCGGTTCGGGAAGCGTATCACGAAGCGGCGCTGGTCAAGGCCAAGGAGTTGATTGACCGTTGCGCCTGGATGGATGCGGAACGGCTGCTGCGCTCCTTGGAGCGGGAGAAGAACGGCAACCGGGCGACCCAACTCGTTTTACTCAACTTGCTCGGTTGCTGCGCCTGCATGACCCAAGACTTCGATAGCGCTATTAAGTATTTCTTGGCCGCTATTAAGCTTGCCCCTAAGGATCCCCGCTTGCACCAGAACCTCGCCCTCGCCTATGAATTAAAAGGTGAGTTAGCCCAAGCCGATCCTCATTGGAATCGCTTCTTCGATCTGCTCGACGATCGAGTACCGGTCCCCCCGGACATCCCGCATTACCTTGACCATCTGGTCTATGAAAGCTTGGGCCGATTGGCCGCTCGCTACAGCGAGAAAGAAAAGTGGGCCAGCGCCCTCAACTATGTGCAACGCGCCGCCCAATTACGTCCCAACGATCCGGATACCCTGGAACGGCTGTTTCAGCTGTATAATCAAGCGAAGAGGCCGCAAGACGCACGCCGTACCCTGGAAAAGCTGCGGCAGTTGCGGCCGAGCGAACCGCAGTACGAAATGTACGAGCTGGACCTCATCGAGGTCAAAGGACTCGACGATATCGAGAAATTGCTGACAGGAATCGATCGTATTCTCAAACGCTATCCTAATGATGGGCGCGTCGAGGAGCGGGCCATCAACATGGTCGGCAACGTCCTTCCGCTGATGGGCACCCTGTGCGATCAACTGACCGATCAGATGAGCAAGATCATCGATCAGCTGCGTAACTTGCCCAATTACCAAGTCAACTGGTCGGCTGTACGCGAGGTGATGCGGGATTTGCTCCGCGAATTCCAGAAGCTGCGCCGCATCACCGGCAAGTGTCTACCGCTGGTCAACAGTGACGAACAGCGCCGCATCATCCGTGACCTGGCTGACCATATCGATAAAAAGATAGAAGCATGCCGATCGATGGGAGCGTAAGATAGACAATAGCATTCTCCGCTCGTAGCGCCAGCAAGGGGACAAATCACCCCCTCTTGCTTACGCGGCGAATGAGTAAAGGCTTACGAGGCGATCATGAGTCAAAGTGCAGAGCCGATTGTGCTAGAGCTGGCCCCGCTGCCGCGCGAGCAGGTGGGGCCGTTTCTCTTGCTCGGCCTGGACAAGACTGCGGACAAGGAAACCATCGACGCCCACTGGGCAGAGCGCCTCAAATGGGCCCGCAAGGGCCAGTCGAAGGTGCCGCTCGAGGACATCAACTGGGCCCGCGAAGTCCTCAGCGATATTGAGCGGCGCATCCGCGCCGACGCTGCCAGCCTCAATATCGACACCACCGACGGAGTGTTGGCCCAGCTCGCCCAGCGTTACGGCGTACAGGAGGGTAAGCCCACACGCACCTGGCAGGCACTGGACAACGAAAAAACGCTGGCCGACTATCGATTGCCGGCCGAGGTGCCCGACGCCGCGTCCGTTCGTGCGGCCCTGATCGTCCCGGAACTGCCCGAAGATGTGCCGGCCGTGCCGCTGTTGCTCGAACGCCTCGCCCAGCAACCTCTGGATCCTTGGGCCATTGATCTCAAAGGATAACCTCACATGAACGATGCTTTCCTGCCGAGCGGCCCTTTCCACACCGCTGACCGGCGGGACACCGGTCCCCCCGGAACGCCCCGCGAGCCGGATACCCTCGGCTCCTCCACGCTGTACAAGCTGTGTGAAGAAGTCATCGCCTTGCGCGAATATGACAAACGCCAGCTGCGCTCGGTGGAGCAGACGCTCACCAAAGTCCGCGACGAACTGAAGACCAGCTTCAACAACTTCGCCGCTGATACCCAGCGCGCCTATCAGCAGCTGCGTCAAGAACTGCACGGCGAGAAGCGTGTCAGCCTGGCCCTGCTCAACGAATTGCTGGAGATCGCCCACGATTTGCAAGCCATTGTCGCTGCTCGACCTGACCCGGCGGACGTGGCTGCCGTCCAACGCTGGATCACGGCGGTCGAGGTGGAATCGCGCAAAGTGGATGCGGCCCTTCTCAAACAAGGCATCCAGCCTTACGACGCTGTTATCAGCTCACCGTACAACCCGGCCATCCACGAGCGCGTCGGCAGCAAGCGCGTCGAGGGCATGGGGCCGCTGCTTGTCGCTGAGCAGGTCGAGCGTGGCTACGCCAGCCAACAACCCGAATTCGTGCTGCGCCGCCCCAAGGTCATCGTTTCAGAGTAGAAATGGAACTACAGAAGCACAGAGACACAGACAGGAGGAAGACAGAGAAGAGCGGCCCGAATGAAGCATTAATCCGTTTTCTTCTCTGTGTCTCTGTGGTTAGCTCTTTGAGGATGAGGTTTGCTCCATGCCCTACATCGGGATCGACTTCGGGACCAGTAACTCGGTGGTGGCCAATTTCCACTATGGCCAAGCAGAGGTGGTGCCCAACCATGAAGGCCAAAAATGGACTCCTTCGATCGTCACGCTCCGCCGAGATGGGACGCTGGCGTTTGGCCAGGAAGCTAAAGAAAATTTCGACGAGCAGCGTTCCATTCGCTCCATCAAACGCATTTTGGGCACGCCGGAGCGGGTGCCGTTGGTCGGCCAGAATTTGCGGACGGAACAAATCGCCGTTATGCTTTTTAGCTTGCTCAAGAAGGACGCCGAGCAGGCACTGAACGAGACGTTTACCAAGGCGGTCGTCACCATTCCCGCCAACTCGAAAGGCCTGGCCCGCCATGCCACCAAACTGTGCGCCGGCGCCGCTGGCTTGCAAGTGCTGACGCTCATCAACGAGCCCACGGCGGCGGCCATCTGCTATGGCCTCAACGCCCAGGACGATCAGACGGTGCTGGTCTATGACTTTGGCGGCGGCACGCTTGACGTGACGGTTTTGAAGATTCATCACGGCATCTTCGAGGAAGTGGCCAGCAAGGGCATCGGCAAACTCGGCGGCGACGACATCGACGACGCCTTGGCCAAAGTCCTGGCCGAGCGCTTCCAAGAAAAGACCGGCTTCGATATTCTCCATTCGCCCTATAAACAACGTTTCATGCTCGCCGTCGAACAGGCCAAGATCGACCTGTCCACGGAACAGACGGCTGTGGCCCGCAAAGCTGAGTTGGTGCCGGAGCGACATCTGAGCCTGGAAGAAGAGATCAGCCGCAGCGAATTCGAGCGCATTATCCTGCCGCTCATCATCAAATCAGGCACAGCCATTGATGAAGCGATGAAGCTAGCCAAGTTGCGGCCGCGCGACATCGACCGCATCTTGTTGGTCGGCGGTACCAGCAAGATCCCGCTGGTCCGCCGCTATGTCGCCGAGAAGTTGGCTGGCAAAGAGCCGGAACCGTTCGACCGCGTCGATCCGATGACCTGCGTGGCCCAAGGCGCCGCTATTGTATCGGCTATTTTGCAAGGGGCTCCGGGGCTGGACAATTACGCCTACAGTGTCAAGCTGGAACATTCGCTGTGCGCCAACCCGGTCGATCAGCGCACCAATCGCGTCTTCCTCGATCCGATCATCAAGCGCGGCTCGGACATCCCTTGTTCGTTCAGCAAGGTCTACTATCCGGTGGCCGATCCCGCCGACCGCGTGCTCATCAGCGTCTACGAAGGCGACAATTACGACAACCCGGACAGCCCAGAGAACGTCAAGCTGGCGGAGATTCCCTGGGAATTCAAGCCGCCGCGGCCGCAGCGCGACGGGGCACTGGATGTCACCTTCGAGTATGGCGACGACGGCATTTTGACCGTGCAGATTCACGATCAATACGCGGGCCAAAAGAAACGCTTCGCCATCCAGCAAGCCGGCGAGGACCAGATGGATGCCTCGCAACTCATCCGACTGAAACGCATCAACGAAGAGTTAATCAACCGGACTCTGGAACTGGAAAGCACCCAGGAATACCGCGACGCCGTTGAAGTGCTGAAGAAAACAGAGCAAGACGTGATTCCGCGTCTGGACAATCTGGAGGATCGCCGCGAGCTGGAAGAGTTGTGCCGGGCCGTACGCGAAGCGATGGCTTCGGGCGACCGCAAACGGATGGAAGACGCCTCTGCCACGCTGAACGATCGGCTGCTAAATTACGCTTATTTGTTGTGATCAACCCTGCGGACGAGCGGGGGGTGTGACCCCCCCGGTAGCACAACCGGGGGGTTCACACCCCCCGCTCGCCCGCAGGGTCCTACCGGGGGGTTCACACCCCCCGCTCGCCAAGATGTAACCCCGCTCGCCAGAGAAAGGACGCTATCATGTTGACCTGCCCGATGTGCAAGAAAAAGCTGCGCGGGTTGGAAAAAGAGTGTCCCAACTGCCGCACCGATGTCTCGCTGCTGGTCCACTACGTCGAAGACCTGCGCGATGGCCTGGCGCGGGCCGAGGAACTGACACGCGCTGGCGAATTGGGCGAAGCCGTATGGGCCTATTTGGCCGTGCTGGAAGTCGATCCCGACAACGCCACGGCGCGGCGGCAGGTCGGGCAAGTAGCCACGGCCGTGCGGCAATTCGATCAGACGGCGCCGGGCCGACGCTGGCGCAAGAAACTGCAAAAACAAACGCGCTTCCGCCGCTGGATGGCCCATTGGGGTCTCGAAGGCGAGGCAGTGAGTGGTCTGCTCAGCGGCCTGTTGTTGTTCCTCCTCGTCTTTGGCGCGTTGCTGATCGGCTACTTCATCGGCAAGGCCTCGCTTTAAAACCCTTCGTCCGGGGGATTACCAAGGCCCCAAAAAACAGAGGCCCCACCGCGTCGAACGCGACATGGGAGCCTCTGCCTCGGTGGAGGATGCCGTCTGTTTGGAGCAGACACGGCCGGCGGTTCCCGAGTTGCCGCCAGAGGAGAAATGATTTCCTGCTCAACTGCGACAAGCGGCCGACAGACCGGAATCGCTGTTCTTGATCTGGGCCGCGACGACCCACAGCAGGTAGGCCACGCGCTGACAGAGAATGCGCCGGCGACGTTGTTGCGCCTGATAATGGGCGCGCCAGAGGTAAAAGAGCGCCGCCACCGCCAGGGCGGCCATGTTGGTCATGATCGGTTGCATGAGGATTAGCCTGTCGAGGGGGAAGCCCAGGTTTTAGCCCGTTATCCAACTGTAGCTTACATAGACGCAGCAAGCAACTATTTCAACATACCAACCCGCTGCGCCAGCGAAATCCGGACGAGCAGCTACAATGAGATCATGTTGGAGCATCGTGTTTTGCTGGTATGTTTGCGCACGTTCTCCTCGGTGCAGACCATCGTCGATGGGGACAGCAATATCGTTCTGGGCTACGCACGCAGAGAAGCGAGGTCGTCTCCCTGGTGGCGGCGTCTGTTGGGCCGCAGCGTATGGGCTGTCCGCGAGCAGGAAGATGAACCGTTGTTGTTTACCATCCAACGGGCCTGGGGTTGGCTGCCGCGCCGCTGCGTCTGCGACGCCGAAGGCCAATGGGTTGGCACCTTACTTGGTCGGCGTATCCACGACCGCCGCGGCCGCCTCCTGGCGACTCTGGAAAACGGCGTCTTTCGCGCTCCCGATCACCGTGTTCTGGCCGAGTTGGCCTCGACAGCGGCAGGGCTACGTTTGACTTTCAGCGAAGATGTCGTGGGCGAGCCGTTTGTCAAGATGCTCTTGTTGGCGGCCGCACTGCAAGTAGCCGATCCGGGCGTCCGTCGCTGAAGTTGGCCCAACCCTCCAGCTACGCTTAGGGCTAACGGACAAAACTCCCTCCCCCCTTGTGGGGGAGGGCGAAACAAAACTCCCTCCCCCCTTGTGGGGGAGGGCTGGGGTGGGGGGGTAAGTACCATGCAGACAAGGAGTTCTAACCCCCCACCCTAACCCTCCCC
>JAJPIY010000234.1 GCA_021324515.1 Planctomycetota bacterium
CACTTGATATTCCTGCCACACCGGCTTATACACGGTATAGCAGCATTTGCGGACATGCTGCTGGTAGACAGGGTGATAGGTGCAGTAATACTGCGGCACCTGGTATTGCTGCCAGCAGGTCTTGTACGTCGTGTAGCAGCATTTGCGGACGTGCTGCTGGTAGACGGGGTGATAGGTGCAGTAATACTGCGGCACCTGGTATTCCTGCCAACACACTTTATATGTTGTGTAGCAGCATTTGCGGACATGCTGCTGGTAGACAGGGTGATAGGTGCAGTAATACTGCGGCACCTGGTATTCCTGCCAACACACTTTATATGTTGTGTAGCAGCATTTGCGGATGTGCTGCTCGTAAACCGGCCGGCAGACGGTGTATTTCTGCACGATGTTAAATTGCTCATAGACTGGTTTGCATACGGTGTAGCACTGAGGACGGACATGCTGCTCGTAAACCGGCCGGTAGCAAATAGAACGGCATTCCTTCAAGAGCGTACGATAGACCGGACGATAGCAAACACAAGTCCGGTCTTCATAGACGGTCTGGTAGCAGACGCGATAACGAATGGTGGGCATGCAGCATTGTTCGGGGCTGCAACACTGAACAGGGTAGCAACAGGCGCCGCAGTGCGACGCTCGTGCAGGGTCCGCTAGCGCTGTCGCGCTCAGCGCGGCCAACAACAGCAAGACGACCTTCTGTCTCATTTCTGAACTCCTCGCCATACGGTTCCAGTTCGACAGGCCGGCTTCAAAGCCCGCGTGGGACACGGCGCTCGTTGCCGCCTTATTATTAGAATGTGCGCGATGAAGAAGGCAGCGCAAAATTCGCTGCTCAGAAAAAGCGAAAGGTTTGGCTAAAGAGCGTTGAATCTCTAGGAATTTGTCGTAGGCGTGGACTTTTGCGCAAGACTAGAACAGGAGATTTCAAAAAACTGTCATAGGACTCCCGAAAGCGAGCGGTGGAGTTTACCTCCATCGAAATAAACCGGATGATTGGCACGAAACGGTGCGCGTGAGGATCGCCTACTATAGGCAGCCCTTCTGTAGCGGTTTTTCCTCTTTTCGGGCGCCGCTTCTTTCTGGTATAAGCCGCAACGACGATGGAGACGGATTCGCCTACCCGCCAACGGAACAGGAAGTAAAAATGGAACATTCCGGTTTTTCCGCTGAGTCCTCCGGATTCTCTGCGCCTCGCACCCTCTGGCGTACACGTGCGCAGTTACCCTTACCAGAGGACTTTGTACCGTTGCGCCTCATTCTCCAACCCAGCGGTGCAGCCGTGGAACTGACCCAACCGGACGTCCTCCTTGGCCGACACAGCCAAGCCGATGTGCGCTTGCCGCTGCCGGACGTGAGCCGCCGGCATTGCCGTTTTCTCTTCGGTCAAGGCGTTTGGCAAGTCATCGACCTGAACAGTCTCAATGGGGTTTTTCTCAATGGTGAACCGGTTCGTCAGGCCACCTTGCGCCAGGGCGACCTACTTCGCATAGGCGGTTTCATCTTCGCTGTAGATCTCAACGGCACAGATACCGACTCTGCCGAATCCGAAGCGTCGGCCGGATTGATTCGCAGGCTGTTCAAGCGAGCGCCCGATGCAGGACCGCACCGCCGTGCTTCTTGAGGAGACCGCTGCGTTCGGCTATCATGGCGGCATGAGTATGAGTGCCGTCCTTGATCGAGAAGAGCATATTGAGCAGGCGTATCTGTTCCGTGTGCTGCGGGAGCGCATGGCCGAAGGCATGGCCATGCAAGAAGTGTTGCAGCAAGTCAGCCAAGAGATTCTCGCCACCACGCGGCTGCCCTACGCAGTGCAGTTCTTGACCGCCGAGGTCAAGCACACAGGCTTGCTGTCATCCGGTTTCGCTCGGCTGCGCCACTATTTCACGCCGTTTCAAGCGTTCGTGGTCCGCTGTACAGAAGACGAGAAATTACGCTTTCCCACTGAGACGGCCCTTTTGGTGTTGCAGCGCGAGGCCGAGTATCGGGCTGGCAATCCTACCCCTTCGGGACTGTTCGTCTATCAGTTTGAAGTGCTGTGCCGCAACCGTCTCGGCTATGCCGACGGCTTGACTGCCATCCTCGGCGACCCTTTCTATCCACCGGATTGGCGGGAGTTTGTGGAGATGGTCCGTCAACAAATCGGCTTGGTGGAAATCGCCGAGATGATTTATTTGCGTTCCGAGCAGTACCTCCAAGAGCGGCGACGGCAAGAGCCGGATTATGAACCGCCGTTGCCTCCCGTCTTCGGCGCCAAAGAAGGCAAGATCGCAGGGGCCAATCGCGGCAAAGATCCCTTGTTCCTTTTCGCGGCTTTGCAACGACAACTCAACTATCCCGAAGTGCCGCGCCCCAGACCGCGCGACGACCTCGCCCCAAAGCTGGAAGCTATCGAGGCTCGTCTGCGCGAACTGGATGCGCGGCTGAAGCTGGTCGAGGGCGAGTTGCGCGGCCAAGTCGATCTCAGTCAATTCGGCAAACCCGAACTCCTGTCCGATCTGCCGGACGACGATGACGAAGCCGGGCAACAGCCATAAGGGAGCGGTGCGGAAAACCGCTCCCCAGGGGGGCAGCTCCGCATCGTAGGAATTTAAGCAGAAGGGCGGCTACAACGGAAAGCGCGAAGGACTTCATACAAGTCGGAGGTGATGACCACCTCGTCTTCGAGAAAGTCCTGGAGCCAGAGATAGTTGTGCCGATGGGCCAAGGCTACCAGAGGCAGCAAATCGCCCAAACTCACACGGACGGTCGGTTCCTGTCCGACAATGTCGGGATCATCTTTCGCCAAGGGATAGACACGAAGATGCGCGGCCATCGTTGATCCTCCAGGCCACAAAAACTTCCGCTGGGCCCCGGTTCGCTTCGCTCGTTTCGGGCAGGAAGCGAGCCGGATTTCGCTCTCCTCTTCCATCGACCAGACAGGGCCGGCAACTTGCGAATTTCCCCTGGAAAAGAGTGCGTGGCGATCGCTGCCTCTGACACAATCGAGCACTTTTTACCAGACCGGATAGTCAGCGAGGCTTGGTAGAGGGAAAGTTTTGTATGATGGGGGCATGGGGACCACCTTTGCTATTCTTGGCGATGGGGCCTGGGGTACAGCCATCGCCTTGCTCTTGGCCCATAATCCCGAACACCGCGTTACTCTGTGGAGCGCGCGCGAAGCGAATGGCCGACTTTTGCAAGAACGCCGTGAGAATGTCCGGCTGTTGCCTGGCGTGCCCATCCCGCCGGCCATTCACTTGACCACCGATATTGGCCAAGCCGTCGCCAGGGCCGATCTCTGGGTGATGGCCATTCCCACGGTTTATTTGCGTACTACCCTGACGCGCATTGCCGCAGCCGTGTCTACAGGACCGCCCGTCCTCAGTCTTGCCAAAGGATTGGAGAATGATACATTTCTGCGGCCCACCGAGATTGTGACGCACCTTTTAGGCATAGAAAAAACGGCTGTGCTCAGCGGGCCGAGTCACGCGGAAGAGGTCAGCCGCGGTCTGCCGGCGTCCGTCGTCGCCGCCAGCCATGATGTCGCGTTGGCCCAGTGGATTCAGCAATGTTTCAGCACCGAACGCTTCCGCGTCTACACCAACCCAGACCCCATCGGCGTTGAACTGGCCGGCGCGCTCAAAAATGTCATTGGCATCGCTGCCGGTATCAATGACGGCTTGGGCCTGGGGGATAACGCCAAGGCGGCGCTGTTGACGCGCGGCCTGGTGGAAATGACGCGCTTTGGTGTCGCCCTGGGAGCGCAGGCACAGACCTTCACCGGCCTGGCTGGTCTGGGCGATCTGATTACCACGTGCATCAGTCCTCATGGTCGAAATCACCGTGTCGGCCAACGACTGGCGCGCGGAGAACGTTGGGTAGACATACAAGCCAGCATGAGCATGGTTGCCGAGGGCGCCTTCACCGCCCGCAGCGTCTATGAACGCGCCGTCCAAATGGGCATCGACATGCCCATCACCACGGAAGTCTATCGCGTTCTCTACGAGAACAAAGAGCCACGCCGCGCCGTCAGCGATTTGATGCGGCGCGAGCCAAAAGGAGAGAGGGGATTTCTATGAATGCACTTGAACATGCGTTGAAAGAATGGGCCGTCATTTGTCGAGCCTTGGCTGAGGGACGACAAGCGTTGCTTCTTCGCAAGGGCGGCATTGCCGAAAACAGCGGCGAATTTGAAGTGCTGCATCGACGCTTCTGGTTGTTTCCAACCTATCTGCACCAGCAGAAAGCCGGCATCGTGCCGGAGATAGCGCCCCTTTTGGAGCAAGTCGAAGCCGATCGGCCGCCGCCGGGTGTCGTGCGGCTGTCACACTTTGCTGAAGCGGAGGCCGTTTACCCTGTCTGGCAGCTGGCTGAGGCCGAAAAGCTGGCCGGCCTGCACTGTTGGTCGCCCCAGACTGTGCAAGCCCGCTTCGCGTATCGTCGGCCGGGATTGCTCGTTCTAGCTGTGCGGGTTTATCGGGCGCCGCAAGGAGTTGATCTGCCCGACACGGCGGAGTACGCCGGTTGTCGCAGCTGGGTCAAGCTGGACCGCGCGTTGCCAACGGAAGGAGCGACGCCGGTGCTCCAAGACGAGGCCTTCGCAGAGATCGTGCGGACGCTAGACCGTTTGCTGCTGCCCCAGTCTGGGCCATCGAAAGAAAAAGTCCCTCATTCGGGCATTTTCTAATGCCGAAACGCCATATTTTCCAATAGCTTGTGCCTATCCGTCCGGAGCAGTTGTATCCGGTAGCTCTAAAAGTACGCTGTCCTGTCTCCCCTTTTTCTTCCCTGGAGCAAGCATTACCTCCGCACTTGCTAGCGCGGCGTGCTCGGGAGGTGATTTGAGCACGCCGCGCTAGCAAGTGCTCATCGCCGCACTTGCACTTGCTAGCGCGGCGTGCTCGGGAGGTGATTTGAGCACGCCGCGCCAGCAAGTGCTCATCGCCGCACTTGCACTTGCTAGCGCGGCGTGCTCGGGAGGTGATTTGAGCACGCCGCGCCAGTAAGTGCTCATCGCCGCACTTGCACTTGCTAGCGCGGCGTGCTCGGGAGGTAGCGCGGCGTGCTCGGGAGGTGATTTGAGCACGCCGCGCTAGCAAGTGCTCATCGCAAGTGCTCATCACCCGCACGTCAGCCCCGATTTCAGCACACGTTCGAGTTCGGCGAGAGCTGTCGTTGTCCGCATCTGTCTTGCGATCCAAGCCGAATATCCAAAGAGCCCCCCCTCCGACGAAGACGAGAAAGGAAAAGCCCAATACCGGGTAGTCGATACTCTCATGCTTCTCGATTTCGTTGCGTCGGCGGCCCGAGAAGTTCTCTATCGGGGTGCTGACGCAAACCCCTCCTCTCCCAAACGACAAAGGCCATCTGGGAAAATACGAGTCTAAGTATCTTGTCGTGCCGACGTCCGTCACGGCGGGGTCAATTCCGGGCCGCCGCTGTCGCTGGGCGGCGGAGGGGTGGAATGGACTGGCGGCGGGGCCAACGGCGGTTCACCGCTCCTTATCCTGCTCTCCCTCCTGGCAGAGGAAGGGAGAATAGAGGACGGCGCGAAGGGGAGGGGCGCCGGCGACGCGGTGCGATAGCCGGCGGCAGCGCGTGAGCCTTCCGCCGGCTGCGGTACAAAGCGGTCCTTCGTGGGCGGCAAGGACGTGGTATTGATGACCGGCGGCGAGCCATCGTCGGCCAGCGGTGGTTCCTTAGTCTGCGGCACCAGATCGTCTTTGCGGGCACTGCGGTAGCCGCTCCAGTGATATTGCAACAGCGAACTGCGGGCTTGCAGGCGCACGCGCATGGAGGAATCGTTGGCCAAGGCTTGCTCCAGGGCCATGCCCGCTTGCTGGGAAATTGGCCGAATTTTGCCCAGGCTCTGGGCCGCCTCGGCACGGACGACGGGCTTGCTGTCGGTAAGCAACACCTCAATCAACACTGGCACAATCATAGGAAACTGGCCAGGATCGTACTGCCGCAACTCTTGGGCGGCAGCGGCGCGTTTGCTCTCATCGCCATCACTTTTGACTTGAGCGAGCAATTCGGGGACGCGCTCCGCTGGGGTGGGCTTTTTGTTCTTCTTGCCGAAGAAAATGCCGGCGTAGCCAGGCTCGACCAGAGCCGGCAGCACCATCAACGGAACCAGCCAGAAGGCGCGAAGACGAAGATAGATCATGGGTGTGCCCCTTCCAAAAGAACCAAAGACGGCGACTGGGGCATGTACACACCCCGCTCACCGTCTTTTATCCTTTCGACGAGCAGACCAAGGCACAATGCATCAAAGCTGGCAAAGGAGGGGGTCTCGGCTCATGCCTCGTCAGGAGAATTGTTACAATTTGACAGCTGAGGACGATAGGCGCGATGGAACTGTTGGTGGCGTTGTTGCTGTTGGCTGGACTATTTCCGTTGGCGAAGGCGCTGCGCGCCAACCGGAGCACAACATTAAGGCAGCCGCTCATGTGGGGATTTGGGGCCTGGCTGGCCTGGATTGGCGTCGCTTGGCTCCAGGTATGGCGCCCCGGCGGGGAAGAACACCTGACGACGTATGGGGCGTTGTGTCTGACCGGCTGCGCCGGTATTGCCGTGTTCGGAGCACGGCGGCCCGGTGCGGCGGCGTGGAACTTCGTTGTTGTCGGCCTGCTCGCCGTGCTAGGGCTGCCCATCTTCAATGGAATGGGCGAACTCCGACTGGAAGCGGCGCAGCAGATCTTCTTGGCCGGAACGCTCTTGGTTTCCGTCCTGAACTATCTGCCAACGCGCCTGGGGCCGCAGGCTGTCGTGGTCGCGGCCGGCTGTGGTTGGGAAATGCTGCGACTGGAGGGTTGGATTGCGCCGACACACCTCCCCTGGCTGAGCCTGTTCCTGTTGGCATTAACTCCTTGGGCGGCGTGGATAGCTTTGGCGAGCAGAGCGCCGAGGCCGTCGGAAACAGATCGGCTATGGCTGGCGTACCGCGATCGTTTTGGCTTGGTTTGGGGCCAGCGCATGCGCGAGCAGTTCAACCGGGCGGCCTATCATGCGGGCTGGCCCGTCGAGCTGCGTTGGAATGGGCTGCACCAGACCGCTGTAGGACCGCCGCCCGATCCAGCGGCGCTGGCGGCGACGCTTCGCGCCGTCCTCAAACGCTTCGGCCCCGAAAGCGAAAATGCCCACGGATGAACTCAGCAACCGAACAACGCCCGGCAAGGCCCGTGGAGCCATCATCAGCATAATGGTTCTTTCTTGCCTGCACCTTCGTTCTCGCCACTGGGTTCATCCGTGTGCATTTATAACTGGTCGCAAAGGGGATGCCGGACTCGCTCGGCAGCTCGGCCGTTATAGGGCCAATCACCCCAACATGCGAATGTGGATGTGTTTAGGTGTGGATGGGAATGTCCATGCAGCCCAGTCCAAGGGGAGGAAGCGTTAAGGAGCGAAACGCCGGGACACAGAAAAAAGGTTTCCGCCGTTAAAAAAGGTTTACAGATGCGCCTTTAGGAGCTGAGAGTGCCAGGCATTCAGCTGGGGCGAGGTCCGGAGGATCAGCGGTTATCTGTAGACCGAGACCGTCAATTTACGGAGTTAACCAAACTGTTGGCACAGGCACAGGTGCTGTTCGACATCGAGCACCTCGGCGCGGAGGTTGCCGTCGAGGCCCAACTCGGCGAGGCGTGCATCCACTTCGCTTTTGTTGCAGGCACGGTTGGGCAGACTGGCCAGCGCCCCGCGCAGGTTTTTGCGGCGGTGCATGTACAGGTCACGGAGAAAAGCCCGGAAACGCCCTGGATCGCCGACCTGCTGACGCTTGACGGCGCTGGGGCGGATACGGACGATGGCGGAGTCCACCAGCGGTCGCGGCCAAAACACTTTCGGCGACAAGCGGCGTATCAGTTCGACCTCAGCCAAACTTTGCACCAGCACGGTCAGCGCGCCGTAATCCTTGGTCGCCGGCACGGCCAGCAAGCGCTCGGCGATTTCCCATTGCACCGTCACGACCATGCGCTCAAAGGCCAGCTCACACAGCAGCAGATTGGTGAGGACGGGCACGGCCACCGCATAGGGCAGGTTCGACACCAGCTTGACGCGCTGAGTGCCGCAACGTTGGCCAAGGTCTGCAAGGGCATGCAGCACAGCGGGATTCAACTCGTTCTTGTTCTTGAGAATGTCGCTGTGCAAGAAGACCATGTTCTCGCGCGGCGGGACGGTCTCTTCCGTCAGTGCGGCGAAGGCGGGATCGATCTCAACGCTGACCACGGCGCCGGCTTGTTCGACCAGCCGCGCCGTCAAACTGCCGGTGCCGCTGCCGACCTCCAGAACGAGGTCCGCGCGCGTCAGTTCGGCGCTGCGCAAGAGAAGGTCGAGCAGGTTCAGGTCGATGAGGAAATTCTGACCGAGCTTGTTCTTAGGCTTGATGCCGCGCTCGGCGAAGAGATTGCGCAGATAAGACAATGTTTGCCGCGTCGAGGGAGTCGGGAGTGTCATGGGAGGATCTTCATTGCCGCCAGGTACTTCCACACATATTTCGCCAGCAAATCCGTCTCCAAATTTACGGTGGCCCCCGGTCCTTTGAAACCAAGCGTCGTCTGTGCCAGCGTATGCGGGATAAGAGCGACGCGGAAACGGTCGTCGCCGACCTCAACAAGCGTCAGACTGACGCCATCCACCGCCACCGAGCCTTTAGGTGCCATCTGCGCCGCCAAGTCTGGCGGACAGATGAACTCCATTGTCACCCACTCGCCTTCTGTACGGCGTTCGGCGATGCGGCCGACACCGTCGATGTGCCCTTGCACCAAATGGCCACCCAGACGGTCGCTCAGACGCAGAGCCCGTTCGAGATTGACGCGCTCGCCGCATTGCAGTGCGCCGAGATTGGTGCGCTGAAGCGTCTCCGGGCCCAGCTGAAAAGAACAGGTCGAAGCCGTACAAGCGACCACCGTGAGGCAAACGCCGTTGACGGCGACGCTCTCGCCAACGGCCAGCTCCGCAACGATGTCCGGCGCTTCTACCGTCAGTCGGCAGCCGCCGCCCTCGAAGCCCCTTTCGCAGACAGTGCCCAAACATTCCACAAGGCCGGTGAACATGATGTCTTAAGGACGAATGCTCGGTTCCCGATTAGGCCCCAACTCGGTCAGAGGCGATTTGCTGCGCAGAGTGCGATAAAGGACATGGCGCAGCAAACCGCTCAGGGTGTAGCCCCAAAACAGGAGGAAACAGGCAAACGACGGCACCAGGGCGATCAAGAACAGCGCCAGCACCACTTGGACCAAGACGCTAAACGAACGCCGGCCGCGGAGGATCTGCTTGGTAATGTGCGGATAGGGCACACGGGAAACCATGAGCAAGGCAGCGGTCAGGGCGCCCAGAGGCGCCCAGAGACGGACAAGGGCGGCCAGGGTCTCCGGCGGAATGCCGCTATGCGTCGAACGCAGGATGGCCAGCGAGATCACACAGCCGGCCGCGGCCGGCGACGGCAGGCCCTTGAAACGCTTGGGGCTGGCCGCTGCTTTCTCTCCCCCCGTTGCCGAAGAGGATAAAAGGGAGGTGTTTTCCATGTTGAAGCGCGCCAGCCGCAGTACAGCGCAAACCACATACAAGGCGGCAATCAGCGCCACCGCTTGCCGGACCAAGGGCTGCATCCAATCCATGCCCAGACGCAACAGTACGAAGGCCGGGGCCACGCCGAAACTGATGGCATCGCACAGGCTGTCCAGCTGGCCTCCGAATTCGCTGGCCGTCTTCGATAGTCGGGCCGCGTAGCCGTCGAGAACGTCGAAGACCATCGCAGCCAAAATCAGGCACGCGCTGACCACAAAATAATGATCGATCTCGCCGCTCTCGGAGTGAGGACCAATCTTACTGGCATAGGCGATGGCGGCAAAGCCGCAGACACCGTTGCCCAGCGTTAAAAGCGTCGGCAGAATAGCTATGTTCTTCACGAGGTTTTCCCTTGGTTTGCGAAACGCGGCGGCTCCATCGCCTTTACCATAGCAAGATGCTCCCGACATTGCCAGACGCCGCGGCCAAAAACCGCCGCAGTTTGCCGAGCCTATTCCGATCGATGACGACGCCCACCGCGGGGTGCGCCGGGAGCGGCTGGCTGTCGAGAATAAGGCTCCTCGTCGGCAACGCAACGGCGTTCCATGTCGTATTCCGGCTGCGTACCGACGACGAAGTATTGCTCCTTGTCTTGGCCACCCAGCCAACGGAAGCCGACTTTCTGCAACGTCATCTCCCCCGTCAACGGGGCGCCGTCGGCGTAGCAGGCACGGTAATCCGAAGGATAGACGCGCCGCAGCACCAAGCTCGGTCCTTTGATGCACACAAAACCATCGACGACCTCGTAGCGGAAAGCGCGCTGATGGGGCGGCACCGCCATATCGTCGCGCGGCTCGATCTCGGCCCGGATCCGTCCACGATAGCCCGGCGGCACGACCAGCTCGACCGTGAAGCGCGGCTCAGAGTACATTTCCACAACGAATACCGGCTTGCGGCGCTCCGCTTCCTCGAAGAAGTGGGCCGGTTCAATGTGCTGGATCGCTTCGGTCGAAACGCTTATTTGATCGGAGAGATAGCCTGGGGCAGAGGCCTCGATGCGGACGCCGAAATCGCCGTAGGGGGCCGCCCGCAGATGAGCAATGCCATCTGCCCCGGTGCGCTCCACCGAATCGAACGGCGCCAGGGAATCACGTGATAACGGATAAGAAAGGTGGACATCGGCATGGGCAATCGGTTGCTTCGTCTCTGCATCGCGCACCAACACCGGCACAGGCCGGTAGCGGTACAAGATCTGACAGCCCGAAGCCAGCGCGAGCAGGAAAACCAGGCCAAACCGAAGATTTCCCATCATGGTTCCTTCACGGCGAATGTCCATCCGGGCCGCGACCGCAAGAGAGCGGTTGTGCGTCCACTCCCTTACGGCGACGGTCCTGTTTTATACTGGGCACGGGGAGATTGGACATTTTTTCCCCTTCCCCCCCACCCCAACCCTCCCCCACAAGGGGGGAGGGAGCAACAAGGCTCCCTCCCCCCTTGTGGGGGAGGGAGCAACAAGGCTCCCTCCCCCCTTGGGGGGGAGGGAGCAACAAGGCTCCCTCCCCCCTTGTGGGGGAGGGAGCAACAAGGCTCCCTCCCCCCTTGTGGGGGAGGGTTGGGGTGGGGGGAATGGTTCTCCCTCCCCCCTTGTGGGGGAGGGTTGGGGTGGGGGGGAGAAATTGTGCCTCATTCAATCATGCCCCGTATAGCTGTTTTACGGGTTAGGCGGCGGCGGTGGCGGTGGCGACCCGTTCGGAGCAACAAACGCGGCCGGCGTCGTGGGAGACGCTGGCGCTGGCGTCGGCCTGGGGATGGCGTCGGCGTAGCGCTCCTCCAGAATGTACGCCTGCGGGACAAAGACCCGCTCTCCTGGCGTCAGCTGCCCCGTCCGTGCCATCTGCTCGCTGGCGCGGGCGTGATTTTGATTGTGACGCTGCAACGCCTTGGCGTAGCGATCGGTCATGTAAAAGCGCTTGCTAATTTCTTCCCAGGTATCGCCGCCGCGGCATGAATAGTCCTGCTCGTCGTAGACGGTCACACTAGGTCCGTTGCTTGCCGGCCGTTGGGCAACTGGCGTCGAAGCGGTTTGCAGCGGCGAAGAAGGAGGCGTGGGCAGCGGCAGAGGCGCCGGCTTAACACCGACAGGCCCAGGTGTGGCGGAAGGAGTGTCCGGCACAAAAGAGCTGCCCTCGTCAGGTAGTTTGGACGGCGGAGGCGGCGTCGCGGCCGGGGCCGGAATCACGGTAGAGGCCGGGGTCGGCGCCGGAGTGGCCGCCGGGGTCGGGGCCAGGGTAGAAGCCGGGATCGAGACCGGAGGCGAAGCCGGGGCCGGAGTTGGCGAAGGTGCTGGGCCAGGTTCCACAATCGGAGTAGGCTTCAGCATCGAGGGGGGGGCCGAGGTGGGCGGTGGTAAGGACGGCGAAGCCGACGGCATCGGCGCAGGGGATGCTCCGGAAGGGACGGTCGCAGACGTAGAAGGCGGCGGCGGAGAAGAGACGGCCGAGGTCAGCGGCGCTTTTTCTGGGGCCGGAAGTGGCGGGAGCGGAGCGCCCTCTTTGGGTTTGGGATCGTTCTTGGGAGAAGCACTCACCGGTTGCTGCGAGGAGAAGTAGGGAGGGATTCCCAATTCGGACGGTGCAGTCCCCCTCGTAGGATTGCTCGCTGCCTTTGGACTCGCTGCGCCGGGAGAGGATGACAAGCTTTTTCCCGAAGAGACCGATGGGGCCTCAGCGGCCGTTGGCGGCGCGGCCACCGGATTAGCCGGCGGGTCTGGTGGTTTGATTGTCGCGGTCTCTAGGGCGCTGGTGGGCAGGATCTTTCCAGGTGCCGGCTCGGTCGCAGGGGGCCCTTTTTTCTCTGGCGAAGGAGGCATAGAAGGCGAGGACGGAGGCGCCGTTTTCACCTCCTTGGCCGGTGCAGAAGACGACGGTGCGGTTGGTTTGCTCTCTTTGGCCCTGCGGGAAGATGGCGATTTACCCCATTCCTCGGCGCCAATCACGGGCGGCAGCGTGGGCTGCGGTCCTATCGGGGCGGGCGGCGGCAGGGCCACGTCGGTTGAAGGCCCTTTCTTTTCCGGAGGGTGCTTCTCCTTTTGGGACGGCGGCTTGCCTCCAGCAGCTAGCACCGCTGGAGCGTCCTCTTTCTCTCTTTCCTTCTGTGGACTGGCCGTATCAGCCGCCGGAAGGGCTGGTTTCAAGGGAGGGCTTTTCGGAACGTGCGGGAGCGACATCTCTTTGTCGTCGAAGGAGCTTAGGTCCTTCGCATCGGGGATCGGAGCGGCAGATCCTTCCGGGTCGGCTGCCGCCGCGACCTTGGGCGATTCCGAAGGAGTTTGCTCCTGCATCTTAAGCCCGATCACGGCCCCCGTCAGACACAGGAACGTGCAGGTGACGGCGATACCGATCTTGTGTTCGAGTTTCATGCGCGTCCTCCTCTGTTCCGATGGTTTGCTCACCAAGGTTCCGATGGTTTGGCCATCCGCTCGCCGCGCCGGCATAAAGGAGGCCTTTGGCGGCGCGGCGAGCGGGTTGATTTCATTGCTGTTCGGCGGAGCGGCTGGCGCTCTTCTGCTGCGTATACGAGCGCCAGTGGGCGGCATCCCAAACCTCAAAATGATCGTCGATGCCGACCAGTACCACTTCTTGGTGCAGGCCGGCAAACTGGCTCAGACGTTCCGGAATGAGGACACAGCCCGCGCTGTCGATAGTCCGCTTCTCTGTCTGTGCGAAGTACAGCCGCTTGAACACGCGCACGTCGGCCTCGTTGGCTTGCGATTGATCGAGCCGTTCGTTCAGGCATTCCAGGTGCGCTGGATTGGTCAGCCACAGGCATTTGTCCGGGCCGGGCGACAGCAACACGGTATCACTGTCGCCCAGCTGCGCGCGGACGGCCTGCGGCAACTTCAGCTGGCCTTTCGCCTCGAGACGACATTGATAGGTGCCAATCAACGGCAACACCTTGGCCTTGGGCGCCGGCGGTTTGGAATGCACCAGCGGCAAAGGCTTGACTGGCTCAGCATGGTCGGCCAACGGCGGCTCACCGGACTGCACCGAGACGTTGCTCGAAGGCTCGTTGAGCGACACGGCTGGGGACAGGGAAGAGGGCGACGGAGCCGGCTTCACTGGGTTTTTCGGCTCCGGCGGTGTGGGGGTATTGGGGCCGAACGACGCTGGCAAGAGGACCGGCGCCTCCGAAGGCAAAGGCATTTCCAGCGTGGCTTTCGGTCCCGAGGATTTCTCTTCCTGTGGCCGTTCTTTGCTTTGTTCGGCCTTTTTCGGCGGAGGCAGCAGTTCGGGTTCCTTCGTTTGCAAGGTGGGCGGCAACGAGAAGAGCGACGGAGAAGGATCTTTCCCTTTTTTTAGGGGGGTCGGCGGCGGCAGTTCCTCCGGTTGAGCAACGGCCCGGTTGCCGTCGCGGAGTTTGCAAGCGAGCACCAAACCGAAAAGGCAGAGCAATCCGCCCAGAGACATCCATGTGTACGAAGTCTTGCGCATTAGCATCCTTGCTCCTCGTGAAAAGTCGAGCGGGACTCCCCGCTCTTTTTATCCGTAGTTTCAATCCTGAGCAGCGGCTTGCGCCCTCCGCTCAGAGAGTTTCCGACAAGCGAAGCGCGACTCGCAACTTGGCGCTGCGCGAACGCGGGTTGCTTCGCACTTCCTCTGCACTGGCTTGTACCGGCTTGCGTGTCTGCACCTCCCAGAGCGAACGCTCGCGGAAGGCCGTCTTCACCAAGCGATCCTCCAGCGAATGAAAACTAATCACCGCCGCACGCCCCCCCGGCCGTACACACGTGGGCAAGATTGTTAACAGCCTTTGCAGCTCTCCCAACTCGTCATTGACGGCGATGCGCAAGGCTTGAAAAACGCGCGTGGCTGGATCGATCGGTGGTTTGCGCTGCCGACCGGCGGGGCGCGGCACACAACGGCGAACCAATTCGGCGAGTTCCACCGTCGTTTCCAAGGGAGCCTGGCGACGTGCTTCCACGATGCGCCGGGCGATGCGTCGACTGAAGCGTTCCTCCCCGTAGCGCCAAATGAGGTCGGCCAGATCGCGTTCGCTGAGCCGATGCAGCAACGCACTGGCCGGCTCGCCTGTCGTGGGATCGAACCGCATGTCCAGCGGTCCCGGTTGCATGAAGCTCAGACCGCGCTGCGGATCGTCCAGCTGGTCCGAGCAAACGCCGACGTCAGCCAAGAGGCCGTCGACAGCCGCGACGCCCTGCTCGTCGAGCACTTGACGCAGCTGCGAGAACGGCGCCTGCACCAACGTCACCGGCAGGCCGGCCAAACGAGGACGGGCCAATTCCAGCATGGCCGCATCGCGGTCGAGGCCGATCAACCGGCCGCCCGGTACAAGGCGTTCAGCCAAGAGTCGCGCATGGCCGCCGACGCCGACGGTGGCATCGACGAACACTTGCCCTGGTGCGGGCCTCAACAGCGCCAGCACCTCTAGCGGCAGGACCGACACGTGGCGCGGCGAAGCGCTGGACATTTCAGCACTCATGGAAGTACATCAAAAGAAGATGCGCAAGAGCGGCAACGAGCAACTCTTCTCCGTCCCACGGCGTCCACTCCGCCGTTCGGGCCGAATGACTATACTCATTTTAGGCAGACGATCAAGGCGCTTTTTGGCACGCGCCTATTGACGGAAATCCTGAAACGGTTAGTCTTAAGTGAGAAATCCCCAACCCCCTACCGTGGAGGTCCGTCGTGACACCCAAGGAAATCCTCGCTCTGATTCGTGAGAAAGAAGTCCGCGCCGTCGATTTGCGCTTCATGGACTTTCCCGGTCTATGGCAGCACTTTACCATCCCTGCCGAAGCGCTGGAGGAAAGTGTCTTCGAGGAAGGCGTGGGATTTGATGGTTCCAGCATCCGCGGTTGGCAGGCCATCAACGAGTCCGACATGCTCGTCGTCCCCGTCCCGGAAACCGCCTTCCTCGATCCGTTCTGCAAGGACCGCACTCTGACCATGATCTGCAACATCCAAGATCCGCTGACCAAGGAAGACTACACCCGCGACCCGCGCAACGTCGCCCGCAAGGCCGTCAATTACATGAAGGCTACCGGCATCGCCGATACCGCCTATTTTGGACCTGAATTAGAGTTCTTTGTCTTCGATTCGATCCGCTACGATCAAGACCAGCGTTCCGGCTACTACTTCATCGACAGCATCGAGGGGGCCTGGAACACCGGCCGCGAGAAAGACTTTGACGGCAACGGCCAAGAACGGCCCAACCTCGGCTACAAACTGCGCTACAAAGAGGGCTATTTCCCCTGTCCACCTTCCGACGCCCTGCACGACCTGCGCACGGAAATGATGCTGACCATGATCGAATGCGGCCTGAAAATCGAGGCCCAGCATCACGAGGTGGCCACCGGCGGACAAGGCGAAATCGACATGAAGTACGCCCCGCTCGTAGAGATGGCCGACAACGTCCTCAAGTACAAGTACATCATCAAAAACGTGGCCAAAAAACACGGCAAGACGGCCACCTTCATGCCCAAGCCGATCTTCATGGACAACGGCAGCGGCATGCACGTGCATACCTCGTTGTGGAAAGATGGCAAAAACCTGTTCGCTGGCTCCGGCTACGCCGGCTTGTCCGATCAGGCCATGTACGCCATCGGCGGCTTGCTGCGGCATGCGCCGGCCCTGTGCGCCATCACCAACCCGACGACCAACAGTTACAAACGCCTGGTGCCCGGCTATGAGGCCCCGGTCAATCTCGCCTACAGTCGCCGTAACCGCTCGGCGTCGATCCGCATCCCGGTTTATTCGCCGCACTGGCGGGCCAAGCGCCTGGAGTTCCGCTGTCCCGACGGTTCGTGCAATCCTTACCTGGCCTTCGCCGCCATGCTGATGGCCATGCTCGACGGCATCAAGAACAAAATCAAGCCAGGCGAGCCGCTTGATAAAGACATTTACGATCTGGAACCGGAAGAATTAGCCAAGGTACCCAAGACGCCGGGATCACTCGACGAGGCCCTGCGCCATCTGCGTCAAGATCACGAGTTCTTACTGCAAGGTGAAGTATTCACCGCCGACGTCATCGACACCTGGATCTGGTACAAAACCGAGAAAGAGGTGGACGCCATCCGGCTGCGGCCGCACCCGTATGAATTTTACCTGTACTACGATATTTGATGCCGGCGAGCGGGGGGTGTGAACCCCCCGGTGGAACAACCGGGGGGTTCACACCCCCCGCTCGCCTCAGGGCGCTGACGCAACCCCGCGCGCTGATTTTCACTCGGAAAATAGTTGCAACTACCCGGGCGCTCTTCTACACTGATTTCAAGCCCAGACCTACCGGCACTTTTCCACAACTAAGAGGAGCAATTCCATGACCCGACGAACCACTCGGCGCCAGTTCATCCAACAAACCAGCCTGGCCGGCTTCGGTTTCTGGGTGGCCGGCGGCCTCAGTCGTACCTTCAGTCGATCGCCCAATGAAAAACTCAACATCGCCGGCATCGGCGTCGGCGGCAAGGGACACAGCGACATCGAGCAAGCCGGCAAGCTCGGCAACGTCGTCGCTATCTGTGACATCGACGACAAAGTGCTCGAAGCGCGGGCCAAGGATTTTCCCAACGCCAAAAAGTACAACGACTTCCGCAAGATGTTCGACGAGATGGGCAAGTCCATCGACGCTGTGACGGTCAGCACGCCCGACCACACCCATGCTGTCGCCGCCATGATGGCCATCAAGATGGGTAAGCACGTCTATTGCCAAAAGCCGTTGACGCATACCGTCCGCGAGGCCCGCGAGCTGCGGCTGGCCGCGCGGCAATACAAAGTCTGTACGCAGATGGGCAATCAAGGCTCGGCTGAGAATGGCTTACGCGAAGCGGTCGAAGTCGTGCAGGCCGGCGCCATCGGTCCAGTAACGGAGGTTCACGTTTGGACAAATCGGCCCATTTGGCCGCAGGCGCCGAAGTTAACCAAGCGCCCCGCTCCCAAGCCTGTGCCGCCGCATGTTCATTGGGATCTGTGGCTGGGGCCGGCGCCGGAGCGTCCTTATGGAGATGGCTATCATCCCTTTGCCTGGCGTGGCTTTTGGGACTTCGGCACCGGCGCCCTGGGCGACATGGCCTGCCATACCGCGAACATGGCCTTCCGCGCCCTCAAGCTCGGCTATCCCATCAGCGTCTCCGCCGAGAACGGCGAGATCAATCCGGAGACCTATCCAGGCTGGGCGACCATCACCTTCCAGTTCCCGGCGCGCGGCGAGTGGCCTCCCGTCAAGTTGGTCTGGTACGAAGGCCATCGGGACGGCAAGAAGAACTTGCCGCCGAAGGAGTTGCTTCACGGTGAAAATCCGCCGGGCAGCGGTTCCTTGCTTGTTGGCGCCAAAGGCATTCTCTACTCGCCCAACGATTACGGGGCCAGGTATGTATTGCTACCCAAGAAGGACTTCGCTGGCTTCAAGCCGCCACAGCCGACGTTGCCGCGCAACGGCCGCGGCGATTTGGGCATGAAAGAAGAATGGGTCCGGGCCATTATGGAGAACAAACCGGAGATCGCTTACTCCAATTTCGACTTCGCTGGTCTGTTGACGGAGACCATTCTGCTCGGCAACGTCGCCATGCGCGCCGGCAAGAAACTCGAATGGGATGGCGAAAACATGAAGTTCCCCAACGCCTCCGACACCGAGAAGTTCCTGCACTTCGAATATCGCAAAGGCTGGACGCTGTAAACGTGCCTCAGAACCAGCCCGCAGCATAAACAAGCACCGTGCTTGCTTATGCTGCGGGCTGGTTTCCTTTATTTCGTCCCATACCAGCGCACTAGCAACACGCGCGGATGTCCCGAACCGTCGTATACCGTTTTCTCTAATGCATATCTCTCATATCTTCTTATCCGCTCGCGTGCCGGTTGCTCTTGCGGCGAACCGATTTCGATGAGCAGATACCCACCGGGTTGGAGGTGCGTCGGCGCCTCGGCGATCAAGCGATCGAAGATGGCAAAGCCGTCGCTGCCGCCATCCAGCGCCTGGTGCGGCTCATAATCGCGCACCCCCGGCGGCAGCTTGGCAATGTCATCGTGCGGAATGTAGGGCGGATTGCTGAGGATGACATCGAAGCGTTCCTCTGCCGACAGCGGCGCGAACAGATCGCCCTGCAAAAAGCGAATGCGCTCAGCGACGCCGTGCTTGGCGGCATTGCGCGCCGCCACAGCTAGGGCTTCGGAGCTGATGTCTATCGCCGTCACTCGCGCCGTTTTGTGGTGCTTGGCGACGGCGACGGCCAGGCAGCCAGAGCCGGTGCCGATGTCAAGGACTGCCGGCTCGACCATGTCCTTGGCCAAGCGCAA
>JAJPIY010000402.1 GCA_021324515.1 Planctomycetota bacterium
CCGGACAGCTCTTCCGGATGATGTTCGGCGCGATGATCCAGACCGACGCGCGCCAGGGCAGCCAGCGCTTGTTTGAGCGCCCGGCCGCGCGGCTGTCCATCGAGGAACAAAGGCAGCGCCACGTTCTCTGCTGCCGTCAGCGTTGGCAACAAATTGAAAAATTGGAAGACAAAGCCGATCTTTGTTCGCCGGAAACGGGAACGCTCTCGATCTGACATGACTTGCAGATCACGGCCTTGAAACAGTGCCCGACCACTGGTGGGCGTATCGAGGGCGCCCAGAAGATGCATCAATGTGGACTTGCCGGAGCCGCTTGGTCCCATGATGGAAACGAATTCGCCCGCAGCAATGGTCAAACTGACGCCGCGCACCGCAGGCACCGGCGTCCGTCCGGTGTTGTACACTTTCGTGACTTCGATCAATTCCATCATGGACAAAGGCCTCCAAGCGTTAGACGCCACGCTGGGCGCGGGCGAACAGCCGCTTCAAGGGCAAAACAAAACCCGGCAACACGTCGCCGCCTTCCAGCGAGCCATGAGGGCCAATCTCCTGAACATGACTGGGACTGGTGTAGACGCGAGCGGATTGTCTCTTCGGATTGATTTCCCAAATCAGACGCACGCCGCCCTGAAAATATTCCGCGCGTTTGACCTTCATTTCACGGGAGGTATTGCCTTTGCTAAGCACTTCCACGACTAAATCAGGAACCAGGTCGGCGATCGGCTCCGTAGGCACCTGGTGATTGGGTACTTTGGTCCAGCCAATGAAGGAGACATCGGGCAGCCGTACTCGTCCGGGCACAATTCGCATCAGGGCTTGGGGACCGACACAAAAACCTAAATCATTTTCCTCAAGATAAGTCTCAAGGAAGTGCAAAAGCACGATACCGATCCGGTCGTCGAAAAATCCCACGGCTTTTTCCACCAAAGTGCCCTCAACCAATTCACACAGGCGTCTCTCCGGCCCGTCCACGATGGCAATCAAGTCGCGTTCCGTGGCAGTTCCGGGAAACGGTTTCCATCGCACTCGGTGGGCTGGAATGCCGCCCAGCCGTTTGAGCAAATCGGCCACAGTTTGCAGATTGGCGATGGCTGGGTCCATGCCGACGCGGGGAGATGGAGAAGTTAAGGCCGTGCTCATATGTTCTCCCTTTATTGATGCAGCTTCTTGTATCGGATGCGATGCGGCTGGTCTGCTTCGTGCCCCAGGCGTTGCCGTCGCTGCGCTTCATAGGTCTGATAATTGCCTTCGCACCACACGGTTTTGCTGTCGCCCTCAAAAGCCAGAATATGAGTGGCGATACGGTCCAAAAACCAGCGGTCGTGGCTGATGACCACGGCACAGCCACCGAAGTTCAATAACGCTTCTTCTAACGCCCGCAACGTGTCTACGTCGAGATCATTGGTCGGCTCATCAAGCAGCAGCAGGTTGCCGCCGCGCCGCAGCAGCTTGGCCAAATGAACACGGTTACGTTCGCCGCCGGACAATTCGCCGACTTTGCGCTGTTGGTCCGGTCCTTTGAAATTGAAGCGGGCAACGTAGCCGCGCGAAGCAACGCGGCGTTTGCCCAGCATCAGATAATCGACGCCGCCGGTGATCTCCTCGAAGACGGTCTTGTTATCGTCGAGGGTATCGCGGTTCTGATCGACATAAGCCGGCACCACCGTGTCGCCGACGCGCAGCGTGCCGGCGTCCGGCTTTTCCTGGCCGACGATCATACGGAACAGCGTAGTCTTGCCGGCGCCGTTGGGGCCGATGACGCCGACGATGCCGCCGCGCGGCAGGTCGAAATTCAGGTCGTCCATGAGAAGGTTCTCGCCGTAGCCCTTGCGGACGTGCTCGGCCCGCACCACAATGTCGCCCAGATGCGGGCCTGGGGGGATTTGCAAAACCAAGTCGTCTTCGCGTTCTTCGTATTCCTGAGCAGCCAATTTTTCGTAGGCGTTCAGGCGGGCCTTGCTCTTGGCGACGCGAGCGCGCGGGGCCATCCGCGCCCATTCCAGTTCGCGGGCCAGCGCTTTGCGCCGGGCCGATTCCTGTTTCTCCTCTTTGGCCAGCCGCGCCTGCTTCTGTTCCAACCACGACGAATAATTGCCCTTCCAGGGAATGCCGTGGCCGCGGTCCAACTCCAGGATCCACTGGGCCACATTATCGAGGAAATAGCGATCATGCGTCACGGCCACGACGGTGCCATGATATTCTTGCAAATGGCGCTCCAACCAGGCCACCGATTCGGCGTCGAGATGGTTGGTCGGTTCGTCCAAAAGCAACAAATCCGGTCTCTGAAGTAGCACTTTACACAGGGCCACGCGCCGCCGTTCGCCGCCGGAAAGGGTGTGCGGCCGAGCGTCGCCCGGCGGAAGCCGCATGGCATCCATCGCAATTTCCAACTGGCGATCCAGGTCCCAGCCGTTGACGGCGTTGATGGCGTCCTGCACGCGATCGAACTCGGCCTGCACTTTTTCCATCTCGTCATCGGACAAGGCTTCGCCAAACTTCATGCCGAGTTCTTCGCTGCGCTGCAACAGGGCGCGGATGGGTGCGACGGCCTGTTCGAGATTGCCGCGCACATCGGTGGACTCATCGAGGCGTGGCTCCTGCGGCACGTAGCCGACGCTGAAGCCAGGGGTCAGCCGGGCCGTGCCCAGGAAGTCTTTGTCTTCCTGGGCCATAATGCGCAGCAGGCTACTCTTGCCAGCGCCGTTGGGACCGATGACGCCGATCTTGGCGCCCGGATAAAACGCCAGCCAGATGTCCTTGAGCACCTCGCGTTTGCCGTAGGCTTTGGTGAGATTTTCAATCGTGTAGATGTATTGTTCTGCCATGCCATCTAGCCTAGCGGAGGCAGCAAAGAAGGTAAAGTTCTTCGCTCGCAAACAGACTGGAAGCGTTAGCCACAGACACTTTGCCGTCATTTACGCTTTCGCGCCTGGACGTTTCACGTGTTTTCGTACTTCATCAGGATCTCTTCGCGCGGCACGCCGGCGATGGCCTCGAAGCCTCCGGACAGGACTACATCGGCTAGCTTGTTCACATCGCGGAAATAGCGGTCGCTGGGTCGTTGGCCGGTCAGTTTGCGGCGCAGATCCTGGCAGAGAATATCGGCGGCGGCACGCGCTGCCTCGTTGCCCTGGCGATGGCCCCATAATGCCGTGACCAGGATAATCACGTTGTCCTGAATGCGCTGCGACAACTCGGCCATGCGACACTGGCGGTCGGCGAGCTTGAGCTGATATTTCTCCATCGCCCGGGTCACTTCGCCGCGGAGCCGACGGAAGTTCGCCAAGGCGAAATCAAGGTGCTCGCTCAGCCGCTTGTCCATACCCTGTACATGCTGGCGGTCGCGCGGCACAAATATTTGACTGACTTTCCAGCGGGCATAAGGAGCCAATTCCTTGCGCAGCTTCCAGGCGTGCAGCGGATTGAGCGGATTGGGGTTTTTCAGGCCCAGGCGCTGCACTGCCCTGCCAATCGGCTCAAAGAAGCGTTTGCCGTGTTCCTTGACCAGCGATTTGAAAAAGGCCATGCCTAACATCTCGCCTTCGCCTTCGTAGATGCAGGGGGCCAGGAAATCGTACACATTGTCGCCGAAGAGATGGCCCTTGAGGAACGAACGTCCGCCGTGCGTCTTCATGAAGAGTTCGATGGCTGCTTCCTTCATGGCCTCGCTGCCGAAAATCTTGGCAATGATGCACTCCATTTCACCGCGATAGCCTTCATCGATGAGCCAGGAACTCCAGGCTACCAAGGCATCGGCGCCGGCGAGGAGTGCAGCCAGGCGGGCGATGCGGCGCTTGACCAGCTCGCGTTTGGCGATGGGTTCGCCGTAGGTGCGGCGAAACTCAACCCACGGCAGAAGGTTGGCCAACAGGACGCGCATGGTGCCGGCCGCTCCGGCGCACAGCGACACTCGGCCCAGGTTCAGGCCGTGATAGGCGATGGTCAGGCCGTCGCCGACCGGCGGTCTGAGCAAGTTCTCTTTGGGCACGCGGAAATTCTTGAAGCGCAAGCCGTTGTTATAGGCGTGCCGCAGGGCATACAGGCCGTAGGGCACGATCTGGAAATGCTCGTTTTCCTGCGGCGGCAGATCAACGACAAGGACGGCCGGCTTGCCCTCGATGAGGACGACCAAGCCAACGGTACGGCCGGGGATGACGTTGGTAATGAACAACTTTTCGCCATTGACGACATAATCCTCGCCATCAAGGACCGCGGTTGTCCGCAGGGCTGTCAGGTCGGAGCCGGCGCACGGCTCGGTCAGGGCGAAGCCGGACAGCGCCTGGCCGCTGGCCAGCTTGGGCAGGAAGCGTTCTTTTTGTTCGGGCGTGCCGAAGGTCCGCACCGGGTCCACCGCGCCGATGCAGCCGTGGATCGAGGCCAAGCCGGAGATCATCGCGTCCCAGACGGCCATGCGCGTCAGGAAGTTGCTGAAGCGCGCGAACGGTGCTCCCTGCCCGCCGTACCGCGGGTCAATGAGCATTCCCCAATAGCCAGCGCCGGCCAATTCTTGCAAAGTCTCTGGAGAAACCTTGCCCTTCTCATCGTGGATCTTTCCTTCGGCGCGGCGGCGGCGCACGATTTCCAAAGAGGCTTCCATGCTGCGATCACACGGCGCGGAAGCCGGCAAGGGCGGCGGCGCGAACAAGTCGAGCGGTACTCGGCCGTCCCAGATAGCCTTGTGGACGGGGCTGTTGGCCGTCTGATATTGCGGCTTGAACAGCGACTCGACTTGTTCATCGGCGCGGTCCACGGCCCCGGTACGGCGGGCTTCCTCTTCGGTCTTGCCGCCCAACCGCAGTGCCGTTTCGGCAAAACTCTGCTGTTCCTGGTCCGTTGACGTGCTGGTGTCCATGATTTCCCTTCCGCGTTGTAGGGGAAGAATCCTTTCGTCGGCGCTGGCCGTTGTTGTACACCATCTTCCCTTTTCATTCTACGCTAGCTTCCACAAGCCGGAAGCGTATCTGCTGCCCATCTGTTGCAGGATTTATGCACCAGACCCTTGAGAAAGGGGCCTTCTGTTGTAAGCAAAAGGCAGTTGACACAACTCTTGCAATAAATGAGGAAGTCCGGAGCCAATCAGGACAAAAACGACGGTTGGAGAGTAGGCAACCAAGTTTGTGGAAGCCAAACGTTCCCTTTTGTCTACCCATAGCATCCATAAATGTCGAGGCAAGCTGAGAGGCGCGGGAAGACAAAAACAAGTTAAGCGAAACGTCAGCCTGCAACATCGGCAAGAGCGTAGCCACTTCGCCTAATTTCTCTCGTTTATAGAAACTCCCTGCGCACGTCACTGTGCGAAGGTGGCATAATCCGAGCGATTGCACTTCCACAAAGCACGATCGCGGCGGCAAAAGCGGTCTCTGTAGAGGTTCCGCCCTTGACGGTCGATCCTATACTAACGTGCCCGCGTAGATGCGATCAGAGAGGAATACAGCTTTCGAGGACGGACCCATGCGGCGATTGATCGTTCCATGCTTGCACTTCGGGCTGATGTCTTTGTTGTTAGGGCTGACTCCCGCCGGGCGCGCCCAGGCGCCTGCCGCTTTAGAAATGGATGCCCGCGGTTGGGAAGAAGCGGCCCCCCACTCGGGAGAGGCTGCGGCGACCGCGCTCTTGACGCTACGGATGTGCCGAGAGATTGCTTTGGCCAATCAGCCGGCGATTGCCGCCGCGCAGGCCAGCTTGGCAGCGGCCATAGATCGGGCCAAGGCGCTGGAACACCTGCGCGGCCTGGCGAGTCTGTCCCGTGACCTGCCGATTCGTCGTAAGCAGGCCGCCCTCGGCATTGCCATCGCGCACGGCGGACTGGCCCAGGCTGAAGCCGAGACGCTTTACGGCGTTACGTTCAGCTACCTGAGCGCGGTCTACGCCAACCAACAGATGGATCTCGCCGACAAGATCCGGGATAACTTGAACGATCTTCGCGAACTGGTCGCCGATGCGCTTCGCGCCGAGCCGGGGAAAAAGGCCGTCTCTCATCCCACCGTGGTTTTGAAAGAGCATCACAATGTCGTCAACGCCTACTTGGAGACGCTGCAAGGGCGGCGTGCAGAGGCCGAACAAGGAGTGCAACTCGCCCTAGCCGCTTTGCGCGAAGCGATGGGCGTCGGCAGCGATTATCCGTTGCCGCCGCTGCCACGTAAGCTGCCCTGCCCCAAAGTGGAATTGAACAAGGAAGAGTTGGTCGCCCTGGCCTTGGCACGGCGCGGCGAACTTGTGCAAACTGCCAACGCCGCCGAGGTCGTCTGCCTGGAAGTCGAGGCCCAAGGACGGACGTGTCGCTCGTTGGCACGCACTTTCGCCGCTGGCTCTGACATCCATGCCCGCGGGGTGCCGACCGGCATCTACGACGCCCGAAGCTATCGGCCCGGTGCTCTTACTCTGGAGATGCCGACCGTGCTCGCGGGTTCGCGCGGCGACCGGCAAACGCAGGCACGCGATTATCTGCAACGCGCTCAGGCCATCGATGTCAAAACACGGCAATTGATCACCTTGACCGTGGAAGACGCCTACTTGCGCTGGCGGGAAAAAGTGACCCAGGCGGACAAATTGGAGAAAGCCTATCAGGAGCATTGGCAACTCTCCAACAAATTGCGCAGGGAGATCAAGTTTCCCATCGACATGGAGAAGCAACGCCAGCCAGTGCCAGCTTATCCCAACATGGATGATCTCTTGCACGCCAGCGTCATGACGACGCGCTTGTTGTTGGAATGGAAGGACGCCCACTATCAAGCCCTGCTGGCGTTGGCTGCTCTGGAACAGACAACCGGCGGCGGCTTCACGGTGGACTTCGACGCGGCGCCTCCGTGCCCGCCGGTGACGCCGCCGATCCAAACACACTGAAGGGAAATTCGAAATTCGAAATCCGAAATCCGAAGGAAATCCGAAATTCGAAATCCGAAATCCGAAGGAAATCCGAAGGAAATCCGAAGGAAATCTGAAAGCCGAAGGAAACTACAATGAAGAAAAAAGAAAAAACGGACCTATCCCGTCGTTTTTTAGTGATTTTGATTATTTCTCTTTTTGTGGTCCTTTCGGATTTCGGCTTTCC
>JAJPIY010000035.1 GCA_021324515.1 Planctomycetota bacterium
CCAGGGGGGAGGGAGCCTTGGTTCTCCCTCCCCCCTGGTGGGGGAGGGTTGGGGTGGGGGGAAAGGGAAAAAATGTCCAATCTCCCCATGCCCAGTATAGCTCAACTTCCTCTTCGCGCCGAGGCCCTTGTTGCGCATCAATAGTTGCTGACGGCAATGTTTCAAGGAGGAACGCTGTGATTGTGGCAGGAATGGAACCGCATTACGCCACGTCTTTAGGACAATGCTTCCAAGGCGACGCCCGGGACGTGCTGCGCCAACTTCCGGACGCCTCGGTGGATCTGGTGCTGACCTCGCCGCCCTTCGCCCTTTTGCGGCGCAAGGCCTATGGCAACGTCGCCGCCTCGGAATACATCGCGTGGTTTTGGCCGTTCGCCATTGAAATCCATAGGGTCTTGACCGCGGAAGGCAGTTTCGTCCTGGAGTTGGGCGGCGCCTGGGAACGCGGGCGCGGCACACGCTCTTTGTGTCCCTATGAGCTTATCCTGCGCCTGGGCCAACTCTTTCATCTGGCCCAGGAGTTTTACTGGTACAATCCAAGCAAGCTGCCGACGCCGGCCGAATGGGTGACCATTCGCCGCACCCGCGTCAAGGATGCCGTCACGCCGATCTGGTGGCTGTCAAAGACCACCACGCCCCGCGCCGACAACCGCCGCGTGCTTCAACCCTACAGCCGCTCGATGCGCCGTCTGTTGCGCGACGGCTACCAAACGGCCCGGCGCCCGTCGCAGCACGTCCTGAGTGCGCACTTCCGCCGGGACAACGGCGGCGCCATTCCGCCCAACCTTCTGCATGTGCCCAACACGCGGTCCCGGTCGGCGTATTTCGACCGCTGCCGGGCGGCGGGCCTGCCCATCCATCCGGCGCGCTTTCCCGCAGCCGTGCCAGAGTTTTTCATCCGTTTTCTGACGGAGCCTGGCCAGCTGGTGCTCGACCCCTTCGCCGGTAGCAACATGACCGGCCACGTCGCCGAGCAGCTGGGCCGCCGCTGGCTCAGCATTGAAATCAACCCCGAATACGTGGCCGGTTCCCAACTGCGCTTCGACGATACCCTTATCCTTTCAGCGCCCGGTTGCGCAGCAAGGTAAGGTGTCGGCTGAAACGCTGCACGAGATGGTTATGAATATCGCACAGCTGAGCGATGTCGTCGAGCGTGATGTTATGGCCATCGCTGAGATTGGCGCTGCCCAGCCCGATCTGCCGTTCGACTTCGGCCAACGCGGCCCGCAGATGATCGAGACGAGCATCGAGCGCTTCGCCGGACATATTTTCCGTGATACCCCAGAAACGGCAGGCGTCAGCGAAAGTCAATTCCGGCTGCCGTCCCTCCCGGTACTTTTCGTAAGCCGAGGTGACAAACAATCCCTGTAGTAGTTTGTCGTGGTCTTTGCTCAGCTTGATAGGCCGATCACTCTTGACCGCCTCGGGCTGATCTTCGCCTTGCATCAGTCGCCGCACCATGCGCCGGCCTTCGTGGCTGAGCGCATAGAGTTTTTGTCCCATCTTGACGAGCCAGCCGCGACGGGCCAATCCTTTTTCGCCCATGATGCTGGCCAGCACTTTGTTGGAATCGGGATACAACTCGTCGTAGCCCTTCAGTCCGAAGGTGCGCGGATACTTTTGCCAGGCGGCCACGATGAGTGCCTCAGCAGAAAAGGGCGACTGGCCCTGTTCTTCCAGTTGGAAAGCGGCCAAGAGAATTTTTTCGGGTACGGTGCATTCAGCAATGGTGCTCACATCAACCCCCATGCAATCCCCTAAAAGACATGCTGGCGCTGGACAGTTCAATTGTGCAATTGCCGCAGACGAGGTCGCAATGGGATTTGCTTAGGCGCAAGGCGACAACAGCTGACCGCGGATGGCGCACTCGCTACAACTGGCGCCTCTGACAGGGGATGCCCACGGAGAGAAGGAATGGCCTGCTTCACAAGGCGCATCCGGGCCGGGCGAGCGCGGTAGTTCGGCACCGTCCATTTCGTTCCCTAAGCCCGCCTAGCGTTGGGGCAAAGCTCCGCGGGGCGATGCGCTTTTGCCGTCCGCGGCCTGGGAAAACGTGAGTTTAGCGTGAAGGTTTTCTCTCATAAAACTTCTCTTTCTGTCACAAACTTTTGCTTGGACTTGAAAATTTTTGACGAAATTCTCTTGACATCGCTCAAGTATCTTCCGTAAATTAGCATTATCTGTCAGAGATTGCCAGGGTTCTCTAGCTCACGGGAGCCGCTATGCTGGTTGAGGAACGTCGCCAACGAGTGCTGGATCTAGTCAGCGAGCGCGGCTTCGTCGCCCTGACGGACTTGGCCCAGAGCATCGACGTTTCCGAATCGACGCTGCGGCGTGATCTGGATTACTGGCACAAACAGGGCGTGCTGCGGCGGACGCACGGGGGGGCCATCTACGTCGGCGATGCGGCGACACTGCCGGCCCTAGAGGAGCGTTCGGCCAGCCAGCTGGAGGAGAAACGCGCCATCGCGCGAACGGCGGCGGCACGGATTCGGGATGGCGACACCATTTTGCTCGACGGCGGCACAACGACCCTGGAAGTGGCCCGTCTGCTGGTCGGGCGGTCGTTGCAGATCGTCACCAATAGTTTGCCCATCGCCAATCTGTTCGCTGCCAGCCGCGAGACCGACTTGGTCATTCTCGGCGGTTACGTTTATCCGAAAACAGGCGTGGCCCTGGGGCCGCTGACGGTGCGGATGATGGAAGACATCCACGTTCATCAGCTGATTATGAGCGTGGGGGGGATCACCAACAAAGGACTGTTTAACAGCAATCTCTTGTTGGTCGAGACCGAACGGCAGATGATGCGCTGCGCCGATGAGGTCGTGGTGGTGGCCGATCATACCAAGATCGGCCGGCAAGCGCTGGCGTTTTTGTGCAACCTGACCGACATCGACATGCTCATTGTGGACAATCAGTTGAGCGCCGAGCAGCGTGCGCTGCTTGATCAAAACGACGTGCGGCTGCTCCTGGCCGGCGCGGCGGAGGACAATCACGCATGAGCACAGCAACACTGGATCGCGCGTACATTGAACGCCTGGTTCGCTCGACCCTGTCGGCACAACTGGGTAACGGCAAGGCGCCTTGCGCCCGCGTCGCGGCCCCGCCGAAGCTGGTCGTCAATGTATCAGCCCGTCATTGTCATGTGACGCAGGAAGATCTCGAGCGCCTGTTCGGCAAGGGCCACAAGCTGACGCCGTACAAGGCCCTTTATCAGGATGGTTTTTTCGCCGCCGAGGAGACGGTGACGCTGATCGGGCCGCGGCATCGCATGATTACCGGCCTGCGCATCCTGGGGCCGTGCCGCGATCACAGCCAGGTCGAGTTGGCGTTCACCGACGCCATCATGCTCGGCCTGGACATTCCGGTGCGCAAGAGCGGCGATCACCGCGATTCGCCGGGGGCCTATCTGCTCGGCCCGGCCGGCATGATTCATCTGGAGCGTGGCGTCATTCGCCACGAGCGCCATGTTCACATGGGGCCGGCGGATGCGGCCTATTACGGCGTCAAGGACGGCGACCGGCTCAACCTGCGCGTGCAGAGCGACTGTCCTGCGGTCTTGGAGAGTTTGCTGGTCCGCGTCGCGCCGACGTCGAAACTGGAAGTACATCTGGACACGGATGAGGGCAACGCCTGTCACGTGAATCGGGCGACCCGATTTGAATTGTTCAAATAGCTAAACCTCAATTTGGAGACCTCACATGGCTAGTTCTCACATGGAAGCCCTTGGCATGATCGAGACCAAGGGCTTGGTGCCGCTGGTTGAAGCCAGCGACGCTATGCTCAAAGCCGCCAACGTCACGTTGATCGGTTGGCAAAAGATCGGCAGCGGTATGGTCACAGCCTTGGTGGCCGGCGACGTGGCCGCGGTCAAGGCGGCGGTCGATGCTGGCAGCGCCGCTGCCGCGCGCGTCGGCGAAGTCGTCGGCGTACAGGTCATTCCTCGGCCCCACGAAGATCTTGGCGCCGTGTTGCCCATCGCCAGCAAAAAACCGGCGATGGCTGGAGTCTAATCCCCTAACTGAAACACCCCTTTTCGAGAGGACATTGCAATGACCATTTCCAACAACGCCAGCCGTAACGGCAACGGTGAAGCCCTGGGCATGATCGAAACCCGCGGCTTGATTGCAACGATCGCGGCCACCGATGCGATGTGCAAGGCGGCCAACATCACCCTGGCCGGTCAGGTGCAGATCGGCAACGCATTTGTCACAACTTTTGTGCGCGGCGATGTCGGATCCGTGCGCGCCGCCGTTGACGCCGGCGCCCAGGCCGCCAGCGCCAACGGCGAACTGGTCAGCGCCCACGTCATCCCCCGTCCCGAAACAGATGTACTGGAGATGTTTCTGGGCAAATGAGGATTGTCCGTTTAGCGACGCTTCCCGGAAGCGTCGCTAAACAGGGCAGGGGATGAGGCCATGAAAATCCTGGTAGCCAATCTGGGCAGCACCAGCTTCAAGTATCGGTTGTTCGACATGACAACCGAAACGCTGCTGGCGCGCGGCGGCATCGAGCGTATTGGCTCGCCGCAATCGCCTTGCTTCCTCGAGTGCGGCGGGCAACGCGAGCAGGCCGTCGTTGCGGTCTGCGATCATGCCGCAGCCGTGCGTTTGTGCCTTGAACAGTTGGCCGATCCGAAAAGGCGCTGTTTGCGCCATCCCTCGGAATTATCGGCCATCGGGTTCAAGGCCGTGCATGCCCAGGGAATCAGCGGCGTGCAGCGCGTCGATGACCGCGTCTTGGCGGCGATGGAAGCGTATGCCGATGTCGCGCCGGCCCACAATCCGCCCTATGTCCGTGCCATGCGCCTGTTATCCAAGGAACTGCCGCAGATTCCGTTGGTGGCCGCGTTCGAGACCGATTTTCATCAGACTATCTCAGCGGCCCAGCGCTATTACGCGGTGCCGCGCGAGTGGGCAGACCGACACGGGGTTTGCAAGCACGGCTTCCACGGCGCCAGCCATCGCTACATCGCCGGCCGCGCCGCCCAATTATTGGACAAACCGGAGGCGAAAATTATTTCATGTCATCTGGGCGGCAGTTCGTCGCTGTGCGCCATCAAGGACGGCCGCTCGCAAGCGTGCAGCCTGGGCATGAGCCCCCAGAGCGGTCTGCCCCATAACAACCGTGTCGGCGAGTTCGATCCGTTTGCTCTGCCGGTACTCATGCGAGCCACCGGCAAGTCGCTGGAACAATTATTGGATGATCTGGCCAATCGTTCGGGCCTGTTGGGCTTGAGCGGCGGACGCAATGACCTGCGGGACATCGAAGCGGCGGCGGCGGCCGGCGATGCCGACGCCCAGCTCGCCATCGAAGTGTTTGTGGCGGCGGTACGGCACTATCTCGGCGCCTATCTGCTGCTTCTGAACGGGGCTGATGCCATCGTTTTCACCGGCGGCATCGGGGAAAACTCGGCGCGGATGCGCCAGGCGATTTGCGCCGACCTCGATTGGTTCGGCATCCACCTGGATCGTCTCAAGAACGACAACGCCAAGGGGGAGATGCCGATTCATAGCAGTCAAAGCCGAGTGCAATTGTGGATCATGCCGACCAACGAAGAGCTTATCGTTGCCCGGCAAGCAAAAGCGCTCCTGGAGAAGTAAACCATGTTTCTGGCGCGGGTCAACGGCGTAGTGGTATCGACGCAGAAGGTTGCCTCGATGACGGGCCATAAGCTGCTTATCGTTGAGCCGCTGCGCGTCGAGCCGAACCAGCGCGACCGCCTGGTCGGCACCGGCCGCAGCTTCGTTGTGGTCGATACCGTGGGCGCCGGGCAAAACGAGTTGGTGCTGATCGTGCAAGGCTCCAGCGCCCGTCTCACACCGGAAACGGAAAAACTGCCCGTGGATGCCGCCATTATCGGCATCGTGGATACCGTCAACGTCGAAGACCGCACCATCTTCTCGGCGCGAGCTTGAAGTGAGGACCAACCATGCAAGTCACCGATGAACTGATCCGCAGCGTGATTCAGCAAGTGCTGGCCCAGATGCGTAACGGCCAAGCGCCGGCGCGCAAGGGCCTATCCGTCCAGCACGGCGTCTTCGCTGATGTTGAGATCGCCGTTGCAGCGGCGCGAGAAGCCCAGCGCGAGTTTGAAGCACGCGGCCTGGAAGATCGCCGCAAGGCCGTCGCCTGCATCCGTAAAATTTGCAGCGAACGCGCCGAGGAGTTGGGCCGCGAAGAACTGGAAGAAACCAAGATCGGCCGACTGCCGCACAAGATCGAAAAATTGAAGGTCATCGCGGACCGCATCCCTGGCGTCGAGTTTTTGCGCACCGAGGCGTTCAGCGGGGAAAACGGCGTATCGCTTCAGGAGTACGCTCCGTTCGGCGTCATCGGCGTCATCACGCCCGTGACGCACTCGCTGCCGACCTTGGCCTGCAACGCCATCAATATGCTGGCCGCCGGCAACTCTATCGTCTGCAATCCGCATCCGTCGGGAGCGCGCATCGCTTGCAAAGGTGTTCATCTGTTCAATCAAGCTATCTATGAGGCCATCGGCATCGACAACCTGATTACCATCATCGAGAAACCGACCCTGGAGTCGGCACAGGCCATTTTCGATCACCGCGATGTGCGGATGCTGTGCGTGACCGGCGGCCCTGCCGTCGGCCGCGCCGCCTTACGCAGCCCCAAACGCGCTATCGTTGCCGGACCTGGCAATCCGCCGGTGGTCGTCGATGAGACTGCCGACCTCGATAACGCCGCACGTTCCATCGTCGAAGGCGCGGCTTATGACAACAATCTCTTGTGCATCGGTGAAAAGGAAGTCTTTGCCGTCGCCGCCATCTTCGACGAGTTATGCGATCAAATGACTCGACATAAGGCCGTTCGCCTGGATGCCGGCCAAATCGCCGCGCTGACAAAGGCCGCCTTCGTCCAAAACGACAAGGGGCATAAGGTGGTCAACAAAGACCTGATCGGCAAGGATGCTGCGGTGTTGGCCGAGTATGCCGGCGTCAAGGTTCCCGCTGATACCGAGTTGCTTTTCGGCGAAACCGAGGAGTCGCATCCCTTCGTCGATCAGGAGCAGATGATGCCGTTCGTGCCGTTTGTGCGCGTGCCGGACGTAGACACGGCCATTGCATTGGCAAAAAAATATGAACACGGTTTCAAACACACCAGCATCATCCATTCGCGCAACATCGAAACCATCACGCGCATGGGCCGCGAAATGGATACGACGCTGTTTGTGCAAAACGGGCCGAGCACGGCCGGTTTGGGCAGCGGCGGCGAGGGCTATCTGAGTTTCAGCATTGCCACGCCGACCGGCGAGGGCGTGACGACACCGATGACGTTCACCCGGCAGAGACGTTCCACGACGGTTCGCGGTATGCGGGTGTTGTAAGGAGGTACTCATGCAAATCGGGCGTGTCGTCGGTCATGCAGTTGCCACGGTAAAACATCCCAGTTTCCAGGGCTGGCGCTTACTTCTTGTCCAGATGCTTGGCGTGGACGACAAACCCGATGGCGAACCGATTTTAGCGATTGATCGTCTTGGTGCGGGGTCAGGAGATCACGTTATCGTCTGCAACGATGGGGCGGAAGCCCGGGCAATGGTCGGAGCAAAGAACTCTCCGGCGCGTTGGTTTGTGATGGGCTTGGCGGATCGATGAACAGCAACGGGCGAACAGGTTCGAATTGGGGTTACGCCGTAGAAGGCCGGCCCTCGACGATGCTGCAAATCGCCCTGCGC
>JAJPIY010000176.1 GCA_021324515.1 Planctomycetota bacterium
AACGACCCCCTTCACCAATCGGCTCCTCCACGAAACCAGCCCTTATCTGCGGCAACATGCCCATAACCCCGTGGACTGGTATCCCTGGGGGCCCGAGGCGCTCGAACGCGCCCGGCAGCTCGATCGGCCCATTTTCCTCAGCATCGGCTACTCCGCCTGTCACTGGTGCCATGTGATGGAGCAAGAGAGCTTTGAGAATGAAGAGATCGCCAAAATCCTCAATGACCACTTCGTCAGCATCAAGGTCGGTCGGGAAGAGCGTCCCGACCTGGATCAAATTTACATGGCTTCGGTACAGCTGCTAACCGGTTCGGGCGGCTGGCCGATGTCGGTGTTTTTGACGCCAGACTTAAAACCGTTCACCGGCGGCACCTATTTTCCGCCGGATGACCGCTACGGCCGACCGGGCTTCAAGCGGCTGCTGCTGCACATTGCCGAAGTCTGGCGTACGCGCCGCGCGGAGGTGGAGGAAGCCGCTTCGCAAATCACCGCCCATGTCCGCGATTTCGGCCGCTTGCCAAGGCAAGAGGGGGCGTTGGACGCCTCGCTGTTGCGGCAGGCGCTCGAGGAGCTGGCCCGCGCTTTTGATCCGCGTTATGGCGGGTTCGGGCGGGCGCCCAAATTTCCCCATCCGATGGATCTGCGCTTGCTCTTACGCTGTTGGAAGCGCTTCAACGAGCCGCAGGCCCTGGAAATGGTCCGCGTCACCCTCGACCACATGGCCAGGGGCGGCATTTACGATCACCTTGGCGGAGGCTTCGCCCGCTACAGCACCGACGAACGCTGGCTGGTGCCACACTTCGAGAAGATGCTCTACGACAACGCCTTGCTTGTGCCTTGTTATCTGGAAGCATTCCAGGCCACGGGTGAGCCGTTTTACCGTGAAATCGCCGAAGAGACGCTGGGTTGGATGCTGCGCGAGATGACCAGTTCCGAAGGCCCTTTCTACAGCACGCTTGACGCCGACAGTGCGGGGGAAGAAGGCAAGTTCTATGTATGGACGGCGGCGGAGATTGAACAAGTGCTAGGAAAGGAGGAAGCCGATCTCTTTAGTGAAGTTTATGGAGTCGAACCGGAGGGCAATTGGGAACACGGCCAGAACATTTTGCACCGTGTCAAGACATTCGCGCAGTATGCCCGGCTGCACGGCCTGAGCGAGTCGGACTTGCGCAAGCGCATCGACGCGGACCGCCGCAAACTGTTCCAGGTGCGCTCGCAGCGTGTCTGGCCCGGCCGCGATGAGAAGGCCTTGACCTCGTGGAACGGCCTGATGATCGGCGCCTTGGCCCAGGCGGCGCAAGTGCTCCAGCGCCACGATTACGCCGCCGCCGCCGCTCGCGCCGCCGATTTCATCCTCGCACGCATGCGCCGCCCCGATAGACGCTTGCTGCGCACCTGGGTTCCCGGCTCCGAACCAAAGCTTAACGCCTATCTGGAAGATTATGCGTTCTTGCTCGATGGCTTAATTTCCCTGTACGAGGCCACGTTCGCGCCGCGCTGGATCGAGGCGGCGCTGGATCTGGCCGAGGTGATGGTCGATCAATTCTGGGACCCGGCTGAAGGCGGGTTTTTCTACACGGGTCGCGATCATGAAACGCTGATCGCCCGCAGCAAAGATCCTTATGACAATGCGATCCCCTCGGGCAATTCGATGGCTGTAACAGCGCTGCTGCGCCTGGTGAAGCTGACCGGCCGCATGGATCTGCAAGAAAAAGCAGAGACGACGCTACAGCTGTATCGTGGTTTGCTTGCCGCCCAGCCGCTGGCCGCAGCACAGATGCTCCTCGCCCTCGATTTCTTTCTCGGTCCCGTGCAGGAAATCGCCATTGTCGGCGATCCTTCGGCGGAAGAGGTCCGCCGTGTGCTGCGCCTTCTTGCCGGGCGCTTTCAGCCCCATCGCGTGCTGGCGCTGAAAGCGCCTGGCAGCGACGAGAAACACCTGGACGAACGGCTGCCGCTGCTGGCGGGCAAGACTTCCCAAGGACCGGTCGCCGTCTACCTCTGTCAGAATTTCACCTGCCAGGCGCCGTTGGTCGGCGTGGAGGCAGTCGAGCGGGCCTTGCAACAACCCGCTGAAAACCGTTGATGCCGTGGACAAGTTGTCGGGTTTTCCGGCGCGCTGTCGGAAATTGCGGCAGGACGGAAGATACACGTGCTACATGCGATGGTCTGCTCTGCCGCCCAAATCTTTGCCAATTAAACATTTCTGCACTCGTTGTTCTTTTCTATCAATAAGGCACGCCAATTGCCAGTAGCCGATCATTCCAAAACCTGCTCCTTACTTCGCCACGGCGCGGCATTGTGATCTAGAATTGGGGAAAACAGGTTCAGGAAGACCTGTTTCCTCCGCCCTTTTTCTCCCCGAGACAAGACGAGAACCGGACCTGTAGCGTCTCCCCCCGGAAAATATCTCCTTCCGGCTTAAATATGTGGCTGGGTGCCCTGCCAGCTCTGGATGATTGCGGAGGTGGCTATGTCTTCCTCTCCTCCCCCCGAATCGCATCCAGGGGCCTCCGGACAGCCTGCGCCATCGCAAGAAAAGATGGCGGCCAACACCCGTCCAGCAGACCCCCTTCCACCTGTCCAGCCCCAGGGCGTTCCCGCTCCTCGGCCGACGGAGCAAACCGCACCCATTTTCGGATCGTCGCAACGAGAACGGATGCAACCATGTCGGAAGGAGTCAGGACAAATACTTCCTCCTCTGGAACTATCTCCGCCTTCGTTCGATCGCAACGTCTATCGGCGGGGCTTGGATCCTTTTGTCATCGGCGTGGTGGTCGGGGCCGTCACAGCCATCATAGGCTTTCTAATCGGTTTGCTCTACTTTCTGCTGACCTGACGAACGAATGCAGGACACAGGGGGGCGAGTCGCTAAGATAATTTCATGACCGCCGCTATCCGCTGTACCGACCTGGTCAAGCGCTATGAGGGCCGGCCGCCTGTCGAAGCTGTCCGCGGACTGAATTTGACCGTGGAGTGCGGTGAATGCTTCGGCCTGCTTGGGCCTAACGGTGCAGGCAAGACCACGACCATCGAGATCCTGGAAGGGCTGTCCGAGCCGACCGCCGGCGACGTGGAGGTGCTCGGCATGCGTTGGGGGCGTGATGATGCCGCCATTAAAGAGCGCATCGGCATCTCGCTTCAGGAGACGCGCTTGTCCGAGAAGCTGCAAGTCGATGAGACGCTCACGCTGTTTCGCAGCTTCTACCGGCGCGGCCTGGAACCGGACGAGGTGATCCGCCGGGTGTCGTTGGAAGAAAAAGCTACCGCACGAGTAGGCAAATTATCGGGGGGCCAACGGCAGCGCCTGGCCGTGGCTTGCGCTCTGGTCGGTGATCCCGATTTGCTTCTGTTGGATGAACCGACTACTGGCCTGGACCCGCAATCACGGCGGCAGCTGTGGGACCTGATTCGGGACCTGCGCGCTCAGGGCCGTACCGTGCTTTTGACCACGCATTACATGGATGAGGCCGAACGCTTGTGTGATCGCGTGGCCGTGGTGGACCACGGCAAGGTCATTGCCCAAGGTACGCCGCGCCGATTGATCGCGGAGCTGGGCAGTGAGCACGTTGTCGAGTTCACATTGGAAGATCCGCAGCGGATGGCTCCCCTGGAACTGGCGGACTTGCCCGCCGTGCGCTCGGTGCGCCAGGACGTTGATCATTTCTGCCTCTCGGTGACCGAGTTGCATGTGGCCTTGCCGGCTTTGCTGGAACGGCTGCGCCAGACCGGTCATCGGCTGGCCGGGCTGACCACGCGCCATGCCAGCCTCGAAGACGTTTTCGTCACGCTGACGGGAAGACACCTGCGCGACGGAGAAGCCCAGCCATGAACCGTGAACTCCCTTCCACCAAAGTCACCAAACGTTACTCGCCGCTAGGGCAGTTGATACTGGCCCGCCTGCGCGAGTTCTACCGGGAGCCGGAAGCGATCTTCTGGGTCTATGGCTTTCCCCTCCTCATGGTCGTGGCCTTGGGGATCGCTTTCCGCAATAAGCCGGTTGAGCAGATGGTGGTGGATGTTCAACAGGACGCCGCCGCAGAGACCCAGGTGCGCTTCGTCTGGGAGGCCCTGAGCAAGGACGAGACGTTCAAGGTCCAGATCAACGATCCTGCCCTGTGCCAGCGGCGGCTGCGTACCGGCAAGACAGCGCTGATCGTCGTGCCGCCCTCGGCATCGGGCGGAGCTTATGCATACATTTTCGATCCGACACGCGAAGAAGGCCGACTGGCCCAAAGCAAGGTGGACGACGCTCTCCAGCGGGCGGCGGGACGCGTCGATCCGTTGCCTGTCCGGACCCAGGCCGTGCAGGAACCAGGGGGAAGGTACATCGATTTTTTGGTGCCAGGGTTGTTGGGCATGAGCCTGATGGGCGGCGGCTTGTGGGGCGTGGGCTTCGTCATCGTGGACATGCGCATCCGCAAAATGCTCAAGCGTTTCCTGGCCACCCCCATGCGCAAGAGCGACTTCCTGTTGGGTATCTTGTTCAGTCGCTTGCTTTTCATGGTGCCTGAGATCTTCGTGCTTTTGGGGTTCGCCTGGCTGGCGTTCGGTGTGGTGGTTCAGGGCAGTCTGCTGGCGTTAGTGATACTGATTTTGTTGGGCGCGGCGACCTTCGCCGGCATCGGCTTACTGGTGGCCAGCCGGGCCAAGACGCTGGAGGCGGTGTCGGGACTGATGAACCTGGTGATGCTGCCGATGTGGGTGTTGTCGGGAATCTTCTTTTCGTCGGAGCGTTTCCCTGTGGCGATGCAACCATTCATCCAGGCGCTGCCGTTGACGCCGCTGAATGATGCGCTGCGTGCGGTCATGTTGGAAGGCACCTCTTTACCGCAGTTGTGGCCGCAGATGGCGATTCTGGCCGGCTGGGCCACAGGCAGCTTTGTATTCGCGCTGCGCTGGTTCCGCTGGAATTGATCGAGGGCACGGATGTACTGAGCACGCGGAGATAGGACACATGGACGAGCGGGGTTGCGTGAGCATGGCGAGCGGGGGGTGTGAACCCCCCGGTAGTACAGTGAACCCCCCGGTAGCACAACCGGGAGGTTCACACCCCCCGCTCGCC
>JAJPIY010000181.1 GCA_021324515.1 Planctomycetota bacterium
GCGCCAGCAAGTGCTCCTCACATCATCCGCACTTGCTCGCGCTACGTGCTCCCAAGCGCTACGTGCTCCCAAGCACGCCGCGCCAGCAAGTGCTCCTCACATCATCCACACTTGCTCGCGCTACGTGCAAGCACGCCGCGCCAGCAAGTGCTCCTCGCCATCTAAACGTTTTTATCCTACTCGTTTGGGGAAAAAGAACGCCTCCGCCGTCCGCCGCAGCAGCCAGTCCCGATCTGTCGCGCTCAGAAAATCCAATCGCTTACGCACCAGTTCGATGCTGTCGGTATATGTGTGCTCAACGACCTGAAAGGGACAATCGCTCTCCCACATGCAGCGCTGGACGCCAAACGCCTGAACGACTTTGCGGATAAGCGGTGCCAGATCGTCATAAGGAGGTTTCTTCTTACCCAGTCCGTAGAAGGCACCGATTTTGACCATGACTTTCTTGTACTGGGCCAGGTTACACAGCGCTGTCACATCGGCATCGCGGATCATTCCGTCGGCACCGATGCGGGCCAAGTGATCGATGATGACGGGCGTACTGGGATGTTTGCGACACATGCGTTCCAAATCTGGCAGGGCGTCGGGATTAATAAGGCAGCTGATGGCTTGGTTGTTCTTGGCGGCGGCGGCAAACATTTTGTCGTAGCCCGCTGCCCGCAGCCAATTTTCACCCTTGCCCTGGTTTGGCTTGACGCCGCGCTCCAGACCCGGATAGATGCGAAAGGCCCGTACCTTTTTCCGGGCCAATTCGCCCATGAGGCGATCGAGCATCGCAGCATTCGGATCGATGACAGCCGTGCCGCAGAAGACGTCGTTGTAGCCGGCGATCATGTCCAACATATAGCTATTATCGAATCCGTAATAGCTCATTTGGATCAGGTTGATGCGGTCCACGCCGGCCGGCTTGGTGTGTTTGAAAAGCTCTTCCGGCGTGAAGCGCTTGGGCTTCATCTCCTCGACTCGATATTCCCGCGCCAGCGGATAATGGGCCGTATCATCGGTCCAGACGTGAACATGCGCGTCAATGAAACCCATGCGTGGCTCCGAAGGTTAAAGGCTCGATTTCCTCGCGGTCTTGGCCGGGGATTGAGAGGTCGGTCGAAGATAGATAGCCTGAATCAGCCCCGTCTCAACAGGAACCAGGCAGGTCTGGCTGACCCAGCGGCCGTCCTCGATCCAGGCGGCGCGCACGTGGTAATTGTACTTCTGGCCGGGCCGCAGCGGCGGCGATTGGAAGTAGCGCGTCCGGCCTGTCGAACGTGTCCGGATCCCCTCCACCCAGAACACGGCATGTTCAGGCAGATGAGCGATCAGCACGGCGGTTACCGGCCGCTCTCCGCCCGGGGAAGGCAGCGGGGTTGCCGTCAAAGAGTATTTTTGGGGTTCGCCGACCGACGAGTCCTGAGGTAGTTGCGGCAGTTCGTTATAGTCTTCAAAACCCGCCTGGTTCCAGGGCAAGCTGGAAGGCAAGAAGTTGTAAGGCAGCAGGCCTGGCGGCAACAGGGGACCTTTCGACTCTCCGAGATAGTAAGACGGATAAGCAACGTCATTGTCGGGGAAATAGGAGGGTGGCGTTTTGGGTGCGGCGGGCGTCGGGGTCTGAGGAGATGGGTTTTGCCCCGCTTGCCCCCGGCGCGGAGTGAAACCGCCGCTATAGTACATTTGGGCGCGGCCGTCCGGTAGACCAGTCGCCGCCAACCCTAACAGAACCAGCAAAGCGTTCCACACTGTTTTCCCCCACCGCCCGGCCGCTGTTGAATCATGGCATTGCATCGTTCCCGCCTCCACAAAACAGCAAAGTTTCTATCCCGCAAAGGTTGCACATGGCATGCCGTGGAGATCCCTATTCCCCGGATGGATGTTTCGGCATTACTCTTTTCGATTGTTCCCGTTTCTGATGAAGCTGAGATACCTCCATTATAAAAGCAGTCTGCACAAAATAAAAGTGTCGCTTCCTGTTGAGGGTATGCCTCTCGATTTGGGTGTGTAGGATAGCTTACGTGCAAGCGGTCTTTTCCCTTCCCCTTGTGGGAGAGAGAATGGCAAAGCCTACTGGGGGCTGGTGCAACCCCGCTCGCTCAAATCGAGCCCCCCTCCTGTTGCTCCTCATTCTGTCCGAGAACCGACGCCCCGTGCCAGCACTATCGACAGCCCGTCCAAGAGGACCGCGGGGCCGGCGACCCCAAGGGGGTACGATGGAGAAAGAGACCCCACTGGCCGCAAACGGTATCTGTCCGTTGAACCCCCGGGGCTGATTTGGGGCCCGGCCGTCCTGTCGGCGGCATCGACCGATAGGGCTAGGATGGCGAAGGTGCGGACAGATGATTAGCTTGGCTGGTGGTCCAGTTTTCGGGGTACCCTATTGTCGGAAGTTGTTGGACTGCCATTCGAGACGGCAGGCGAACCATCGGAGGCGCTGTGGGACAGGACGACCCAGCTGACGCCGTGGGCGATGAAATCAGCGCCTACGCACGCCATGACAAGCGAAAGACCGCGAAAATGCCCTTCCTTCCAGACAATCAGCCCCAAGGCGACCGCGACAACTCCGGCGGCGAGGATCCAGCCCCAGGCGCGGAGTTGCAGAAACAGGGAGCTGAGAATGCGCGAAACACCGCCTACCATCAAAAAAGCTGCCAGCACCAGAATCAGATCGTCAATGGTGTTGCGTGGATGCGTCAGGACAAGGAAGCCGGTGACGATGTCAAGGGCGGCAGCAGTGAGATGTAATGGAGCTTCCCGCCGCCGCGAGAAAAACACCAAAAGGATCTGGAGAATGCCGCTCGCCAGCAGCAAAGGGCCAAGTACCAAGACGGCGAGCAATTCCAGGAGGACAACCGAGCCAATCTCGATGACACCCAAAAGAATCAATCCCACACCTAGAGTCAGAAGCCAGCGCCAGTTGTCCTCGTGCTCTGGGAGGGAGGGAAATCCCTCACGTTCCTTCATACTGCGTTACTCCTTTTTCGTTATCGAAGCCAGGGCTGACAAGGCGTCCCTTCTAGATGTCAATCGGGCAGACAGCGATGCACCAGGACCGGTACCGTGGCACTGCGCACGACCTTGTCTGCAACGCTGCCAAGGAACAAGCGTGCCAAGCCGCAGCGGCCGTGCGTCTCTAAGGCGAGAAGTCCGTATTCGCCGTTGGCTGCTTCATTTACGATGGCCGTGGCTGGGTGGGCATGGAGAAGGACGCGTGTTTGTGTGGGAATACCTTGGTCGCGCAGTGAAGCCGCTATCCGTTGTAAATAGACATGTGCTTCGTCCTGCAGTTTGTCAGCCAAAGCGGCATCTACCGCCTTTTCCGGATAGACGGAATAAGCCACCACGGAGGGAACCACACGCAGCAGCGTACAGGAGGCCCCCAACAACTTCGCCAACGTTCCCGCAGGTTGTAAGATTCGCTCCGCTTCTGGAGTGCCATCCAGCGCCACCAGGACATTACGTACCTCCGGTTCTGTTGTCAGCGGCAGCGTTTCTTCCCGCGTGCGGATGAGCAACAAGGGGGTCGATAGCCGATGCAACAATTGATCGGCGACGCTACCTAGCCAGAAACGCGATACCGGACCTCGACCGTGCGTGGTCATGACGACGAGATCGCATCCCTCGCTCCGTGCCTGTTCCTGCAACGCTTGGGCGATCGGTCCCTCCAGCACATGGGCCGAGAGCTTGTCCAGCCCCATTTTCTTTAGTCGATCAACGAGGCGTAGGAGGTAGTTTTTCTCTTCTTCCCACAATTGAACATCGGGAGTACCGAGGTACATCACGCCCTCTCCTATAATGAGCGGCGTATGAACATAGGCTAAATGCAAGGACGCTCCCGAACGGCGCGCCAAGGCCACCGCATAGGGCAATGATTGCTCGCTCAGCAAAGAACCATCCAAGGGCACCAGAATAGAGCGATACATGGGAAGTCTCCTTTTGTTTAGTCCAGCAGATGACGCATCACGTCCAGTGGGCTGATAACGCCGACGAGGGCCTTGTCTTCATCCAACACGAACAGGTGATGGACTTTCAATTCCAGCATGCGGCGCACCACTTCGCGTGCCGGCGTATCCAATGCCACAGTGAAGATGGCTGGAGTCATGATCTCTCCTACCGTCGCTGGGATCGTGGCCTCGACAGAGAAATCGTCAGCCCACGAAAGATCGGGAAACACGTCCCAGTCGCTGCAATCGCATCTGGAACCACCGAAGTTTGGGACGCGCGCGTGGCGGACGCATTCTTGTTCATGGATGAGGATGTCGGTGCGGCTTACGACGCCGACGGGCCGGCCCGCTTCATCGATTACGGGTGCAGCACCGAAGCCGCGATGCATTAGCAGTTCGAGGGCCTCGCGGATGCTGGCGTCGCGGCGGATGGATACGGGATTGGGCCTCATTAAGTCCTTGGCCTGAAGCAGTTCAAAGGGGCGCGGGGGCTTCTCATGTACAAGGGAGCTGTTCATGGTGTTCTCCTTCGTCATTGTACCCGACCGGATCAACCGAGTCGTGGAGACCACGGTCATCGAGGTCCTTCGGTCTGAGCAACGGGTACAGATCGGAGATCTTTACCTTTGCACTAAATGGAATTGCAAACGCGATGCCAGCCTTTTCTGGAGTCGCTGATTTCTGGTGCGAACCAGAAAAAGGCCGTCCTATCGTAGATCGCTTCTCTCCATAAAGGGGAGGGAACAGTCCGCTGGCACTTCAAGATGTGCGAGATAGCACAGCGAGAAACGCTTCTGGCACAGGAGAGAAAGAGAAAAAGTACGCCTCTCCCCTGGAAGGGAGGAAGTTTTGTCTCGTGGCCCTTATCTCGACTTGTGCCCTCTGGGGAAGCTTAACGCAACCTAACTTGATTGTAAGCAGTGTTCAACTACACCAAGAGTGCCTATTCTCGCTCGTTCGCAGAAATTGCTCGAAAACAAGGCATTTTTTGCGAATCGCTATAAGAAAGGGCACAAGTCGAGCTTATGCTCCCTGCTGTAATCGTTGCAATGCATCTTCAGCGTCTGGCGCTAGCGGGTTGCCCTCGTAGGCCGTCACCTGTTTGTAACACTTGACGGCGCGAGCGCGGTCGCCGAGCTGTTCGTAGGCTTGGCCCAATTTGTATAACGTGCGTGCTCCGCTTTTGGCGCTGTGGCGGAAATCGATCAGGCACGGCACGGCCAAATCGGGCCGGCCTATTTCGAGATACAGATCGCTGAGCAGTTGGCAGCTTTGATACCAGGCGTCCTCGTCTTCGCTGCTGGCGAACTTCTCCGGCTTGGGATTGCGCACTTCTTCGAGCGTGGCAATGGCGCGGTCGCGCTCGCCGTAGCGCAGCAGCACCTTGGCCAGCAGCACTTTCACCATCCGACATTCCGGCTTCACCACCAACGCCAGCTGAATCAAGTGATGCGCCACGTCCAGCCATTCGACATCAGTATACATCCGGCCATCGAGGATCGCACGGGCCTTGCGCACACAGTAATCGAAATCGAACCACGGCCGTATGGACTCGATGCGCTCGCGGATCTGTTCCGGCATCACGGAATAGTAATAGCGGTCCTTGCGTTCGAGCAGATCTTTGTCTTTGGGATTGTAAACCAGCGCCTGATCGGTAACGCGCATGGCGGCTAAAGCGTCTCCTTTTTTCTCATAAAGGTCCGCCAGCGTTCGCAAGGTCTCTAGGCCCGCGCGTTCAGACTCGGCATAGAGGTGATAGTTTTCGATGGCGGCCTCGATGTCGCCGCGCGCCAGGGCGTCCTCGCCGAGCAGTTTAACGGCGGCGAAATAGGCTTGCCGTTCGGCGTCGGCGAGGTTTTTCGGGCCGACGGTGAGGCCGGCACGTTTGGCCAATTCGTAATGATGACGTGCTTCATCGACGTGGCCGGCACGCTGATGGGCCTGGGCGATCTGCACGAAGAGAGTCGGTCCCAGCATCGGCAGACCATGCGCCGCCATGCGCAGATATTCGCCGCCGCGCTGCCAGCGGGTATTATCCTCAATCAGCGCCAAGCCGAGCTGTTGTGCGTATTCGTGATCGAACGAGCGAGCGGAGGGTGTCACCCCTCCGGTCTCGAACGAGCGAGCGGAGGATGTCAACCTTCCGGTCTCTCCTTCTACGAAGGCGTTGTATTCTTCCTCGGTCACATCTTGATAAAGAAGCCTTTTGAGGCCCCAAACCGTTTGATCGTCGGGATTGTTGGCCAAATGTCTCTCGACGGCTGCGATGGCCTCCATTCGTCTTCCGGGTAAAGCAAGTTGCGGCTCGCCGACACGACGGCGCAGCTCGTCATGCAGCAAAAGCGCCAGCTGCCAAGCGGCCAGCAGGATGCTTTGCCGCTGCGGATTGTCAGCCCCATAGTGCGACGGATCAAGAACGCGCCCCAGCACTGCAGCCGCCTCATCAAAGCGACGGGCGTGTGTATGTGCGACGGCACGCCAGTAATCGACGGACGGCTCCATGCTCGGTTGCAAACGCAGCACCAGATCGAGCAGACGATGCGCTTCGGCGAGCTGGGCGGCAGACGGCCCCGGTTGCAACAGCAGCGAGCCGGCCCGCTGCAAACACAAGTCGAGATCGACCAGGGCCAAGGTCGGCGGATCGTTGGCCAGCTGATCCAGATCGAGCAAGCGATGCACGTCCCAGAACCCCTCGCGGGCCAGGCGATTGTTGGGATCCAAGTGCAAGGCGCGGCGGAATGCTTGCAAGGCCCGGCGATACTGGCCGATGCGCGCGTAACTGAGGCCGCGAAAGGCGTGCTTGAGCACACGCAAGCCCGGCAGCACTTTCGTGGTGTAGCCGAAATACACCAATACCGGCAGCAAAAACGCCGCTGATCGATATTGCCTATAATCATACGTCAAAATTCCTAATCCCAGGCCGAGATTAGCGCACATGAGGCCGATCTCGATTTCCGATTCCTCTTCATGACCGGCGAAGGTCAGCAGATAGAAAAACGGAATGCTAAGGAGGATCTGTACGGCGAAAACGGTCGGATCGCCGAGCTGGTGCTTCGAGGCGAGCGTGCCGAACTGGCCGAGCCAGTAGAGCAATCCACCGGCCAGCCCAGCCGCCAGCGCTAAAATCAGCCCGATGCGCGTCAAACGATGGCCAATCTGCCGCAGCGCACCGAAGGCCAGTCCGGCAAAAGCACCACCGCCCAGCGCCGGCAGAAACAACTCCTGAAGCTGCGGCTGTTCTCCGACCTGTTGGCGCACCCAGACAATGCCGGCGAACGTGCCGCCGAGGATGCCAGCGTAAACCAGCGTCGGACTTTCCAGCAACAAAAACAGGGTGAATATCAGCAACCGGCCCCGGACCCGATAGCCCTCGCGCATCTTGGCCAATCCCGCCGCCAGCAGGGCGAGAACCAGTCCGCCCAGCGCCAACAGGTTGACACGCGCCAGGGCATCCCAGCCGTATTGCGGCGCCGCCGCCTGTTGCAAGGCGGCGTACAGAACGAGGCCCAAGTAAACGCCCTTGAGAAGATATTCCGTTTGCAGCCAGCGCATGATCGATGCCGTTGTGCTGAGGATCCGGATTCAGTAGGTACGTTGTGAAAGGTAACGACTTCGGCGGCGGATGGGAAGGGGCGTGGCGGCGTTTTCAACTGATGCGCCGCACGCAGTTGAGCCGCAGCTTCCAGAATCGTGCGCGTGATCGGCACACAGGTGAATCCGGCTGTGCCGAGGAGAACTGTTCGATACAGCGAAGCCAATGCCGTATTGCCATCGCGTAGCGGCTTGACCAGAACTTCGAGCAGCGTAAGCTCACTGACTCTCCAGCCCGCCGCGCAAGCAAGGGTGCTGACTCTCCAGCCCGCCGCGCAAGCAAGGGCGCTGACTCTCCAGCCCGCCGCGCAAGCAAGGGCGCTGACTCTCCAGCCCGCCGCGCAAGCAAGGGCGCTGACTCTCCAGCCCGCCGCGCAAGCAAGGGTGCCTTTCCCCTTGCTTGCGCGGCGGACTCGGAGGGGATTCCCTCGCGGAGGCGAATTCAAATCAAGCCAAGCTCGTTCAAGATCCGTCGCACCTGTTGGGGACTGCGGAGGAGGCGGCGGAGACGTTGGCAGTCGAGGCGGCCGTCCAGCGCGGCGAACAACAGCGTGGCATGAGGATAGCGCGTGGCCAGGGCGGCGAAGCGCTTGCGATAGGACGTCTCGTCTTGGCCCTGCCGGCCGCCGAGTTGGCACTCGATTGCATCGCGGGTCCGCATCGCCCATTGACACAGGCGCTCGCAATCGGCCAGATAAGCAGCGAAACGCTCGTAGTGCGGACGATAAAAAGGCACTACTTCCTCCGGCAGCGCTTCCCGGCCACGGGTACGCAGAAACGCCTCCACCTCTTGCCAACTTTTAAGATGTTGATTATCGTCTATGAGGGCGACGAGGTTTTCATAAGTGCATTCGGCCATGGCGCGCATGCGGCGCAGGTAGCCCGGGGATTTCACCTTGGCGCGGTAAATCACTTCCTGAGAATTCTCGAACTGAAGGACACTGCCTTCCTCATCGGTGCCCGCCAAGGCTGCCAGCAAGTCCTCGACCTGTTCTACCAGTGTCGTGCCGTGGGGCGACAGCGCATCTACGACCGTCAGGCCGTATTCCTCGGCGAAGGCGACGATTTCCGGATACGTGGCATAGCTAAAGTGACGGACATTGAAAGCGCCCAGCAAAATCAGGTCGCTGCGCTGGCCGTAGTCAGTCACTTTTTTCGCCCGCGGATGGATCAATTCAAAGATTAGCGTGCGGCCGTCGAGTAAGGGCGTGTTGTCGAGCAGACACGGATAGCGTTCCGCGGCGATGCGGCGGGCCACACCGATATAGTCGAATTCCGAAGCGTCTTCGTCGTCGTCTCGGCCCGACCGAGGGATCGCCCCTTCGATCATGCCGCGCGTCGTGAACCAGACGCGGCCGTCGTGACGAAAGACCTGAATCAGCGAGCCATCGATTTTCCGCAAAAAGTGGAGGCGCACGTTCGGCTCCTCGGCCAGGGCAGCCAAATCGGCAACCGTGACATCACGCTCGCCCAGATTGAAGATTTTGACCAGGGGCAATGAGACGACTTGGTAGGGATCACGGCAATAGACGATGCCCTTGGCCAAGAGCTGATGTTCCTGTTGCGGCGTGTACAGGGCCTGGCTGGCGTTGGCCAACACCAACGGGCCGCTCGACCGCTTGAGCAACATCGGATCACGGTCGATGGCTTGCAGGACAGCTGCTGCATTGTCGCGCAGCTTGGGCAAGAGACGATCGAGACGCAGCTCCATGCGGTTTTCACGATCCACGAGTGAGATTGTCCGATTCCGTTTGCTTGGTACGGCGGCGCAGCCAGAGGACCAGCGGAAGCAGCACCAACAATAGCGCGCCGCCCACCACGGAATAAAAAACGAGGTTGTTGCCGATCAAGGGCGGGCCGGGTGGCTGTTCTGCTAGCAGAAAAAAGAAGTCTGCTAGCAGAAAAAAGAAGAAGGTATACATCCGTTCGTTGTTCCTCAACTCCGCCGTCGCCGGCGCTATGGGCCTGTATGTTTCCTCTATAATTAATGGTGAAGGATTTGTCCATCACGATCAAGTAGCCCGATCTTGAAGGAGCGTACACATGCATGTTTGGCTGCTCTTGTCCCTGTTTGCCGCTGAGCCGGCCGATTGGCAAAAAGCCGAGGCCGTTTATCTGAAAAACATTCGCCAAATCACCACCGAGTTCGTCCGTGCCGGCGAGGGCTATTTCGCGCCCGATGGCAAAAGCATTATCTTCCAGGCCGAGGAAAAAGACAGCGGCAATCCTTTTTATCAAATTTTCGTCATGGATCTGCAAAGCAAGCGCACTCGCCGTGTCAGCCCCGGCATTGGCAAGACCACGTGCTCGTATTTTTCTCCCGATGGCAAGAAAATCCTCTTCGCCAGCAGCCATCTCAATCCAGAAGCGAAGCAGCAATACGCCGAAGAATACCGCCAGCGTGAGGAAGATCGCAAGGCAGGCAAGCGGCGCCGCTACAAATGGGACTTCGATCCCTACCTGGACATCTTCGAGGCCAACCCCGACGGCAGCCAATTGCGGCGCCTGACCGATACGCCAGGCTACGACGCCGAAGGCAGCTACTCGCCCGACGGCCAATGGATCGTTTTCTGTTCCAATCGCAGCGGCCCGGAGAACCTGGAGCTGTACATCATGGACAAGGACGGCAAGAACGTCCGCCAGTTGACGCACGCTCCCGGCTGCTACAACGGCGGGCCGTTCTTCTCGCCGGACGGCAAACGCATCATCTTCCGCAGCGACCGTAAGAAGAAGGACCATTTGCAGCTGTACGTCATCAACACCGACGGCAGCGGCGAACGCGCCTTGACGGACGACCTGAATTGGGTGCAGTGGGGACCGTACTGGTACAAGGACAGCAAACACATCGTCTACGCTGGGGCCGATCATGCCGTAGCCGTTCGTCCCAATTACGATCTCTATTGGATGAATATCGACACCGGCAAGAAAGTGCGATTGACTTATGCACCTGGGGCCGACGTCCTGCCGGTGTTCAGCGCAGACGGCCAACGGCTGATGTGGACCTCAACGCGGGACGGCCTGCAACCGTCGCAGCTGTGGATGGCCGATTTCGTGCCGCCCAAGGAGTAAGGCTTCTGCTCCCAGCGGTTCCTCAGTTAATGATCGGGGAACCTGGCGGCAGTTCCCGGCCGCGCAATTGCTCCCATTGACGGCGGACTTCGTGCAGTCCGTAGGCGCACAGCTCGAACTCTTCGCTCAGCCGTCGTAGCACGGGTGCTTCCTCTTCGTAGGGAGGCTCCTCGAAAGTGCTGGCGATGTAGTAGGAGCGCTTACCCTGCGAGCAGTAATCGATGAAATGATCTTTCGACAAGATGGAACGCAGACGCTTGAGCGCCTCGGGATAAACGCCGGTCCAGAACAGGGTGAAATCGCCGATATGACGATAGATTTCCCGACGGGTGCGGCCTTCGGGCGGCATCGCCTCAGCTTCGATCAGCATCTCGGCGACTTCCTCCAGTCGTTTGCCCTGAGCGTTCGACAGCCGATAGATGGCGTCGATATGAATGAAACGCGATAGCATCTCCGAGAGATAATCGGTCAAACGCGGATCGGCGACGCCGAGAGTGTTAATGAAGGTCTGTTCGGTGAGACCGGCGAACATCCGCCGCAGCGGATGGTCGGGTTTCGGGGACCACATGATTGCACCTCATTCTCATTCTGTTCCGCAAACTTCGCCGTCCTTGGCACGCCTCATCTGTTATTGTAAACATCGGAATTTTGGAGTCAAACCCAAGTCTCAAGGGGGTCTGATCTGCTTTTGGATCCGCCATTCCCGTTCTCGCTGTAGCGGTACTGCCGGCTGCGCTGCCGCCAGCGGGTATGCTTTTTGTGGGGGAGGACAGTTGAGCCAAGATAGGGCCTGTTCCGAACCGATGAGGTAGCGAAAGGTAGTTTCTCCGCAAGGACGTACCCCATGTCGATTTTCTACCTGGTACCGCCGCGTCCCTTTCTCGGCGATCGTTTCGCCGATTTCTTGCAGAGTTTGTTCCCCGGTCTGGCCTGGGATAGCGTCTCACGGGTCCGTCTAGCCGAGATGCTTGGTGAGGCTGCTAGCGAACGGGACGGCGTTTACGTGATTTATCGCGAGGACCTGCCGCGCGAAGAACCTCCCATCCAAGCGTTGGTAAACGGCTTCGGCGCCGAAGCTGGCGATGAGATCGTCGAGGTCCGGCCCGGCGGTCGGCCTGGCGAAATCCTCACACGCCGTTGGCGCATCGAGAAGTGAACGGCCCTGTTTCGTGTCCCCTCATGCATGTTCAGGTTGTCTTGCACCAGCTGGGTCTTCTGCGCCTGGGGGAATGGCGCATCGCGCTGATTTCGCTGGGTAATACTTGACCGCAGCAGTGCAGACGACTACCATGTTGAAAAGGTCAGGAGGAATTTCTCGGCCCCCACCATTGCCGAGAGGAATAGACCTTTGTTGCCTGCCCTGGCACCCCGCCGAGTGAATGGAGTCAGAGATCTCGCCCCTTCAGGAGGGTCCCGCGATGCTCGCATACTCCCTTTCTCTGTCCACAGTCCGCCGTGCCTTTGCCGTGCTTGTGCTTTTGCTGGTGTTGGGGGCTGGCAATCTCCAGGCGCAGCCAAGGCTTGGCTCCAACCTGCCTGCACCGCGGCTTTTGACCGTCATGCCGCCCGGAGGCAAGATCGGCTCGACCGTTGAGGTCACGTTCACGGGTACCGACTTGGAGGAACCCGAACAGTTGCTCTTCAGCCATCCCGGCATCAAGGCCGAGCCGCTCGCTACTCCCGAGCCGCCGCCGCCGCCCCAGCCCCAACCCCAGAAGGGACGAAGAAGAGGCATGGGCAAGCCGGTCATCAGCCGCTTCAAAGTGACGCTGGCCGCCAACGTACCGCCCGGCATTCATGATGTGCGCTTTGTCAATAAATGGGGCGTCAGCAATCCGCGCGCGTTTGTGGCCGGCGACCTCAACGAAGTGCTAGAAAAAGAACCCAACAACGATGTCGAACAGGCCCAGCGTGTCGAAATCAATTCGACCATCAATGGTTCGATGGCCAATCCTACCGATGTGGATTACTACGTTTTCGCGGGCAAGAAAGGACAGCGCGTCGTGTTCAGCTGTCTCGCCTCCAGCATCGACAGCCGCTTTCACGCCGGCCTGGAGGTGTACGACAGTAAGGGTAAACAATTGGCCTCCGGCCGCGACTACAACAATAACGACGCCCTCACCGATTGCTTCCTGCCCGATGATGGCGATTACTATGTTCGCCTCTATCACTTCACGCACACCCAGGGCAGTGCCGAGCATTACTATCGTCTCAGCATCAGTACGACCCCGTGGATCGACGCGGTCTTTCCCAGCGCCGTCGAGGCTGGCAAGGCGACGAGCGTGACGGTCTATGGCCGCAATCTGCCCGGCGGCCAGCTCGACCCCTCGACCATCGCCGACGATCATGTATTGGAGAAAATCACCGTTAACCTTCCTGGTGGGAGCGGCGCCTCGCCCGTCGGGTTCAGCGGACTAATGACCCCGAAGATGGCGGCAATCGACGGTTTTGAGTTTCGCCTGCGCAATGACAGCGGCTGGTCCAACCCGTTTCTGATCGGCCTGGCGCGTGCTCCGCTCGTCTTGGACAAGGGCGATAACGATACACCGGAGACGGCCCAGGTGGTTTCGGTGCCCTGTGAGATCGCCGGCCACCTCGAGAAACTGCGCGACCGCGATTGGTACTCGTTCACGGCCAAGAAAGGCGAAGCATACGTGATCGACATCCTCAGCAATCGCCAAGGCGCGCCGACCTATCCGTATTTCATGCTCAAGAGTGAGAAGAGCGACTTGAAAGAATCCGACGATAATCTAGATGGCCTTGGTCTTAAATTTTATTCACGAAGCGAAGATCCGCAGCCGTTTCTTTTCACGGCGCCGGCCGACGGCAAGTATCAATTGCTGGTGAGCAGCCAGCTGGCCGACACGGTGGCGGGCCCGCGGCACTTCTATCGGGTCCGCATCACGCCGCCGCAGCCGGATTTTCATCTGGTCGCCCTGGCCGAGGACGAGTATCGACCTACTGGCACAACCGTCCTGGCCGGCGGCCAGCAAGCCTTGACTCTCTTCGCCCTGCGACAGGACGGCTTTGCCGGGGACATTAGTCTGAGCGTTGAGGGACTGCCGCCGGGCGTGACGGCCGCGCCGCAAACGCTCGGCGGCGCAGTGCGCCAGACCAGCCTGGTGCTGTCGGCCGCCAACAATGCCGCAGTTTGGACTGGGCCTATCAAGGTCACCGGCACGGCCACAATCGGAGGAAACAAAGTAGTGCGCGAAGCGCGTTCGGCCAGCATCGTCTGGCCCATCCAGCCAGGCCAAAACATCCCCACCATCAGCCGCGTCGATCGCGGCCTCCTGCTAGCGGTGCGCCCGGGAGCGCCTTACAGCCTCGCCGCCAGCCTCGATAAGCCGGCCCTGGTGCAAGGCGACAAAGGAACGCTTAAAGTGAAGCTGACCCGCATTTCCCCAGACTTCAAAACACCCTTGACCGTGCAGGCAACCCCCAGCGAGCTGCCGCCCGGATTGTCCCTCAACAATAATCAGCCAATCACCATCGCCCCCAACGCTACCGAAGGCGTGTTACCCATCACCGTCCAACCCAACGTTCCTCCTGGGGTGTACAACCTTGTCCTACACACGCAGACACAGATGCCTTATAGCAAAGATGCGACGGCCCAGCAGAAACCGAACACGCTTATCGTGCTGCCGTCGGCCCCGGTGACGTTGACGGTCCTGCCCAAAGTGCTGGCCACGCTGTCGCTCGCAACGCCCAATGTCACGGTCCAGGTGGGTAAAGAAGCGGAAGTCGTGGTACGGGTCCATCGGCAGTACGGCTACAGCGGCGAATTCAAAGTGCAGGTAGTCCTGCCGCCGGAGGCCAAGGGAGTGCAGATCAGCGACACGATCATTCCCTCCGGCAAGGAGGAGACCAAACTGATTGTTAAGGCAGGTCCTATGCCCGTCACGCTGCCGAATTTGATTGTGCGAGCCACGGCCACATATCAGGGCCATGTGACCGTGCAAGAAGTGAAGTTGAACGTCAACGTGACGAAGTAACGATTGCAAGGAGACCTTGGCAATGCGCGTGCTGCTTTCGCTTGTCCTTATCGCAGGACTGCCGACCCTGGCCAGTCCTCAGGAAAAAAAGGCCAAATCCGTGCCGCCGATTGCTGTCATTGACCTGAAGCGCACCACGCCAGTCCTTTATGACAAGGAAATTGAGCCGATCTTGGTCAACAAGTGCGCCGTCTGCCACAGCGATAACATCAAGGAAGGCAAGCTCGACCTGGGCAGCTACGAGGCGCTTATGAAAGGCGGCAAGCACGGCGCAGCAGTCGTGCCGGGCAGGTCAGCCGATAGCTTGCTCGTCAAACTGGCGGGACGCACCGAGAAACGGTTCATGCCGCCCAAGGGAGAAGAGCCGCTGACGCCGGAAGAATTGGCCCTCATCAAATTGTGGATCGATCAAGGCGCTAAAGCGCCGACCAGCAAGCGCGAACGGCCCAAGACAATCGTCACCGCGCCGCCTGCCAACATTCATCCGGTGCTCGGCATCGCTATCAGCCCAGACAAAAAGTTCGTCGCCGCCTCGCGCGGCAATCAGGTCCACATTTACGACGCTGCTTCCGGCAAGCACCTGCGCGCGCTGCTCGATCCGCAATTGACCGCTCCTCCCGGAGCTGGAGGGAGCAGGGGAGGGCCGATCAAGGCCGCCCATCTGTCGCTGGTTGAATCCCTGGCCTACAGTCCCGATGGCAAGACGCTGGCGTCGGGGGCTTTTGGGGAAGTCGTGTTGTGGGACGCCGACAAGGGGACCATTCGTCAACGGCTGACCGGCTTTACCGACCGCGTCGTTGCCCTGGAGTTCTCGCACAACGGCAAGCTCTTGGCCGCCGGCGGTGGTGTGCCGACAGCGGACGGCGAAATCAAAATTTTCGATGCCGCCAGTGGTAAATTAACCGTCGAGATCAAGAACGGCCACAGCGACACCGTATTCGGCGTCAGCTTCAGCCCTGATGACAAGAAGCTGGCCACCTGTGCGGCTGACAAGTTCGTCAAGGTATTTGAGCTGCCCAGCGGCAAGTTCCTCAAAGCGTTCGAGGGCCATACTCATCATGTTCTTGGCGTAGGTTGGAAGGCGGACGGCAAACTACTGGCCTCAGCCGGCGCCGATAATGTCATCAAAATTTGGGACTTCGACACGGGCGAGCAGCTGCGCACTATTGTCGGCCACGGCAAACAGGTGACGCGGTTGGTATTCATCGGCACAAGCGATCAGTTCGCCACATGCAGCGGCGATCAGACGGTGCGCTTTTGGAACATTAACGGGGGCAATACGCGCAATTTCGGCGGCAGCACCGATTTCCTGTACGCTCTGGCTGTCAGTGCCGACGGCCAGCTCGTCGCCGCTGGAGGACAAGAGGGGATTGTCCGTCTGTATAATGGCGCCAACGGGCAGCTGCTCCAGTCGCTGCTGCCGCCCGACGCCCAACCGGCCAAGAAATAAATTCTTCATTGGCGAAAGGTATGATGACGATGGCCGATCCCTGGTTTCAAACGCTCTTCGCTGAACGCATCGGCGGCGCTAACTACGGCAAAGGCAGTAAAATTTATAAGTTCGAGAAGATCAAGCGGGCCAAGCGTGCCGCCTTGGCCGCGCATCCCGAACGCCGCCTGCTCGATTTCGGCATCGGCGAAAATGACGACATGGCCGATCCGCTGGTCCGTGAAGTGCTCAAGGTCGAAGTAGACAAGCTGGAAAATCGCGGCTACGCCGATAACGGCATCGCCGCCTTCAAAGAAGCAGCGGCCGGCTTCATGAAGAGAGTTTTCGGCGTCACGCTCGATCCAGTCACGGAGATCAACCACGCCATCGGCTCCAAACCAGCCTTGGCGATGATGCCGGCCGTCTTCATCAATCCGGGCGATGTCACCCTCATGACCGTTCCCGGCTATCCCGTCGCCGGCACCCATACTGCCTATTACGGAGGCGAAGTCTATAATTTGCCGCTGCGCGAGGAAAACGGTTTTTATCCCGACCTGGCTTCCATTCCCGCTGACATCCGCCGCCGGGCCAAATTATTGGTCCTTAACTATCCGAATAGTCCGACAGGCGCCACGGCGACGCGCGACTTCTATCGCCGTGTCATCGATTTCGCTTATACCAATCAAATCGTCGTCGTCCAGGATGCCGCTCATATTTTGCTCAGTTACGATGGTCCGCCATTGAGCTTCTTGCAGGTAGACGGCGCCAAAGAAGTCGGCGTGGAGATCCATTCGCTGTCGAAGGGTTTCAACATGATCGGTTGGCGTATGGCGTTTGTGGCCGGTCATCCGAAGATCGTGCAGGCGTTTGCCGACGTCAAGGACAACTGCGATTCCGGGCAATTCATGGCCATCCAGCAGGCGGCACGGGCGGCGCTGGAACATCCAGAGATTGCCGAGTGCGTCCGCGCAAAATATCGCCGCCGTTTGCAAAAACTTGTGGCCGCTCTGCGCCAGGTTGGTTTCCAGGCCCAGATGCCCAACGGCACGTATTTTCTCTACGTGCGCGCGCCGAAGGGCTGCGCTGGCCGCACTTTTGCCAACGCAGAGGAAGCGTCGCAGTTTCTTATCACCGAGCAATCGGTATGTTGTGTGCCCTGGGACGACGCTGGCCCTTATCTACGTTTTTCGGTAACATATCTCGCTCAGAACGAGGCGGAAGAGGACGCCCTAATGAAGGAAACGGTAGAGCGCTTGGGGCGACTTCAGTTGCAATTTTAGAGCGTGCTTCTGGTTGATATAGCGACCCCGGCGAGCGGCGGGGTTTATCCCCGCCGCCAGCACCGCCGGGATAAACCCGGCGGCTCGCCAAACCAGCTCGCCAAACCAGGCGCTGAAATGCGCTTTGCATGAAACGCCCCGTGACACACTATTGTCTCCCCGATACACTGCGGGAGAGCGTTTATTTTATGGTTTAGCCATTTTCACAAAGTTTGCGGAGGCCTTTATGGCTGCGATGGAGGGGAGATTAACCCGTATCGGTATCTTTTATGACGGTAACTTCTTCTTTCATGTCAGCAATTATTACCACTATCATCATGAGCGGCGGGCACGCATCAGCATTAGCGGCCTGCATGCTTTCATTCGTCAGCAAGTGGCGGATTGCGAAAAGTGCGATCCCCGCTATTGTCAGATCGTCGATGCCCATTATTTCCGCGGTCGGCTTCGTGCGTCTGAAGCCGAGGACCGCGACTTGCTCTACAAAGAGCGCGTCTTCGATGATGTACTGGTCCGCGAAGGCGTGACCACCCATTATCTGCCGCTGACACGTGAGGGGGAGAAAGGCATCGATGTCTGGCTGGCCCTCGAAGCCTATGAGATGGCCATCTACAAGCGTTTCGATGTGGTCGTCCTCGTTGTCTGCGACGGCGATTTCCTGCCGCTGGTGCGCAAGCTGAATACGTTGGGCACGCGCGTCATGGTCCTTGGCTGGGACTTTCGTTACTCCGATGCCAACGGCAACGAGCGCGAGACGCGCACCGCCCAGGTGCTTCTCGATGAAGTCACCTATCCGATCATGATGCACCCCATCATCGAAGACCGGGCGCGGCAGCGTGATCCGCTCATCAACGGCCTGTTCGTGCCGCGCAAGGAATCGGGTTCCAACCCCATGATCCCGCGTCCGGCTTCCCTCGTGTCGCCGACTGCCGACCGGCGCGACGCCGTTCCTGCCAACAATGTGGCCGGCAATGGGGGGCACGGTCTCGCGTCGGCCCACGGGCCGAGTGCCAGCGGCTGGATTCGGACATTAAAGAGCGGCTATGGCTTCATTGTCCCCGATGAGGGCGGCCCGGACCTGTTCTTTTTCCACGAAGATGTCAGCGACGGCGATTTCCTGGAGCTGAAGTCTGGTGATCGCGTACGCTTCGTCATCGGTCAAAATGACCGCGGCCCTTGCGCCAAGGAAGTACGCCGTTTCGGCGCCGGCATCGATTAACGAACCATCAACGCAAGCGACGGCAGAAGTTCCCGGCGAGCGGAATTGCGTCCGTGCTCCGAGGGCGAGCGGGGGATGTGAACTTCCCGGTTGTTCTACCGGGGGGTTGACACCCCCCGCTCGCCAGTTGTGCTACCGGGGGGTTCACACCCCCCGCTCGCCAGCCCATTTTGTTTTTTCGGGAAAATTCGGCGCGGCCATTTGACTGAGCAATCATCACGACCTACCTTTTTGATACGAGCGGTTCAGTGGATACCTGTCCGCTCGCTACAGACAAAGGAGGTAGGTCATGATTAAGTGGATCGCCCCGGCAGTGCGTTTCCTGCGCGAAGAGGACGGTCCAACCGCGGTTGAATATGCCGTCATGCTGGCCCTGATTATCGTGGTCTGCGTCTCGGCCATCACTGCGCTGGGATCGAATGTGAACAGTAAGTTTAGCGACCCAACACTCAATGCCGCCCTGAGTAACGGCTCCTGAAAGTCAACCGCTTGGTGAAGGGTGCAATCCTCCGGATGCGGTATCCGGCCTCCCGTCCTTGTTCAAACGGTTGTGGTTTTTGTGTGAAAGGACAGTTCCATGCGTAAGTTCGTGA
>JAJPIY010000142.1 GCA_021324515.1 Planctomycetota bacterium
CGCCGTACCGGCATGGGGCGATCGATGGCCGAAGTACAAGCCGACCGCGAGCCGCCCGATGCCGTCTTCGATCATCCGCTCTCTCAAAGCCGCTACCAGGTCTGCCGCCGAGACGGTATGCTGTGGCACCGTGAATGGCTCTGTAGCCAACAGGCCGAAGAAGTGCTGCTGTCGGAATGGCCCCTTAAATACGTTGTTGGCTCAGGACGGCACGCTCGTACCTATTTGGTTGAGGCCGACGGCTTTTTGGTAGAATCGCCGCTGACCTGGTACAGTTCCCGTCAGGCTTGGGGCATGTCGCCCGGTTACGATGCCCCCAAACAGGCTGGATTTACACGCCCCATCACCGAACGTTGCCTCTTTTGTCATAGCGGCCGCGCCGAAGCCGTCGGGCGGAGCTTGCACCGCATGCATATTACGGAGGCGGCGATCGGCTGCGAGCGCTGCCACGGCCCTGGATCATTGCACCTGGAACGCCACGCAGGTCGGCAGCGGGATGACAGATCGCCGGATGGGATCGATTACACGATTGTCAATCCAGCCCATCTGACGCGGGACTTGGCCGAAGCTGTCTGCCAACAGTGCCACCTCGATTCTGCGGTCATAGTTCCAGCTCCAGGGCGTCAGCTGGCGGATTTCCGTCCGGGGTTGCCTCTACAGGATTTCCGCCACGTTTACTGCTTCGAGGGGACGGACAGGTCGATGGCCGTAGTCGGCCATGTCGAGCAGATGCATCGGAGCCGTTGCTATCAGCGTTCGGAAACGTTGACCTGTTTGACCTGCCACGACCCGCACGGCGAGCCTTCGGCCGAAGAGCGCACAGCGTATTACAAGGCCATTTGCCTGAATTGTCATCAAGCCCAGCGCTGTACGGTCAGCGCGGCCCAGCGCCAGAAGGAAAGCCCCGACAACGATTGCATCCATTGTCATATGCCGCGTTCGTCTGTCGATGTCCCGCACCTGGCTTTCACGCATCACCGCATCGGCATTCATTCTCCAGCGTCAGCAATTCCCGCGACGGCGCGTTCGGGCGGTACGCTGCGGCCCTTCCTGGAGCTGCCTCCGTTGCGCGAGGCCGACCGCCAATGGTCCTGGGGAGAAGCCGATCGGCTGTTGTCGCTGGAAGAGGAAGACGCGGAGCGACAAGTCCAGTACAGTCGCCGCGCTCTGGAGCTGCTGTCCGCCGCTCGTGCGGCCGGCCGGCGCGATGGCGGCCTTGATGCCGCCTTGGCTCAACTCTGCTTTCATCTGAAAAGAGAGGAAGCGTTTGCCTATGCCCAGAGCGCCTTAACCTATCCGGATCTGGCCGGCCAAGGCCGGTGTGACGCCCTGTTCGTGCTGGCTCGGGAACAAGCCGCCCGCGGGAATTATGCGGAGGCCATCGCGGCCCTGAGTGAGCTAACGCAACTGCGACGCCATGCTCTCGATTGGCTGTATCTATCCAATTACAAGCGGGCCGTCGGCGACGAGGCGGCTTCTCTGAAGGCGCTTCTCATGGCCGTCCGCATCCATCCTCGCCAACAGGAGGTGCATCGTTACTTGGCTGAGCACTATCGCCGCCAAGGCGATGCCGAGCGGGCTGCCTGGCACCAACAGCGTGCGGCGCCCTGACGGAGGAAGCTCTCATGACCTCAGCAAATGTGTCTCGCGCCCCTTGGGCGTCTCGCTGTGGCCACCCTGCCGTATGGTTCGGCGTCGTCTTATTGCTGGCGGTAGGCACGGCTGGCGGGTGGTGGTGGCATCACCACGTTGCCGCCGTTGATCCGCCGGAGGTTGCCGACGTGCAAGACGCCGAGGTACGGCAAGCAATCGACCGCGCCCGCCAGCGCGTCCTCAGCCAGCCTCATTCGGCCAGTGCCTGGGGTTTGCTGGGAATGGTCTTGTTGGCCCACCGCTTCGATCGAGAGGCCGACTTCTGTTTTGCCGAAGCCTGCCGGCTCGATCCCTCTCAGGCGCGTTGGCCGTATGCCCGCGGCCTAATCGCCCAGAAGCGCGATCCTAACCATGCCCTGCCTTGGCTGCGTCAGGCTGCGGCCGGCAATGCTCGTCCCGAAGACAGCACCGCTATCCGACTTCAGTTGGCCGAAGCACTACTGGAACGCCAGGAGTTGGACGAAGCCGAACGCCTCTTTCGCGACGAATGGCAGAAAGACCCAGAAAACGCCCGCGCAGCCTTTGGCTTGGGGCTGATCGCTCTGGCCCGCGGCGATACAGCTAAGGCCCGGAAGTTCCTGACAGCGGCCCGGAGCAACGAATACGCCCGCAAACGGGCCACCGTACAACTGGCTGCCCTCGCCCGAGCCGACGGCGATATTGCGGCCGCCAAGGCTTACGAGCAGGAGGCCACCGCTCTGCTAGACGATCCGCGCTGGCCCGATCCCGTCCTGGATGAAACCACTCGACTGCGCGTTGGTCGGCGCGGCCGAGAGCGGGAGATCGATGATCTGGAGAAGCAACATCGCTACGCCGAGGCGGCCAAAGCCTACCTGGAGGAACTACGGCAATCCCCAACTCCCTGGGCCTACATCGGGGCCGGCATAAACCTGGCCCGTCAGCACGATTACGATGCGGCTTTGCCGCTCCTGCGCCAGGCCGTTCGGCTCGATCCGAATAATATCCAGGCCCACTACACTTTGGCCCAAGTGCAATTTACCCGTGCAGAGAGGCAATGGCAGCAGACCCCCCATTCCGCCCAACTCAAAGAATGGTTCCGTGAGGTGACGGAGCATGCACGGCGCACAACGGAACTCAAGCCCGATCACGCTATGGCTTATCTGTTCTGGGGATTGAGTCTCAAATATCTCGGCGAGCCAGCTGCGGCCGTTGCCCCTCTGCGTCAAGGGGTCGCTTGCCGACCAGAACTGATGGATTTGCAACTGGCCCTGGGTGAAGCTTTGTTGGAAGCCGGACAATCTACCGAAGCACAAATCCATCTGCAAAATGCCCAACGTCTGGATCCGAAGGACCCCCGTCCATCTGCCGCGCTCAAACGTTTGAGTAGAGATAGAAAAAAAGTCCCCTGAATATTGGCGCATGGCGTTGCACAAACGTCCGGAGTTTCAGGGCCTTAACGCAATCGCCGCCCCAATATTATGATTATGCAACCTAGCCCGCCCAAATCCCGTCCCGGGAGACACTCCGCTTCATCGAAGTCCTTTCGTTTTTCCATTTTGCCAGAGGCTTTCGCGCGGTAAAGTGTTCTTCGTCGAATTTTTTCCCTGCTAACCTGGTGCGAATCCTTCTTCCGACTATACTGATAGAATGTACAGAACTTGAGGGGCATCCAAACGTGAAACAACTCACCCGCCTACAGGGCGAATGAGGGAGTGCAAGGAGAACAAGGAGAAAAACCATGGCCGAACCATCGCAAAGCAAGGAACTCAAGAACGTACTGGCCCAGATCGAGAAAGACATCGGCAAAGGCGCCATCATGCAGTTAGGCGAAGCCTCGGCAGCGGACGTGCAAGGCATTTCCACCGGGGCCTTGAGCCTGGACATCGCCCTGGGCGGACGCGGTCTGCCACGAGGCCGGATCATCGAAATCTTCGGCCCAGAGTCGAGCGGCAAAACCACGGTGGCCCTTCATGCGGTAGCCAACGCGCAGAAACAGGGCGGCGTAGCCGCCTACATCGATGCCGAGCACGCGCTCGATCCGGGCTGGGCCAAGCGTATCGGCGTCGATCTCGAAAGCTTGCTCGTCAGCCAGCCCGGACACGCCGAGGAGGCGCTGCGTATCGCCGAAATGCTCGTCAAATCCAACGCCGTCGATCTCATCGTCATCGATTCGGTCGCCGCCTTGGTGCCCAAGGCCGAAATTGAAGGCGAAATCGGCGATTCGCACGTGGGTATCCAGGCCCGTCTCATGAGCCAGGCGCTGCGCATCCTCAATCCAACTATCGCCCGCACCAAGACATGCATGATTTTCATCAATCAGATTCGCCAGAAGATCGGCGTCATGTTTGGCAATCCGGAGACGACTTCCGGCGGCCTGGCCCTGAAGTTCTACAGCTCCGTGCGTCTGGACATCCGCAAGATGACCAGCATCAAGGAAGGCGACGAGACCATCGGCTCGCGGGTCAAGGTGCGGGTGGTCAAGAACAAGGTAGCGCCGCCGTTCCGACAAGCCGAATTTGACTTAATGCATGATCGCGGCATCAGCCGCGAAGGCGACCTGATTGATCTGGCGATTGAGGACAACATCATCCAGAAGAGCGGCGGCCATCACAGTTACGGTGAGATCCGTCTGGGTAACGGCCGCGAGAACGTCAAGCAATACTTGCGTGACAATCCGGCATTGATGGATGAAATCAGTCGGAAGATCCTGGAGAAGCGTGGCTTATTGTCGTCGGCCGTCAGCCCCTCTGACAATGGCCACGTTGAGGATCCCCCCGCCTCCACCGAGCCGGAATCGGGCTTGAAGGCCCCCCGGCGTCGCACCGCAGCGGCCTCCGAATAAGGAACCAGGAGTGAGGAGATCGTTCCTGCTCCTCACTCCGCACTTTCGTTGCCGCAGCAGGCTCGGAAAAGCGATTACACATAGCTCAATCCATCGTAGTTCCGCCAGAACGCCTCGTTGGTCCGCTCGGACAAGCCAATTCGTATACCATTCTTGTCCTTTAAATTGTACTTGTCCCACCACGGCATGCGCGAGGCCGCACACCATGTCTCTCGAATCGCCCAGTGTTCCCGGACATCTGCCAGAGAAAGGCGAAGGAAGGGCGAGGCCGCGGTTTGCCTTTCACGTCGAATGAACACCAGGCCACCTACCACGAAAAGATAGAGCAAAAAGAAGCGGACGATCCAGTCGGATAAAAGCATCTGAAGCATCCGAACACCCTCCTCGCTAAGCTGCAAGCGGCTTGGACAGTCTCATTACCTACTATACCCAATGCAATCGCCATGCCGCCAGAGCACCTGCGGAGGTTCGGAATTCTCGGCAAAATTGCTGCAATCCGAAGCGAGAGCTGGTCGATGAAATACAGGATAGCGGGCAAAAAGCCCCCCAAAGAGGCATTTTTGCCCCATCAGTAAAAGGAGGAGGGGGTCGCATGGCCGGAAAATCGACGATCGGGATGCTCACGGCTTGCGTTATTTGGCTCTGTTCCGACTTGGCCGTCCGAGGCCAAGGGACGGTGGCGGAACCGCCGTATGCGATTCTTTTGCGTTCGCGCGACGCTGTGGTCACGCCGGAGAGGACCAAGCATGGCGAAACCGGCGGCGGTTTCATCCAGGTGACACAGATCACCCCTAATGTGGTGGTGTTCCTCATGCGCGGCGCCGTGGTGGCCGGTCTGGACCACAGCGGCAGTGCGGCCATGCAATTCCATCTCGATCAGGACTTGGAAATCGTGGCCACTCACTCGGGTCTCCGGCCCCCTCGGCTGATTGCTACGGCCTGGCTCATCGGCAGCTTGGATTCGTCGTTCAAAAACGGCGGCACGGCTGAGCAAGCGCCCGCTTGTGCCACGCTCCGTTCGGTTGGCGATCCGATCCTGCACATGTGCATCAAACCGCACAGTGTAGGCGGCGGCGAAAACCTACTCGTCAACGAACGAGTCGGCCCGTTTGAAGCGGTGGCTGTCCCCGGTCCTTACCATTTGTCGCAGACATTCGCCATCAACGCCGTGCAACCGCGGACCTGTTGTTGCGCCGGCTCGGCGGCCGCTTCTTTTGATCCCGATCCGCGGCTGGACGCTCGTTGGAATGAAGTGCTTAAGCCGTTCCGTGCGGTGCCCAAACAAAACTTCGGCTTCCGCGTCATTCTGCGCGTAGTCGAGGACGTCGCGCCCGCGGAAACTCCTCCCCCGGCCGAGAACTTGCCGCCCCCAGAGCCGGTGCCGTCAAAAGGAACCAAACCGCCGGCTACTCTGGACAATAGTTCCCGTACCCCCTGACGCTAGTCGTCGCCTTGCCGTTCTGCTGGACGGTGGTAGGATGAAGCGCTGATGAGCGCTCGTCCTTTTTATGCGCCCGTAGCTCAGGGGACAGAGCATCGGTTTCCTAAACCGAGGGTCGCAGGTTCAAATCCTGCCGGGCGTAATCGTCCGCCCCTTATTCCAGGCGCACGCTATCGCCGTAGCGAACCGTGCCGCCGCGCAGGACGGTGGCATAGACGCCGACGGCGCCCTTGTTGTGTTGCACTGCCGTCCGCAGGATGCCGGGATCGTGCGGCAAGTCCGACTGGGGCAGCGTTGTCATCACGCAGCGTCCACAGGGTTTGATGATCTGTAAGCGCACTTCCGGTCCCACTAGCAGGGTTCGGCCCACCCAATCGTTCTCGACAAAGGCATGCGGCTGGCCGTCTACCGCTACCACAATGTTCGGACGGAAACGGCGCACCTCGAAACGTCCTGGAGGATAAAGCTCGCGCAGGCGATCGATCGTCGCCGTTGTCAGCAGGTGGATGGGCGCCAAATCGAAGAACATGCCGGCTGGCATCGCTTCGTCCGTCACTTTATCACGGTGATCGAGGCCCTCGATGTCCGGCCAGTATTCCTCCAGAACCGGCTTATCCGGCGCGGCCGCCTTGAGCACAACCTCGCGGCCGAGGATCGGCTTCAACAGTGCGGCGAGATTGGCCTGATTGCTGGCGGCGAGCGTACCGTCGGGGAGAGTGATCCGCACAGGGGCAGGTTCGGCCCCGGCCCGCGGCACTTCGGCATAGCTGGCCCGGAAGGCGAACAGGTTCGGCCATTTCCGCGGATTTTTGGCGCTGGCTACTTTGCCGTCATGGGCATCGATAAGGGCATAGGCACGGTCGCCGAGCAGGCCACGCTCGTTGATGAGGCTGGCGTTCAACTCCTCGCCCTGCATCGATTTGACGGGATAACGCCATAACGAGACAACCGTGGCGGAGGTGTGAGAAGAGGCCATAGCGATACTCCTTTCGTCCGTTTAGCCGCGAGCCGTAGGCGAGCGCGACAGCGCTCGCTTACGGCTCGCGGCTAAACGAAAAATCATTTCTCTCGTATGATGATGTTATCCGCCCAGCCATCCGGAGGCCATCCCCATGAGCGCCAGTAAATTCCACGCACACGTTCTCGAACTCATTCGCCGTACTTCTGCCTTCCTGCCGCCCGACGTGACGCAGGTGATCGAAATGCACCGCGTCCTGGAACAAGCCGGCTCCAAGGCCAGCCTGGCCCTTGATCTGGTGGCGCAGAACATCAGCCTGGCCAAGCGCCTCAGCGCGCCTATCTGCCAAGACACCGGCACTATCACGTTCTATATCCAGACGCCGATCGGTTTCGATCAGTTGGAGTTGGAGGAGTTGTGTTGCGAGGCCGTGGCTGAGGCCACGGCCAAAGGCTATTTGCGGCAAAACTCGGTGGACAGCGTCCGCGGCAAAAACAGCGGCAACAACCTCGGTCCCGGCAGCCCTGTCTTTCACTGGCACCAACATCGCAAAGACACAATTGATATCCGCCTTATCCTCAAAGGCGGCGGCTGCGAGAACATGAGCGCCCAGTATTCGCTGCCGGCGACCCTGAGCGGCAAACGCTGCGACCGCGACCTCGACGGTGTGCGCGCCTGCATTCTCGATGCCGTGTGGAACGCTCAGGGCAAGGGGTGCGGTCCCGGCTTTCTCGGCGTCTGCATCGGCGGCGATCGCGCCACCGGCTACGAATTCGCCAAGGAGCAGCTCCTCCGCGAATTGGACGACACCAACCCTGTACCAGAATTGGCGGCCCTGGAGGCGCGGATTCTTGACGAGGCCAACAAGCTCGACATCGGCCCGATGGGCTTCGGCGGCAAGCTGACGGTCGGCAGCTGCAAAATTGGGGCACGCAACCGTCTGCCGGCGTCGTTTTTCGTTACTATCGCCTACATGTGCTGGGCCTTCCGCCGCCGTGGCGTTGTTTTGGATGCCGAGGGCGACGTGGTCGAATGGCTGTATCAAGCCCCCGGCGAATTCGAGCGCGATTACAGTCACGAGTCTGAACGAATCGACCTTGGCACAAGCGGCCGGAAGACGATTGCGCTGCACACGCCGCTCTCGGAAGCGGACGTGCGCAAACTCAAAGCTGGCGACATCGTGTTGCTCAGCGGCATCGTCTACACCGGGCGCGATGAGGTCCACAAGTATCTGTGCAAAGGCGGCGATTTGCCGATCCTCAAAGACGGCGTCATCTACCACTGCGGCCCCGTGGTTCTCGAAGACCAGGGAAACTATCGCGTCGTGGCGGCGGGACCGACAACCTCGATCCGCGAGGAGCCGTATCAGGCTGACATCATCCAGCGTTACGGCATCAAGGCAGTGATCGGCAAAGGCGGTATGGGCGCCAAGACGTTGCAAGCGTGCAAAGACCACGGCTGTGTTTACCTGCACGCCATTGGGGGGGCGGCCCAGATTTACGCTCGCTGCGTCGAACAAGTCGAGGGGGTGCATTGGAAGGAGAAGTTCGGCAGCCCGGAGGCGGTGTGGGTGCTGCGTGTCAGGGACTTCCCCGCCGTGGTGACAATGGATGCACACGGGCAATCGCTGCATCAGGAAGTGGCGGAGGTATCAAAGGAGCGCTTGCAGAGCGTATTGACCGCAACGTAATTTCGTTTAGCTGCGAGCCGTAGGCGAGCGCGGTCGCGTTCGTCTATGGCTCGCAGCTAAACCGGGAGAGCGATTATGCCCCTGCTGGATCATTTTCATCCGCCAGTTAGCCAACGCCGCAGTTGGGAGGGGTTCCACGGTCTGTGGGCGGCGGCACTGGTGGAGAAGCTCAATCAGGATGTTCTCGCCGAGGAATATTTCGCCGACATGCAAGTACATATCGGTAGCCAGGTCGAAGTTGATATTGCCGCCCTGGAAGAATCACGGAGCACGGCACAAGATATGGGTGCAACAGCCACGACAGCGCTGGCGCCTGCATGGGCGCCGCCGAAGACAGATTTGATTTTGCCCACCGTGTTTCCCGATGAGATCGAGGTGCAAGTCTTTTCCACCACAACCGGGGCCATTTTGGTGGCCGCCATCGAGTTGGTCAGTCCCGGCAACAAAGATCAGCCCGAAACGCGACAAGCGTTCGCCGCCAAGTGCGTCAGCTACCTGACGCGCGGCATTGGCCTAATCGTCGTGGACATTGTTACCAATCGTCTGGCCAATCTGCACAACGATGTCATGGCTTTATTCGGCCGCGGCGAACCGTTCCTGATGACGGCTGCTGCGACGACATATGCCGTGGCCTATCGACCGTCGCGCCAACCTTCTGGCGACTAAATCGAGATCTCGCCTGTGCCCTTAGCGCTGGGGCAGCCGTTGCCCGTACTGCCGTTGGCCCTCCGCAATGCCGGCGTCGTGCCGGTCGATCTGGAAACAACTTACACCGAAGCCTGTCAGCGCAGCCGGTTGACCTAAGTTTCCATGCTGGTGGCCCCGTTTTCGGAATTTACTTTGGGCAGCTACTTGGATATTGGCCCAACCGTCCCAGAATTCGGCCTCGTGAGGTGACATCTCTGTGGTTCTACGTGCCGCGGATCGTTATGTTTCCTCCTCGTCGCGCCATTGGACGAAGCCTTCCAGGGCGTAGAACTCAGGCAGGCCGAGTTGATCGTAGAGGCGGGCCGTGTGGCGATTGCGGTCCTCGGCGCGTTGCCAGAATTCACGGCTGTCCATACTGCCGGGAAACATGGCCCGGTCCTTCTGCGATTGATGGCGGAAAATGGCCTGTTTCTTGCGTTCTACGTCTTCCGGACTGAGCGGCACCACGCGCTCGATCTCGTGCGGCTCCCACTCTTCCCAGGCGCCGCGATAGAGCCAGACTTCGAAATCCTGCCCTTTTTTGCGTACGGCGCGAACGGAGTCGAAGACGGCTTCCGCGCAAACGCGGTGGGTGCCGTGGGGATCGGAGAGTTCGCCGGCCACATAGATCTGGGCCGGCTGCAAGCGCTCCAACAGAGCGATGATGTCGGCGATGTCTTGGGGATGAATGGGCGCCTTGGCGATGGTGCCCGTGCGATAGAAGCGCAAATCCATGAATTCCAGTTGTTCGGGTGGCACCCCGCAGGCCAACGCTGCCGCCCGTGCCTCGGTCGCACGGATCAGCGCCTTGACCTTGAGCAAATCCTCCGAATCCGGTTGCCCCGGTTTCTTGGAACGCAGAAAATTTTGCATGCGTTGCTTTAGTTTTTCTGTCTGCTCTTGGTCGATCTGGAACATGCGGTTGAACTCGACAGCGAAGTCGAGGAAGCGCGAGGCATCGTGATCGAAAACGGCGATGTTGCCGCTGGTCATGTAAGCGATGTGGACGCGATGTCCCTGTTCGGCCAGGCGGATAAGCGTGCCGCCCATGCTGATAACGTCGTCGTCGGGATGGGGGCTGAAGATGAGGACGGTGCAGGGGCGTCGGCCTGCCGGTTCGGTGCAGAGCGTGGCCATCATTTCGTCAAAGACGCGGCGGCCGAGGACGCTGGCCGGACCATGTTCGCGGAGCAGCTCATAAAGTTCGTGTTCGCGGAAATCGTCGTCGGACAGTTTGAGAAGGGCCTTTTCGACCTTGAGGCTTAGCCAGATGACGGCCTTGCGGATGAGGGCTGGCGTCCAGTTGACCGGCCCAATGGTCCACGGACGTGCGAAAGCCGCCAGTTCAGCAGCCGCAGCCCGATCGAGGATGAAAGTCGCATCGGGATGTTGCTGCAAGAAACTGGCAGCCACGGAATCGGTGACCGGCCCTTCGACGGCGCGCTGCACGATCTTGGCTTTGTGTTCGCCAAAGGCCATCAACACGATTTTGCGGGCGTCCAGGATGGTGCCGACGCCCATCGTCAACGCTTGGTGCGGCACATTGTCTTCGCCGAAAAAACTGCTGGCGGCGTCACGGCGCGTCACTGGATCGAGGGTGGCCAGACGCGTCCGGCTGTGCCGCGTCGAGCCGGGCTCGTTGAAACCAATGTGTCCAGTTCGACCGATGCCCAGGAGCATCAGATCGATGCCGCCGGCCCGGCGAATTTTCTGTTCGTAGCGAAGGCAGTAATCCTCGACTTCCTCCGGTTTGATGGTGCCGTCGGGCACGTTGATGTTTTGCGGCGGAATGTTGACGTGATTGAAAAACGTTTCCTGCATCCAGCGCCGGTAGCTCTGTGGATCATCGGGCTGCATAGGATAATATTCATCCAGGTTGAAGGTGATGACGCGCGAGAAGTCGAGGCCGGCCTCCTTGTGCAGACGGATCAATTCGCGGTACAGCCCGACCGGCGTGGAGCCGGTCGGCAGGCCAAGCACGGTGGCTCGTCCGGCTGAGTTGTTCTGGCGAATAAGGCTCTCGATCATCAGGGCGACATGACGCGTCGCCTGAGCACTGGTGGAGAAAACAAGCGTCGGGACTTTGGTATGGGGGACGTAATGCGAAGACATCAGGATCATGGAATACCTTCGATTCTGCGGGACAATTCGTATAGCTATAATTTAGGCACATTTCCAAGGAACGGCCAACCTGGAGAGGAGACGCCTCATGCTTACCTGTACGGTCAACGGTGAAGTACGCACCCTGCCCGAACCTCTGACGGTAGCCCAGTTGCTCGAACGCTTGGGCTACGACCGCCGCCGCGTAGCGGTGGAGATCAACGGTGAAGTTGTGCCGGCGGCGCGGCACGCCGAGCACACCCTGACTTCCGCTGATCGCATCGAGATCGTTACCCTGGTCGGCGGGGGGGAAACGGAGCCGGAGCCGGAAGACAAACCGCTGGTCATCGGCAAGTTTACGTTCCGCAGCCGGCTCATCACCGGCACCGGCAAATATGCCAGCTACGAGCTGATGCGCGATTGCCTGGCGGCCAGCGGCTGTGAAGTGACCACCGTCGCCGTGCGCCGCGAACGCCTGGTAGACAAACAAGGCCGCAATATCCTCGATTACCTCGATTTGAAACGCTACACCATCTTGCCGAATACCGCCGGTTGCTTCAGCGCCGAAGATGCCGTACGCCACGCCCGCCTGGCCCGTGAACTGCTGGGCAATCTCGGCAACCCCGGCGCCGATTGGGTCAAACTAGAATGTCTGGGCGATGTCAAAACCCTGCTGCCCGATCCGGTGGCCACGCTCAAAGCCACCGAACAGCTGGTCAAGGACGGTTTTCAAGTCCTCGTCTACACCAGCGATGATCCGATCGTGGCTCGCCAATTGAAGGCGGCGGGCGCCGTCAGCGTCATGCCAGCGGGCAGTCCGATCGGCAGCGGCCAAGGCATTCTCAATGCCAACAATATCCGCATTATCCTGGAATATTTAAAGGATGGCGATCCAGATTATCCGGTTATCGTCGATGCCGGCGTAGGTACAGCCAGTGATGTCAGTGTGGCGATGGAGTTGGGTTGCGACGGCGTGCTGTTGAATACCGGCATCGCTCATGCCCGTGATCCGCTGCGGATGGCCCACGCCATGCGCCACGCCTGCGCCGCCGGTCGCCTGGCCTATCTCGCCGGCCGTATTCCGCGTAAGATGTACGCGCAAGCCTCCAGCCCAATGGAAGGTCGTATCACGCCATCAGGAGCGTAGCTTTCGGAGCCGGGAGCGTAAATGAACGGAGACCATGATAGGAAAGCGGAGTTAATGGCAACCATTGAAGGCGGCGTATTGAAACCAGACGCGGTCCTGCCATTCCCCGACCACACGCGCGTGAAACTGACGATCGAACCGCTTGATTCGGAAAATCCTTCCTTAGCAGCGTGGAAGCACTTGAAAGAACATATCCGTCAGCACCCCATCGTCGGCCTGGCCGGGAAGTTCTCGCGCGAGGAGTTGTATGAATGCGATTGACACCAACATTCTCGTCTACCTATTCGACCCGAGTGCTCCCTTGAAACAGGCGCGGGCACAGCAACTCGTGGATGACCTGGTACTGTGACCACAGGAAACGGTCTGGCTATGGCAGGTGGCCGTCGAGTTTCTGGCCTGCTTACGAAAGGCGTCGAAAGAGGGCGCGCTCGCTCACGAGCAAGCCCCGGTCATTTTCCGCAAACTCTTGCAAATGTTCACGCTCAGCCTTCCCACAGTACAGGTCCTTGAGCGCAGTTTCGCCCTGCACGAACGCTATTCGTTGTCTCACTGGGATAGTTTACTCGTTGCAGCCTGCCAGGAAGCTGGCGTCACTCGCCTGTACAGCGAAGACATGCAGCACGGCGCAGATTACGATGGCGTGAAAATCGTCAACCCCTTCGTGTGAACAGAAGGAGTAAGGTCAATGGCTCGGTTAGAAAATGAAGTCAAGAACCTTTTAAGACCGTAAAAGATCCTTGATGCTTTTTTGCAGCCTCGGCGTTTCTGGTTAGCCGTATTCCGCGTAAGATGTACACGCAAGCCTCCAGCCCAATGGAAGGTCGTATCACGCCAGTCTAACGTTGGAGAATTGGCAAATGCCCGGAATCCGACTGGACGCGGCGAGTTTCATAGCGCCCCCTGCGCAAATCGGCGAGTTCGGCGTTGAAACTCGCGGAGCTGGCTCGTTTCCAGCAGCGCTGGGCCAATTCGGCGAAGCGTCGCGCTTCCTCGCTGCGGCCCTGCTGTTCGCATAATACCTGCATTCCCAGGGCGGCGCGAACGCTGCCGGCGTCGTGGGCCAGGGCTTCCAGAAACGCCTCCTCGGCAATCGCCTCCCGGCCGCTCTTGAGGGCGGCGATACCCCACAGTTCCATATAGTAAGCCCCGTTGCCCCAGGCATGGTGGGCGTAGTCGTCCTTGGTCTTGTCCACGGTGCGGAAGAGCAATTTCAGCCCGGCATCGGCGTCGCCGGTCTGGCACATGTACCAGCCCTGCGTCTCCCAGAGACGGAAGGGCAGCGTTTTGTCGTTGGGACGGTCGCGCAGGGCGTGTTGCAGCACTTCGATCTCCGGCAAGGCCCGCGCTGGCTCGCCTTTTTTGAGATAAAGCAGAGCGGAAAAGTAGGCCGGTGTGACTTTGTCGTTCTTGTTGGCCTTGCGCATTTCGTCGATGACTTTGCTCGCTGCGGTCCAGTCGCGCTCGGCGAGGTGCAGCTGAAACCACAGTTGCCACGGTTTGTAGCCGCAGGCGCGTTCCTCTGCCTGAACGGCCCGCGCCTCGGCGAAGCGGCCATCGTGAATCAACGCCCGCAGCAGCGTCTCCAGATGATGAGCGTACTGATGATCTTCGCTCGGCTTGACGTTCATCTCCTTGTGATAGGCGCGTTCCAATTCGATGGCGTGGGCGGAGCGGTCGGTAGTGTGTGCCCATTTTCCAATGCGCATGGCCAAGTGCGCCTGCATATGGAAGGCGTGGGGCAGGCCCGGCGACGATTGGATGTAGTTCTCGGCGTAAGTCCATCCCAGCGCTGGTCGCCGTGAGTTCTCGTAGTAATGGACCAGTTCGTGATTGGCGCCAGGGTGCAGCGGGTTGATGCGCAACAGCGCCTTGTAGAACGGCACCGAGGAAGCTTGCCCACCAAACAGCCGTTCGCCCCCAGCCAGCTGCGCGCGGTAGTACCATGCTTCCTCGTCATCATCGTACAAGGCGATGAGATTATCGAGGGTAGCGATGGCTTTGCGCTTGCGGGATTCGCCGTCGCCGACACCCGGCGCTTGTCCCTTCTCCTGCATCCGGGCCAGGATCAGCTGTTGTTCACGGTGGCTGGCGCGGTCTTGAAATTTGCTCGCTTTCAAGAGGGCTTCGGTATGATCTTTCTTGCCCCAGCGCTCCAAGGCGCGGCTGAGGCCCCACCAAGCCATCGGGCATTCGGGATCGTATTGCAATGCCGTCTCGAACGAGCGCGCTGCTTCCATCCACACATACGAATAGAAATATCCCAGCGCCTGATCGAAAAACGCCTGGCATTCCGGCGAAGTCGTGCTGATGCGATAGCGCACCAAGCACAGATTGGGAACGAGCTTCGCCGGCGCCAATCCGGTCATTGGCATCTTGGCAGGCAGTTTGGGTTTGTCGGCTGTCACGGGGGGATCGGCGTCTCGCCGGTCGGCACGGAGCGGCGGCATCCCAACGACAAGGAAAACGAATACGGCGGTTGAGCAGCGGATCAGCATCATTGTTAGTCCCTTCCAGGCCAGCATCGAGAAAGACCTTTAGGGCTGGCGGACTTTTCCCTCCTCCCCTGTGGGGGAAGGTTAGGGTGGGGGGTTAGAACTCCTTGTCTGCATTGTACTTACCCCCCCCACCCCAGCCCTCCCCCACAAGGGGGGAGGGAGTTTTGTCCGTTAGCCTTTAGCTATTGTGAGGGATTCATAGGCTGCTTGCCAGGCAAATCCGAAGTTTCGGTTCCGAGTGCAGGAATTCCTCTTCAGGTGCAGGAATTTCTTTTCAAGATTTTCTTGGAAAAAACAGCATTTTGCCGCCCCTCCTTCTCTTCTGTAGCCTAAAATAAAGATAGAGGAACAGAAAAGAGGAGGCAGCGATGGCTCCCCTGGGACCCACAATCCCGCGACCGCTTACGCCTTCCATTACCGGCGTCCATCTGTACGACGCGCTGGGTTCGGCCAAGCGCTTGTGGGTGCGAGGACGATTGCTTACTTGCCTCGAACGAAGCGAGGGCCTCACTCATCCCCCACGCCAACGCCGTTGGTGGAAGCGCTGGGGCAAAACAAGCCCGCCGTCATTCTTATCGCCATCGTTACATATTCACACGCAAGTGGGCGGCATCGATCTGCAAGCCGATGTGCCGTTGCGGCCGGACAGCTATTTTGAAGTTTCCTTCGAGGCCGAATTGCCGCCGGCTCGCCGCGGTTGGCGCATGGCCCGCCATCAGATTACGGTAGCGGAACACACCTTGCGCGCCTGCAATGTGGTTTTGCCCGTACCCAGCACGGCTGGTACGGGGCTTATCATGGTGTTGCCGTTGCTATTCACCTACAGCGACGATGGCGTACAGCGCTTCCCGGAGTCTGCGCTGGCGCGGCGCTTGACCGAGTTGCTGCATGCTTTGCACGACGAGTACGGGGCCCAGCAGCCGATTTACTATCTCGCCGGAGTGCCGGTCGCAGACCGGCATCGACAAGCGGAGTTGGCCTTGGCGACGACCGCGCTGGGATGGCCGAGTGGACCGATTGTGCCCATCCCCGCTCTGCCCGCCGAGGCTGCCGCGGCCCTGTCGGCGGGGATCGATCGCCTCCGTTGGCTGTTCGCCAAGCAACTCCAATTCGTGGTCATCAACCAGGAAGCCTCTGTGGAAGCACGGCTGCGCGAGGAGGTGAAGGGGCAGGTGGATCGGGCCGCGGTCAGCCATTACGCCGGCACGTCCGAAGATTTGCGCACGCTCCGCATCAACGGTGAACAGCGGAAGCCGCTGGCAGCGCGCTGGATCGCCCGGCCGACGCGGCAGCGCTGTGTACCGCGCCATCCGGTGGTGTTTTGCCACGGGATGTTGGCCATGACCATGCTGCGCATGCAGGTCCCGGAAGAGGCCAATTATTTCGTACATCTACGGCCTTTCTTGCGCGAGCGTGGCGTGGAGGCGCTCTATCCCAGTGTCGAGCCGACCGGCGGCGTCGCTGCCCGTGCCGAGCAGTTGCGCGACGAGATCCGCCGCTGGACCGATGAGCCGGTCAACCTCGTCGCGCACAGTATGGGCGGATTGGATGCTCGTTTTCTCATTACGCACCTGGGCATGGCCGATCGTGTGGCGTCTCTAACGACCATCGCCGCCCCTCACCGCGGCACCACCGTCGCCGACTGGTTTTGTCTCCATTTCCGCCAACGGCTGCCGCTGTTGTTGACGCTGGAAGCGTTCGGCATCAACGTCGATGGCTTCGGCGATTGCCGTACTGACATCTGCCGCGCCTTCAATGAGCGCACTCCGAACGCTCCGGGAGTGCGCTATTTCTCTTACACGGCGTCGGCACCGTTGGCGCGCGTGTCGCCGCTCTTGCGCCGGGCCTGGAACATTCTGACGCCAGCCGAGGGACCGAATGACGGCTTGGTCTCGGTACGCTCGGCCGCTTGGGGAGAGGTCATTGGCACGCTGTCTGTGGATCACTTCGCCCAGACGCCGGACGGCCTCTTTGTGCATCCCGGCGAGAATTTCGACGCCGTGAATTTCTACTCACGTCTGATCGAGGACCTGGCGCATCGTGGGTTGTAACAACTCCTCTCAAGGGAAACCGTCAAGGTGGCCCTGAAGGGAGACGCACAGCTTGGGCGTCTTGGCCGTTCCTTGGGATTTTCCGATTTCCCGCACAACGTCCTGCGGATATGATTGCACCGGGGGCGTCGTTTGGAGGTTCCTGTCATGCGTGGCGTTGCTGGTCGTATCGCAGTTGCCGTCCTGCTGACGTGGGGAGTTGAGGGCTGCATGAATGGAAGTGCCGAAACGCCGACAAAAAAGAGCGGCGATATCTTCGCTGCCGACCGTGAAGAGGCGGTCAAGCCCGCTGACTTCGATGCCAAACGTGCCTTTGGCTATCTCGAAGAATTGTGCAAGATCGGTCCGCGCATCAGCGGCAGTGAGGGCATGAAAAAACAGCAACAAATGCTGGAAAAACACTTCAAAGGACAGGGCGGCAAGATCACCTGGCAGCGCTTCACCGCTACGCAGAAGAGCGATCCACGACGCCAGGAAGTGCCGATGGCCAACCTCATTGTCTCGTGGCATCCTGACCGCCCGCGCCGCGTCATCCTCTGCGCCCACTATGACACGCGCCCTCTTGCTGATCGCGAGAACGATGCCCGCAACTGGCGTAAGCCGTTCCTCAGCGCCAACGACGGCGGCTCCGGCGTGGCCCTGCTGATGGAGCTGGCCCACCATATGGAGGACTTGAAAGTCAACGTCGGCGTCGATTTTGTCTTCTTCGACGGCGAAGAATATATCTTTGAGGAGCGTGATGAATATTTCTTCGGCTCCAAGCATTTTGGCCGGACCTATCGCAAGATGCGCGACAGGCCTTTTTACGGCGCCGCCATCTTGCTCGATATGATCGCCGGCAAAGACCCGCATTTCCCGATCGACCCGTACTCTTGGGAACATGCTCCCGATCTGGTGCAGGCCGTCTGGAACATTGCCCGTGAACTGGGATGCTCAGCTTTTGATGCCAACGCCCTCGGCCAGGCCATGCAGGACGATCATGTGCCCCTCAATCAAAATGGCATCCCGGCCATCGATATAATTGATGCCAGGTATCCGCATTGGCATAAATTGTCGGACGTTCCGGCCAACTGTTCCGGCGAGAGCATGGAGCAGGTGGCGAAAGTCCTCAGCGTGTGGTTGCAGCGCGTGAAGTGAGGGGGCTTGTCGTGGGCTGGACGCAAATTATCTATGGCGTCGTCCTGATCCTGGTGCTGTTGTTTGTGGCTGTTCTTTACACGGTGCGGCAAGTGGCGGCGCTTCGGCGGCTCCGCGCCGCAGAAGAGATGGCGCTGGAAGAACGCGCGTATCTCCACGGCCGCGCCTGGCGGCGGCTGGTCACGTCGCTGCTCTTGTTCCTGCTCGGCGTCATGTTGGCGGCCGCCCTGGTTTATCTGGAAGCCCCAGCGCAGCGGCTCGCCGAGGAGCAGGCGGCCAAGGAACAGCAAGGCGATACAACGCCTCTGGCGCCGGAGCAACGGGAATTCGCCCGCTTTTATGCTTGGTTCTGGATTTTCTTTCTGCTTATCTTGATGGCTGTCGTTTTCCTGGCGGCGCTTGACTATTGGGCCACTCGCCGCTATGGAATTCGTCAACATCGCAAAATCATCGACGATCGCCGGGCCATGATCGAACGCGAAGTCTCCCGCCTGCGCCAAGAACGCAACGGCCTTTCGTAACCATCCACCCATGCAGCTATTCATCTATGAATACCTAGCAAGCGGTGCAGCAAAAAACGCTTCCGCCTTGCCCTCGCTCCAGGCGGAAGGCCAGGCCATGCTCTGGGCTTTGCTGGAAGATTTCGCCCGCTGTCCGGGAGTGCAGGTCAGCACGTTGCGGGGCGTGCAACCGGCCGCCGAGAAAGACGCTTTTTGCTCCCGAGCTGCCGCCGCCGATTGGTCGCTGGTCATCGCACCGGAGTTTGAGGGCATTCTCGCCGAGCGCAGCCGCTGGGTTGTGGAAGCCGGCGGCCGCTTGGTGGGAGCGACGCTCCCAGCGATCGACGCAACCGCCGATAAGCTGCACCTGGCGCGTCTGTGGGCCGCGCGAGGCGTTCCGACGCCTTCTCTGGAGCCGAAGTACCCTCTCGTGTGCAAGCCGCGCTTCGGGGCTGGTTCACAAGCTACCTTCTTGGTCTACAATGAGGCCGAGTTGGCGCAAGCCCGGCATCGCGCTTATGCAGAAGGCTGGAGCGGCGAGTTGATGGTGCAGCAATACGCACCGGGACTTGCCGTCAGCGTTGCCTTTCTGGCCGGCGGCGGCGAGCGGCATAGCTTGCCGGCCGCCGAACAACGGCTCTCTCGCGACGGAAGGTTTCGTTACCTGGGAGGACGCTTGCCGCTGCCCGACCACCTCGCCCGCCGCGCCCGCCGACTGGCCGAGCGTGCGGCGGAATGTATCGAGGGACTGCACGGCTGGTTCGGCGTCGATCTGGTCCTCGGTGAAGCAGCGGACGGCAGCGGCGACGCCGCCATCGAAATCAACCCACGCCTCACCACGTCCTATCTCGGCTTGCGGCGCTTGGCGCGCTTCAACCTCGCCGAAACGCTGCTTGCAACCGTGACGGGGGCCGCCATGCCGCCCTGGGAATGGGGGAGCGAAACGATCGTCTTTCGCGCCGAGGGGTAGGCCAGGTGAAGCAATGAAGTACGGACAATCGGCAGTCATCTCATGCGTTTGGGGGCGGTTGCTGCTGTTCCTGCGGCGGCGTCGCGTTTGCGGGCGGTTGCTGTTCCTGTGACGGCACTTCCGGCGGTGCGCTGGCTTCCGGCGTTGGGGGAGGCGGAGGCGGCGTCTCGACCGGCGGCGTCGGCTCGGTCACGCGCGGAGCTGGGGCCGCCGCCTTGGCGCGGACCTTGGTTTCGCCTTCCTTAAGCAGTTCAATGAAAGCCGTGCGACCGGCATCGCCGAGACGGCGTTCGTGCCGCTTGATGATGCGCGTGTAGCCGCCAGGGCGAGCGGCAAAGCGCGGCCCAATCTCCTTGAACAGTTTCTTGAGCACCCAATCATCGGTCGGTTCGCCCTTGTCGTCGTAGAAAGGCGCCTTAGCAAGGGGGCCGAGGCGGGCCAGAACGAGACGGCGCGCGTGCAGGGTGTTCTTCTTGGCCAAGGTGATGATCTTCTCGACGAAAGGCCGCAATTCTTTGGCCTTTTCCACCGTGGTGATGATCCGTTCGTGTTCGATGAGGGAGCGCGTCAGATTGCGCATCAGGGCCAGACGGTGGGAGGCGTTACGGCCCAGTTTACGACCGGCTTTTCGGTGTCTCATAGCAGTCTCCGTTCATCATCGGCCCGCCGCACCTGCCAGGAAGCCCCTTGCCAGCGGCGACGAGCCGGTACAATCAGCGCCGTAGCGTGGTTGGGATTTTCATGCCCAGGTGCAAACCGCGTTCTTCCAGCTTGGCTTTCACTTCCTTCAATGTCGTCTCGCCGAAGTTGCGCACCTCCAGCAACTCCTCGTCACTGCGGCTGACGAGATCGCGCACCGTGGTGATGCCCTCGGATTCGAGACAGTTGGTCGCCCGCACCGACAGCTCCAGCTCAGCCAGGCTCATGTTCAGCTTGCGCTCCAACTCGAGATCGACCTGCTCGCCGCCTGCACCCAACTCGCCCCGCTCTTCCATGCTGATTTCTGGCCCTGGCTCGGCGTATTGGACGAACGGGTTGAGGTGCTTACGCAAGATTTTCGCCCCTTCCACGAGGGCCATCTGCGGCGTGATCGTACCATTGGTCCAGATTTCCATGATGAGCTTGTCATAGTTGGTGCGCTGACCAACGCGGGTATCTTCGATCTCGTGTTTGACGCGGACCACCGGCGAGAAGCTGGAATCGACGGGGATGACGCCGATCTCACGCTCCTGATCGACGTTCTCTTCCGCCATGCGATAACCGCGGCCGTTCTCGACGCGCATCTCGACCACGAAAGGTACATCATCGGTCAGGGTGGCGATGATATGGTCGGGATTGATGATTTCCACATCTTGATCGGTGATAATGTCGGCGGCTTTGACAACGCCGCGTTCATGACGTTCGATGCGCAGGGTGCGCGGCGAATCACTGACGTTCTTCACTACCAAGCTCTTGATGTTGAGAATGATGTCGGTAACGTCCTCGACGACGCCGGGGATGGTGCTGATTTCGTGCTGCACTCCCTGGATCTTGACGCGGGTGACGGCGCTGCCTTCCAGGCTGGACAGCAAAATGCGGCGCAGACTATTGCCGACAGTCACGCCGAAACCGCGCTCGAACGGTTCGGCGATGAACTTGCCGTAGGTATCGGTCAAGGTCGAGCGATCGCAGACAATGCGGTTGGGCAATTCCAAGCCCCGCCATCGAATACGCATGTTTGAACTCCATTCACTTTGATCTGGTTAGCAGCGATGCGGAGCGGGAAGTACTCGGCTCGGCATCGCGGCCAGCCCGAATAAGTGACTTCGTATGTTAACGTGAGCAAACTTCAATAATCAACTGTTCGCGGATGTCCTGGATGCGGGGGTCTACGTCGCCGCGAGTGGGCAGCCGGCTCATGCGACCTTCGGGCGGATCGTTGCCGAGACGTTCAAGGAAGTCGGGCGCCGGCGGCGGATTTTCTTGCAGATGGAGCTTAACCAGTTGCAGACTACGCGGGCGATTCTTGACGGCCACAGTGTCGCCGACCTTGAGCAGCAAGCTGGGGATGTTGCAGACTCGGCCGTTGAGCTGAATGTGGCCATGCGTCACCAGCTGGCGGGCGGCGGCGCGGTTCGGCGCGAAGCCGAGCCGGTGGACCACATTATCGAGTCGGCGTTCCATGATGGTCAAGAGCATTTCGCCAGTGTTTTCCGGCGAGCGCGAGGCTAGCTCGAAGTAACGGCGGAACTGGCGCTCCAGGACGCCGTAGAAACGTTTCAGTTTTTGTTTTTCGCGCAGGCGCAAGCCGTATTCGCTGGGTTTGCCGCGGCGCTGCCAATGCATGCCGGGCGCCTGATTGCGACGTTCAATAGCGCACTTGGGACTATCGCAACGGCTGCCCTTGAGATACAGTTTCATGCCCTCACGGCGGCAAAGTCTGCAAACGGGATCAATGTAGCGTGCCATGAATTCCCTTGCTGGTCTGTCGTTCTACTCTGTAGCAGAGGCCCAAGTCTCCGGAAACAGGCTCGGGAAGGCTTAGCCCTCCGCTGCGGAAGTTTTCCTTAATTTTACACACGGCGCTTCTTGGGGGGCCGACAGCCGTTGTGCGGCAGCGGCGTGACATCTTCGATGGCCTTGATGGTCAGGCCGGCGGCTTGCAAGGCCGTAATTGCCGACTCGCGGCCCGAACCGGGGCCTTTAACGCGCACTTCGACTTCCTTGAGGCCGAACTTGGCGGCGCGTTCCGCAGCCACCTCGGCGGCGCGCTGGGCGGCAAACGGCGTGCTTTTACGGCTGCCTTTGAAGCCCACTGTTCCTGCCGAAGCATAACACAGGGTATCCCCATTGGTGTCGGTGATAGTGACAATAGTATTATTGAACGTCGCCTTGACGTGGGCTACGCCCCGACTGACGTTGCGTCGTTGTTTGCGTTTCTTACTCTTGGCCACGGATGCTCTTCTCCCTATACGTTAGCTACGTTAGCCGCGCAATTCCTTGACGCCCTTCTTGCCGGCGACCGTCTTGCGTGGTCCCTTGCGGGTGCGGGCGTTGGTGCGGGTTCGCTGGCCACGCACCGGCAGACCGCGGCGATGGCGCAAACCACGATAGCACTGAATGTCTTTCAAGCGGGCGATGTTCTGCTGCGTCTGGCGGCGCAGCGGCCCTTCGACAGTGTATTCACGGTCCAGGATAGCGGCCAAGCGAGCGATTTCTTCATCGCTCAACTCCTTGGCGCGGCGCTGCGGATCAACGTGGGCTTGCTCGCACAAACGCAGGGCCAAGGTCGGGCCGATGCCGTAGATATAGCGCAGCGAAATATGCGTCGGCTTATCCGCAGGCAGGTCAACACCCAGAATACGCGGCATGATGCTCCTCCTCGCTCAACCTTGGCGCTGTTTGTGACGAGGATTGCTGCAAATCACCAACAGCTTCCCGTGCCGCCGCACCAGTTTGCAGTTTTCACAAATGCGTTTCACACTGGATCGAACTTTCATCGTCAACTCCCTCATAGCAGATCTCGTGCCAGAGCAAGAAAGCGTAACTATAGCAATCCATGCTCGCCCCGGCAAGGGGGGATATCTTTGGGGTCAGGGCTGTTTCCTTTTCTGGTGCTTCTTCATGATAGGCGAGATGGGTAGGTGCCCATTGGCCCTAGTGTGACGAAATCGCCGAGAAGGAAACGGCCCTGTCTTTGGGGTGTGCCGGGTCAAGGCCGTTCGTTGTTTCCAGCCAGGCCAAGTCTCTCGACCATCGTTTTGGGACTTATGGCCAATTCGCGCATCCACTTTGTGAAACAGCGAACAGCCCTACCCGACAGACCCTTTCATCCCCAAAGCATTGACAATTGCTGAGTAATGATAGAAGAATAATCAGATCGAAGAAAAACCAGATGGTTTCTTCTCCTTATCCTGTAGATTATACTGGGTACAGGGAGATCGGACATCTTGGCGAGCTTGGCGAGCGGGGGGTGTGAACCCCCCGGTAGAACCCAAGGGCGAGCGGGGGGTGTGAACCCCCCGGTAGAACAACCGGGGGGGTTACACCCCCCGCTCGCC
>JAJPIY010000330.1 GCA_021324515.1 Planctomycetota bacterium
GGCGAGCGGGGGGTATGAACTCCCCGGTTATGCATGGCGAGCGGGGGGTGTGAACCCCCCGGTAGAACAACCGGGGGATTCACACCCCCCGCTCGCCCAGAGTTACGCAACCCCGCTCGCGGGGAAACATCGGCACAAAAAAAGGGAAAAAAGTCTTGCCACAGGCATAGCCCCTTCGTATTACGATTCTAAGAAACGTAATACGACCGTTCCGGGCGGTTCGGGCGGTTCGACACAGGCTGCTGAGGAGAGACATCATGTTCCAGTTCCGCGTCCTGCTGACTGCTGGTCTCCTTCTGGCAACTACGGGAACAGCCGGAAGGCCGCACAAGATCAAGGCGATAGCGAGCAACCTCACTATCCAGGAGCCGGGCGGCAAGACAACGATCTACGGGCGGCCAATGTGATTGTTGCCGGGACGGCGCTGCAAGTGGCGGAGAAGAGGTGGCCGTGAAGCTCAGCGAGGGGCCGAGGCGTTCGGAATTCACCAAGACCCCTTGGCTTCGCGTGAGCATTGGCCTTGGGGCCATCCTCGGATTCAGTCTGGCTGCCCGGTGGGCGCTGCGCTCTCGCCGCACCAGTGTTCCCCCTCCGGTGGGGAAAGCATTGGGTTCACAAGGCGGCGCTGCGGGTTCATCGTCCTCAACTTAACCCTGGGTAAAGGGGGCCTTGTCATGAGAAAGCGAGCGGCCTTCACGCTGATCGAACTGCTTGTGGTAATTGCCATCATTGCCGTCCTCATCGGCCTGTTGCTGCCGGCCGTGCAGAAGGTCCGCGAGGCGGCGGCTCGCATGAAGTGTCAGAATAACCTGAAGCAACTGGTGCTGGCCCTGCACAACTATGAGTCCGTCAACCAACGGTTCCCCGATGTGGGTTCCTTTAGCTCGCCGCAGCATGGATGGGTAGCCGACGTCCTTGCTTACTTGGAGCAGGAAAACATCCGCAACATTTACAACGCAAATGCCGATTGGTTCGCCCCCTCCAACACCCTGGCAATCAACAGCCAGGTCAAGACGTTTCTCTGTCCGTCGGCCCAGGAAAATCGGGTCGGCTCCTGCATGGCTTGGTACGGTGGAGGATATCACGGCCCGTACTACGGCGCCGCCTGGGACTATACCAATATCTGGGGGATCAACCCAGCGCTGGCGAGTCTCTTCGGGCAGCCGGCCAACTGGAGTTCGGAATCGATCAAAGGCGTCATCACCACAAATGGCTCAACTTTTGCCCAGATAACCGATGGGGCGTCGAACACCCTTCTCCTCACTGAGGACGTGAACCGACCGCAATTCTGGGTCAATGGGAAACAGGACACGACGCATACGGCCCCCAGCGGAGGCGGTGGTATACCGGGTTACGTCACCGGCGGACTGTGGGCAGACAACGACAAGGGATTTGTCGTCGATGGGACCACGATACATGCCGATGGGACGGTCTCCTTTCCAGGCGCCTGCGCCATCAATTGCACCAACGACTACGAGATCTACGCGACCCATACGGGAGGGGTAAACGCAGCCTTTGCCGATGGATCGGTTCGATTTCTATCCGCCCAGCTTAGCATTGGTACGCTGGCGGCCCTGGCGACGCGCGCCGGCGGCGAAGTCCCCGGCAACGATTACTGAGCGGGGCGCGGGCCTCGCTTTCTCTTTTGGGTAATTGGAGGACGCTACCATGTGCCACTCACTGTCTCCCCCACGGGGGCGCACGTTCCGCTCTCTGGTGATCCTGTTGTTGCTGACTGTACTGCTGGGCGTCGCCAGGGCTGCCGAGCCGGCCAAGGCGCCCGTCTGGGACGCCGCTGCGGCCCGCCACCTGCTCAGCCGGGCAGCCTTCGGCGGCACGCCCGAAGAAGCTGCCCGCCTGGCAGCCCTGCCGCTGGAACGGGCAGTGGATCTCCTGCTCGAGGAAGCCGCCGCCGCCAAGCCGCCCGCCCGGCCCGAATGGGTCCGCGACGTGTGGATCAACGGCGGCCGTCGCTGGTCGGACATGAGCGCCGAGGAGTATCTGATCGTCTTCCGCCGCCACAACGCCCGCAACGCCCAGGAGATCGCCGACCTGCGCGCCTGGTGGCTCCAGCAGATGATTACCACCCAGACGCCGCTGCGCGAAAACATGACCCTGTTCTGGCATGGCCACTTCACCTCGGCCACCGGCAAGGTCAACGGTTTCAGCCAAGCCTTTTACCAGCAAAACGAAACCTACCGCCGTCATGCCTTGGGCAACTTCCGTCGCTTTCTCGAAGCCGTGACGCTCGACCCGGCCATGATGGCTTACCTCGACCTGGAACGCAGCAGCAAGGCCCATCCTAACGAAAACTATGCCCGTGAGCTGCTGGAGTTGTTCACCCTGGGCGTGGGCAATTACACCGAAAAAGACATCCAGGAAATCGCCCGCGCCTTCACCGGCTGGACCCTCGACGCGCCGCCCGGCTCGGTGAAAGTCAATCGCCCCACAGCCCCCGATCGACTCCAGTTCCCCTCGATCACCCGCGATGGCATGGTCCCCACCTTCGTGCCCGAACAGCACGACAACGGCGAAAAGACCGTCCTGGGCCGGACAGGCCGCTTCGGCATCCAGGAAGTCCTGGACCTTATCGTCCAGCAGCCGGCCTGTGGACGTCATCTCGCCGGCCGGTTGATCGACTACTTCGGGGCCAGCGACCCCGAGGGCAGGCTCCGCGAGCGCATGGCCCAAGCGTTCCGTGAAAGCAAGTATGAGGTTCGCCCCATGCTCCACGTGCTTTTCACCGCGCCCGAGTTCTACGCTCCGGCTGCGCGGGGATCGAAAGTCAAAGGGCCGGTTCGCCTGCTGGTCGGGGCCTGCCGCGACCTCCGCCTGGAAGGCGAGGCCACACCGAGCCTCGCCCAGCTGACAGTACCGCTGGGCCAAGAGCTGTTCAACCCGCCCACTGTTAAGGGTTGGCCGTCGGGGACCGCCTGGATCAGCGCCAGCACCTTGCCCCTGCGTTACCGGCTGGGCGAGGCCCTGGTGGAAGGCAAGGCCCCCGCGGAGCCGCAGCCGCTTGGGCGCTTGCGCTTGATGGCGGTGTCCCGCGACGCAGCCCAGGCCGCAGCCACCATCAAGCGGCTTCAGGCCATTGACCGTGAGCGCAAGGAGCAGCAAGCCCAGGGCGGCTTGAAGGTGCACTTTAACGTGGCCCGCCTCTTCCCCAAAGGACCGCCCCAAGATCCGGAAGAGTTGGCCGACGCCCTGCTGACGCGGCTGGTCGTAACCAAGGTGCGACCGACGACCCGCGAAGCCATCGTGACGGCCTGCCGCACTGTTTCGCCGGCAGAACGGCCTGCTCTGGCAGCTCGCCTGATCTTGGCCTCTCCCGAGTATCAGATGGAATGACCGCTGGCTTTCACCAACCTCGCCCACGGAGAACCCTACTGATGAGTCTCTCACTGGATCGCAGACAATTTGTTCGCCTGGCCGGTCTGACGGCCCTAACGGCCACTGTGCCGGCGTTCCTGCACAAGACCGGCCGGGCCCTGGCCGGACAAGCACGTCAGCAATCGAACCCTCTGCCTGGATTGAAGGACAATCACGTCTTGGTCATCGTCCAGTTGGCCGGAGGCAACGATGGGCTGAATACCCTGGTGCCTTATGCCGACGATGTTTACTACAAGCTGCGCCCGCGGCTTGGCATCGCCCCGCAAAAGGTGCTGCGGCTGGACGACCGCGTCGGCCTGCACCCGGAGATGATCGAACTGCA
>JAJPIY010000071.1 GCA_021324515.1 Planctomycetota bacterium
GACCGCGCCGGCCCGCCGCAAGCCCTTCTCTTCGGCGTCAACATGGTGGTCAACACCGACGAGGGCGACGTTTTCTCCTTCGAGGAGATACGCGGCTGGCTCGAAGAAACCGGCTTCCGCAATGTGCGGGCCATCGAAAGCCCCGGCCCCTCGCCGCTGATCCTGGCGACGAAAGCGTGAGCGCCTCGAGGGCGAGCGGGGGGTGTGAACCCCCCGCTCGCCATGCACAACCGGGGGGTTGACACCCCCCGCTCGCCATGCACAACCGGGAGGTTGACACCCCCCCGCTCGCCAGAGTTACGCAACCCGCTTGCCTCCTGTTCGTGTCAATCTCTCCCGCGTCCTGTATAACGGAGCAAACAGACTGCATTGGTCAGGTTGGCCTTTCGCTCGGGCATGAGCCATACTACAGAGGGTACGTACACGGTCTGTGATGAATAAACCGCTATGCTTGCGTCTTTGCCCGGCACTGTCGGCGTCCGACGAACGAACCAGCTATTGCTTCTGGGCCGCATCTGCCTGTTGCTAATGCCGCTGACCTTACTGTTGATCGGCAGTGTCCGCGGCGGCAGCCCTGCACCGCGCTTGCTGTGGCTGGGCACCGTATTTCAATTGATGGCCTGCGGCCTAGCGCTGTTCGGCCGACAGGGGTTGCGGGAGCCGACGAGTGCGGCCATTCTCATGCTTTACGCAATCGCCCTCAGTTGGGTGGTGCTGGGTACGACGGGGACCGAGGACTGGTTCGCACATCTGGCGCAGGCTGTGCTCTTGGTAGTGCCGTTGGTTTACTTTGCTGTGCAATGCTTGCTAGAGACCGGAGCACCGGCGCTGCGACGGGCGCGGCGTTTGGCGCAGCGGCTGAGTCAGCGCCGCGATTGGCCGGAGCAGCTGCACGCTTGCCGACTGTTGCCGGAAGTCAAGGCCCTGCGGGAGGCGTTGCACGTCGATGCTGGGCCGGCCCTGGCGTTACTAGCCGATCAACGGGCGGAGGTGCGGGTTGCCGCCCTGGCGGCCCTGGAGTTTCGGCAGAATTGGCGGCCCGGTCAGCCGCAGATCGTCTTGCAGTTGGCCCAGCGCGCTATTGAGCCGGAAGTCCGTGCCGCCGCCATTAATGCTTTGGCTAATGTCGAAGACCGCATTATTATTGAGGCCATCGCCGAATTTTTGCACGATTCGTCAAAGCTAGTGCGGCAGACGGCGGCCGAGGCGCTGCTCTGGAACACGGAAAAAAATTGGCCGTGGATTCGCCTGGCCGTGCGCCGCGCTTTGGCCGATCCCGTTGCTCAGGACGATGGGCCGCTCCGTCACCAAGGAGAACCGCTAACGGCAGAAGCCGTGGCCGACCTGACCGCCTGGACCACCGAGAAGGGCGTTCAGGCGCTTCGCGCCGCACTGACATTAGGGTGTCACTATCAGCGTCTGTTGGCCTTATCCACGGATGCGGTATTGGTGGAAAAACTGCGCCGCCAGCTGGCGGATGCCCATACACCTGCACTGTTGCGGTTGGAATTGGCTCGGATCCTCTCGATGCATCGAGAGTTAGACGATGATTTACTACGGCAGCTGATCGATTCGGCCAACCCGGCGCCTCTGCGGCTAATTGCCGTCGAGGCGCTCCTGGACAAGGGGCAGTCCGCCGAAGCCGTCGCCGCTTTGCACGAATTGGCCCGTATGCCCAACCGCGAGATCGCCCTGGGAATCGCTCAGGTAGTGCAGCGCCGCCTCGGCATCGATTTGGGCGTGCCAGCCGATCGCTCCTTGCCGCCCTTGCACAGCCACGAGGCTGCTGAAATCGCTCGCCGTGTTCTTATCTGGGCCACCCATCAAGACGTGGATTTGGAAGCAGCTATAGGTAGCAACGGAACGGATTGGCGCTCGCTTGAGGAGCTGCACGACAATCTTTGACAGGAGCTTTTCCGTGGACCTGTTGTTGGGAATTATCCTGTTCTCATCTGCTTTTCCCTGGGCATCCGAGAAGACCGCCTCACACTTCCACAACGATGGTCAACGAGCGCGCTTGGGGATCTTCGGTTATCTCCTTGATGCGTCCCATTTGGGCGGCCTTGCATTTCAGCGCTTCGACGGTCACGCTGTGGACGACCTGATCCAATTCCTGCCGCACGTTGTTTAGCTCGGCTTCAAGATGATGGGTCACTTTTGCCTGCAAGTGGGCCGTCTTTTCGCCGACTGTTCTCGTGATGTCTTTTTCCAGCTGCTTTTTAAGGTTCTCACGCACGACTTTGGCATGGGGACCGGCATCATCGTAAGCGAGGTTGCTGCGTTCGGCCTGGATGGTGGTTTCCTCGGAGGCTTCGGCGGCAACCTTTACGGTTGCCGTGGTTGTTTCCACCGCGATCGTGACGCCGTTTTGCTTGCGGCTCAAGCGCGTACCCTCGCGCTGGAAGCCGCGTCGCTCCAATGCGCCGGCGAGAAGTTCGGCCATCTGCTCGGGCGGCAACACCGCGAGGACCTCCAGCTGCGTATGGACGTGGTCCTCGGCGTGGATGATGTGGCTCTGCGTCTCCCGAACACAGACCCGATAGGCTCGACTCATGATCGATCTCCTGAGTTAGGGGCCGAGCCGCAACCGGGAGGAGCGGTTGCTTCTCCGGCTTTTTAGGGTTGCCGCTCGGGCCTAGGCTTGTCGCAGGGGGCTTAGTTGTTGCACGATGGCGCGAGCACGATCGACCAAGCGATCGCCTTGCGCCTGTTCCCAATCGGCCTTCCACAACTGGCTGGCGGCATAGTCTTCATCGAAGTAGCCAACGCCACGCGCCCGCCGTTCCCACGTTTGCAGACGATCGAGCATCCGCAGAAAGCTTGTCGCTGCCTGGTAGGTGGCGACGCGGTCGGCGACGCGCAGACCGGCCAAGTTCAGCTGGGCCGTCCACATGCCCACATGAGCGTGCGGCCCCAAGAGCGCCGCCGCGGTCTGCAACAAAAATCGCGCCAAGTCCATCCGTCCAATCGGCTCGATGGCATCGAGAAACGCCGTCAGTACGTGCTCCTGGGCCAAGCCAAGCATACGCATGGCCTGCGGATCGGCGAGACCTTCTTTGCTGCTTTCCACCTCGATCCAGCGGCGGGCCAAGTCCGGTTGCAAGGCCTCCAACAGGCACGCGCCCGCGCCGTGTGTCCAGGGGGCGAAATTTGGTCCCGCGCTGGCTGGCATCGCCGTGTAATCTCCCGGAAAGGCCAGCCAGCACAGAGCATGATGCCTGAACGGCCCTTGCATCCGCAGGGCCGACGCCCCCATCCTCTCGGCCCCGTTCCGCAATCGCTCATAAGCGAAATAGAGCAATAAACGGTCGCCCAGGGTCAACTCTTTCTCCGGCGCGCACCAGGCGTGGGCCGTATCGTCCAGGCGATGGGCCGTGATCCAGATGAGAAAGCGCAACGTGTGGGCCGAGAAAGTCAGTCCAAGCTCGGCGGGCGGCGTCCGTTCCCACAGCCGCCCCTCGACGCTTCGCGAGCCGCGCAGAAAGCGTTCGCGCCGCCAGCCGCCGCGCTGCGCCAGCAAAAACACGCAGCCCTTGGCCAAAGCATTCTTAATCAGACGGACGGCGTTGCTATGCAGACAGGGCGGCGCGGCGCAGCGTTCCTCCAAAAGCGGCAAGGCGCGTTCGGGCGGCTCACGGTACAGAAAATACCCCAACAACCGCAGCAAGTTGGCTTCAAAGCGAGAAACGCTTTGCATGGCCCCATCCCGTTTGTCACCGCCAGGAGAACACGCTGAACAAATTCGAGTAATCGTCGGTCCACACGCCTACTTTGTTTAAGTCCGGCCAATCGTTTTCGGGTTCCAACGGCCTCCACAGCGCCCGACGTTGGCACATTTCTTCATTGAGAAAATTATACAGGAACATGGCCAAGCCGGATAAACCAGCGCCATAGTCCGGCCACAGTGACAGCGGCAACAACTCCGCGCGCATCGCCTGGCGCTCCTCTTCCCAATCGTTCAATGCGAGCAATTTATCCAGACGTTCCTTGCTGGGCGAGAGCACTACCCAGCTGGAACTGGTCTTGGCCATCAATTCCGAGGACCGCGGGGCATCCTCCTCCTCCCAATTGTCGCTCTGCATGACCGCCGCCAGACCGCGCTCCTGGGCCAGGTTGTACAACACCGGCGCCAGATCGAGATAACGGTTCGAGATGTGAAAGACGATCAGACCGTCTGCGGTCAATTTGTCGAGATACACGTCGAGCGCTTGCAGCGTAATCAGGTGGACGGGAATGGCGTCGGAGCTGAAGGCGTCGACCACGATCATACCATACTTTTCGGAGTCTTTTAGTTGCTGGCGCGCCATAGTCAGGCGCGCGTCGCCCATGACCAGATCGACGATAGCACCGCGATCGCGGGCCCCCTGGACGAAAGTGAAGTAGGGGTTGTCCGCATCGAACGAGAGGCGTTTGACGATAGGATCAATGTCGTAAAAAGTCAAATGTTGGCCTTTGCGGGCGTGAGCGGCCATGCAGCCGGTGCCCAGGCCGATGACAGCGAGGTTCATTTTTTCCGGCGGCGTATCCGGCCCGTTGTAGGCCAACATCAGCGCTCCGATAGGGCCGGTGTGATGGTAGTAGGTTAGCGGCTCATTGCGGCGTTCCTCGTTGAGACACTGAATGCCGTGCAGCGTGGTGCCGTGGTCCAGGCGCCGCAGCAGGAAGTCGCCGTCACGATAGTGATAGATTTTGTCCGAAATCCTCAGCACGCCGAAGAAACCGCGTTCTTGATGGAGGACCGGGCTATCGAACGTGCTGCAAAAACTGCCGGCCAACAAGACAGCGCCTATGGCCAAGGCGAAACGCAGGGAGCGCTCCACGAAAGTGTACGCCAATACCAGCGGCACGCCAAAGGTGAGGATGAGGGTCAAGTTCCAGGGGTGCCGGTGAATCAAGTCAGCGATGTTGATCACACGGGGCCACAGCATGTTCGATTGCAGTCCCCACGACAGGCCGACAAGCAATACGCCCAAACTCAGCGGCAGGACCAGGTCCATCCAGTGATCGAACTTGTTGTCGCGCGCCCGCATGGCAGCGGCGACGCCGATGCCCCCTCCCACGAGCAAGGCGGCCAACTCGCCCAGCCAAGGTGTATTTTTGAGGTCGTCAAACGGTAAATCTCTATCGGGCAGCCGTAAGAAGATCAGCAGCAGGCCGATGCCCATAAATAGGCCGGTCAGGACCATATCGAAGCGGCGGCCCCAGGAGGTTTCGGCGGCCGGTCCCAAGGGCGGCGCTAGCAAACAGCCCAGCATCAAGGCGAGCGGATACTCGACCAGGCTGCTGAAAAGCACCGGCGCCGCCAAGGCGTTGAACAGGCCGCCCAGGACGCCGCCCACCGACATCCACAGGTAATAGCCGGTCAGATGGTTCGCCGTCGGCCGGTCTCGCGCCAACTCGCCGTGGCAGACCATCGCTACCACGAACAACGTGGCCAAATGCAGGCCCAGACTCCAGCCGATGGTGATTTTTAGCCCCAAAGGCGCTGCCAGCAAAAAGAACAATAACACCAGTACCAACGGCGGCATGGCAAGGACCATGGCGCGATGAAGCATGTCGGGACGGCGATGGGACCACCCCCACCAGCTTGCGTAGACGCCGCCGCCTCCAGCGAGGACAATGCTGATCCGTACCAGTAAGTGCAAAAAGGGCCGCGCCGCCAACGTTTCCGCGTTCCAGAAAAAGAACCAAAGCAAGAGAGTAACGGCGGCGCCGGCGAGCGTCAGGCCCAACCACTGAAGCCAGGCCGGCACGTGCGAGAACACGATAATGAAGCTGAGCAGATACAGGGCCAACGGCGTCACCCATAGCAGCGGAATGGCGGCGATGTCGGTGGTGATGTAGGTAGTCGCGCCCAGCATCAAGCTGGACGGCACAAAGGCCAGGGCCACCCAACGAAGCACGCGCAGCCAGGTCACGTCACCTTTGAGAATCTCAGCAGAGGCGAGGGACGAAGAGCCAAGAGTGCGGACAGACAGGTCTTCTTTCGCGTCCCTTGCCTGTTGCCCTTCGTCCCTTGCGGGAGATCGCCACAAAAAGAGGGCGCAAAGCACCGTCAGCGCTGCCAGCACGCCGTAGCCGATCGTCCAATCGATGCTTTGCTGCCCCAGCCGCAAATTCGGCTCAACCACGGTTGGATAAGCGAGCAGCGCAAGCATACTGCCGAGGTTGCTGGCGCCATAAAGGAAGTACGGATCCTGGGCAGAGGGGTGGGACGTGTCGGCAAACCATTTTTGCAACAACGGAGCGCTGGCGCTGACCACAAACATCGGCAGTCCCACGGTCATCGACAACAACCGCAGCAAGCCGAGGATGGGATTTTCACCGCCCTTGATGAGGTCGGGATTGACGGCCACCGGCAAAAACAGAAACGGCAGCGCCAAAAGGACCACATGCAGCGCCGCTTGCTTGCGTGCGCCGAGCCACGAAGTGCTGAAATGGGCATAGGCATAGCCGGCCAGCAACACGGCCTGGTAGAACACCATGCAGGTATTCCACACGGCTGGCGTACCGCCCAGAAGCGGCGTAATCATTTTGCCGATCATCGGTTCGACCAAGAATAACAGCGTGGCGCTGGTGAAAAGCGTGAAGGCAAAGACGAGCAGCATGGTAAGAGGAAAGCGCAGCAAGGTGTACCTCCGGAGGGGTATATTCGCGGTGTAATCGTATCTAGGCTGTTTTTAGCAAATCGCAAGAAGAAAAGCGAGCGTCGAACCGAGGTGTTCACTTCTTGGCACCGAAGCAGTACACCGTGCCCTTGGTCGTGCCGAGGATGAGGCGCCCCTGGGCGACGGCCGGCGAACCCTGGATCGGGCCATCCAGCGCGATCTTGTCGAGTTGTTTCCCATTATCCAGATCGAGAATATACAAATTACCGTCCAGTGACGGAGCAAAGACGCGCTTGCCGGCGACGACTGGCGAGGCGTCTACTTTCCCTTCTGTGGCAAAGCTCCATATTTCCTTGCCGCTCTTGCGCTCCAGCGCATGCAGGCGACGATCGCGGCTGCCGGCCAGGACGAGCCGATCCGTCACTGCTGCGGAAGCGTAGAACGGCTGGGGCCGTTCCGCAGCCTGGAAGGTCCAATCGAGTCGCCCTTGCTTCCAATCGATGGCCTCGAACTGATTGGTCATGGTGCCCACGTAGAGATGATCGCCGACGACGGCCCCGGTCGCGCCGGTTTGGCCGCCCAGATCGACTGAGCGCTCTTCCTTTCCCGTAGCCGCATCGAGGACATGCAGCTTGCTATCGCAGCCGGCCACGAACGTTTTGCCCCCAGCCACCGCCGCTGAGCCGTAAACCGGGCCTTGCGTCTTGAACTTCCATTGCTCCTTGCCGTCCTTGGTCAGGCAGTACAGCGTCTCATCATGCGAGCCGAACAGGATCAACTCGCCGGCGAAATTGGCGCCGGACGTGATTTCGCCCTCGGTCTCATAGCTCCAGCATTTTTCGCCCTTGGCCGCATCGATGCAGTAAAACACGCCGTCAGCGTTGCCGATATACACCCTTCCCTGACGCACAGCCGGCGACGCTTTGATAGGACCGGCCTTGTATTTCCATTTCTCTTTGCCGCTGACGAGATCGAGAGCATACAGGTATTCGTCCAAGGAGCCGACGTAGACGACGCCGCCTGCAACGGCAGGAGCGCCTTCGATGCCGTCCTGGGTGGGGAATTTCCACAATAAATCGAGCTTTTCCGGCAGAGGAATGGGGGCGACGCCAGTTTGTTCGGCATTGCCGCGAAAGACCGGCCAATCGAGCTTCATCGAACTCTCTGCCGCGCCCAGGAAAATCGGGGCCAGCATCAAGGCGCCGAGTCCCCAAAGGACGCAAGACGGCTTCGTCAGCATGGCAGCCTCCTTTTGGAGCATTGTAGGGCGCTGTCCAGCGGACCCAAACGCGGGCGCCCCCCGCAATAACATCCATGCATGAGCAAAAAGAGTCGGCAGGCAAAGTTGGCTGATTGTCCACGATGAACAATGCCTCTCGCAACAGGTATAAATGGCCCTGCATCGAGAGGGTGCATTCTTACCGAAGGGCTTCCGGCGGGAAGCGTTCCTTGAGGCGCAGCAAGATCGTGCTGCCGCCGTGGACGCGGTCGCCGACTTTGACCAGAACTTCCTGAACCAGTTCCACCGGCACCGAGACTTCGGTGCGCGAACCAAACTTAATCATGCCCAAGCGCGCCCCGGCCTGCACTTCCTCATCCAGCCGCAACCAACAGACAATGCGGCGAGCGACGGCCCCGGCGATTTGTTTGATCCGCACTAGGCCGCCGCTGCGCCCGTCGATGAGGTCGATCCAGAATTGCTCGTTGCGGACGGAACAGTCGGCGGCGCGGGCGTCGAGAAATTCGCCGGGATAATAGCGCAATGCTGTGACCCGGCCGCTGCGCGGCAGGCGGTTGACGTGGACGTTGAACACCGACAGGAAAATGCTGATAGTGAAGGCCCGGCCGCCGGGAAAGTCAGGATCGTCGGTCTGGCCGAGGTACGTTATTGTACCGTCAGCGGGACTAACAAGTGCATCAAGATCGGTGGGTATCACACGCTCTGGATCGCGGAAGAACGATACCACGAACAGCCACGGCGTCAGCGTCAGGAACAAGAGCAATAGTAGCAAGGAGTGTACTAAAATGCCGAGCAACACAACCGCTGCACTGAGGACGAAAAAGATCGCGCTGAAAAACAAGAGTTCGGCCCATCCAGCGCGGGCCAAGGGCAAGCAGTTGCGCCGCGCAAACGGATCGTCTTCGGCTTGGAACTGATAGCCGCAGACGTTGCGATAGAGTTTCCAATCGCGGGGATCGAGGACGTCATGGGGGCAGTTGGGGCAATGCCCCTGGCGGCGCTGGGCCATCCGGCGGACGTAGCCAGGGCGGAAACGGCGCAGCCAGGCGCGGCGCCAGCGTCCCCAGGCGCGTTCCAAAGCGAAACAGAAACCGCCGCCGGGCTGAATGCTGTTAATAGGGGCACTTTGCCGTGAAGACGGAATTGGGGGTGCAGTCGTTGCCATACTCGACAGCATAGCAACCGCCCCGCGCCGCTTAAAGATGGCCAGGCGGGCCGTCAACGTTTTCGTCATTTTGGCGTTTTGTCCTCTGCCGAGGTCGGCCGGTTCTGAGCGCCTGAGTTGCTGGCCGAACGGGCGCGGAATTTTTCCAGCACCGCCGATTTGATAGCCAACGGGCTTCGCAGAGGCGTCGGCGAGGTGAAAGCCGGCGAGGCAGGTTCTGCGGAGGTTGGTGGAGAAAGGACGGCCGACGGATCAGCGGCGCAAAGCGGCTCCAGATTGGCGAACAGCTCGTGGAACTCGGCCTCCTTGAGCGGTTGCTGGAAACCGAAGTAGTCGATGTGCGCGTAGGGTACGAAGAAGACACGTCCGGCGTCGGTGCTGCCAGCCAGCCGGCCGCGCAGGGCCAGGCACTCTGGATCAATTCGCAGCAACGCCTGGATGGCGATCTCCGTTCCGGCAGTCGTCACCAACATCAGATTGGAATGCTCATGAGCCGGGATGTGGCGCAACAGCTTCACCCAGGCGGCATCGTGCATGACAACCTTTCCTCAGACCTTTTTGCGCACGCCGACCCCAGCGTCCGTGGCGGCCGGCTCCTCATCAATCCTAGCTCACGAAAAGGGCCAGAGAGGACCAACCAACCTGGATTGTAGAAATGCCTATTCCGGAGAGGCGTGCTCTACCCACCCATCCGTCGGTGTTTTTCGTACATTGACGACAGAACGAGAAGATTGCGAGGAGGGACCATGCCCGGCTTGCAGATAAAGCAGATTGATCACGTCTCCATAATCATCACCGATGTGGAGCGCAGTCGCCGGTTCTACCGTGAGCTTCTCGGCCTGAAAGAGATCGCCAAACCGCGCACTTTCGACTTCGTAGTGCTGTGGTTTGACCTGGGCGATCAGCAGCTGCACTTGCTGCACAAAGCCGAAGCCGATTCACGCAGTCCGCGCCACTTCGCTTTGCGCGTGGCGGACGCACCGGCAGCGCGAGTCTACTTCCAGCAGCATGGGGTCCCCATCCAGGAGACCACGCCCATTCCCGGCGCCGATCGTTTTTTCATCTTCGACCCGGACGGCAATCGCATCGAGATCATCCAATGGCTTCAGCCGTATGATCCCCTCGTCAGTGGAGCAGCGGAACTGGATCGTGGCTAGATTTTTCTAACAAGATCATTTCTCGTTAACGGGGACTGCTGCGGCAGGAGGAGCAGCGTCGGTTTTACGGCTGACACTGGCTCGATTGGTCGAATTGTTATAAATGGCGATGGGAACAGTGACCGGCAATGTCAAGGTATCGCCGACGGCAGAGAGCGGAATATCGATGCCGACTAATCCTACGCCGACGACAGTGCCGATGTCCTGAATTATGTCAAGATCCTTTCCCCAAGTCCAGCTGTGGTCGATCCATTGCCCCGCCGACTGAACGTCGCGGCGGACGCCGCCGTAGATGACGGCGTTCTTCCAGCCCTGCCGATACCCGGTTTCCAGGTTGGCCACGGTGCCGCAACCACACAGAAATAAGACGGCGATCGCCAGCGCCGCCACCCGTGAGGCTCTCGCCATGTCAGCTCCCTCTAGAGGACAAGGGACGGCATCCTAACGAGGAAGCCGGCAAGGTCAAGAGCAATGTCGCGCCGCAGAAGACAGTTAAATGGGGCGAGCGGGGTTGCATCAGCGCTCCGAGGGCGAGCGGGGGGTGTGAACCCCCGGTGGTGCTCTGGCGAGCGGGGGGTGTGAACCCCCCGGTGGTGCTACCGGGGGTGTGAACCCCCAGTTGTGCTACCGGGGGGTTAACACTCCCCGCTCGCCAACACTCGCGCCGCGCATTAAAGGGGCTTGCATCCGTTGAGATTGGTCTCTCTCTTGTTTGTCCTGTGGACGGATATTCGGCGTATCGAACTCCATCTACGGATACAGGCCGCGGCGCAGTTTTTCCTTGGCGACCTTTTGTACGCCCAGGCTTAGGGCTGCTGTTCTCATACTCAGATTACGCTCGCGCGCCAGGTTGCGTACTTGATGGAAAGCCCGCAGCATCAACTCGCGCAAGCGTTGATTAATCTCTTCTTCGGTCCACAAGAATTGTTGGATGTCTTGCACCCATTCAAAATAGGACACGGTAACGCCGCCGGCATTGCACAGGACGTCGGGAATAATAAAGATGCCGCTGTCGCTCAGGAGTTCGTCGGCCTCCGGCGTGGTCGGACCATTGGCGGCCTCGGCGAGTATGCGACAGCGTATCTTCTTGGCATTGTCCTTGTGAAGAACGCGCTCCAGAGCGGCCGGCACCAAGACGGTGCAGGGTGTCAGCAACAGTTCTTGCGGCGCGATTGGCTCGGCGCCGGGAAAGTCCTTGAGCAACTTGCCCTCGGCCACGTGCCGGGTTAGGGCGGCGATATCGATGCCTTTCAGATTGCGGAGGGAACCGTAGCGGTCGCCGACAGCGACGATCTTGACGCCGTTTTTGGTCAGTTCCTGACAGACCACCGAGCCGACGTTGCCGAAGCCCTGCACTGCCGCCGTGGTTTCGCCCGGCCGCAGGTTCAGTTCCTTCATCGCTTCGAGGATGCAGTAGGTGACGCCGCGTCCGGTGGCCTCGCGTCGGCCGATACAACCGCCCAACTCGACCGGCTTGCCGGTGACGATCTCTGGACAGGCATAGCCGATCTTCATACTATAAGTATCCATGATCCAGGCCATGGTCTGCTCGTCGGTGCCCAGGTCCGGGGCCATCACGTCCATGCGTGGGCCGATAATCGACAGCACTTCTTCAGTGAAGCGGCGCGTCAGGCGTTCGTTTTCGCCGCGCGACAACTGCGCCGGATCGACGCCGACGCCGCCTTTGGCGCCGCCGAACGGCAGGTTCATGAGGCCGCATTTCCACGACATCCACATGGCCAGGGCCGCTACTTCGCCAAGATCGACTGAGGGATGATAGCGCAAGCCGCCCTTAGACGGGCCGCTCGTCAAACTGTGCTGCACCCGATAGCCGGTAAACACTTCGGTTCGGCCGTCGTCCATGCGTACAGGGATGCTGACCACAATGGCGCGCTTGGGCAGGCTCATACGCTGCAAGACCCCTCTGTCGATGTCGATGACCTCCGCCACAGCGTCAAGCTGACGACAAGCCATTTGAAACGTCGGCGAATTGTCGAAAACGGGGTTGGGTGTATGAGGATGATCGTGGTGATTGATGGCAGAAGCAATTGTGACGGTCATGAAGCCTCCCTTGGCTTTTGTGGAGAGACGCCGGGGCGGCGGGGCGATCCGGCTATTTCTAGCGCTATCCTAACTAATCGGCGGCAAAAGGGAAACCGCATCTGAACGCTGCCCAGGGCAGGGGTTATCCCTCTGGATTGGACGAGTGGAGCCGCGTCCTGGAGGCGCGCGGGGTTGCGTTAACAGGGCGAGCGGGAGGTGTCCCCCCCGGTTGTGTTACCGGGGGGTTCACACCCCCCGCTCGCCAGAGCACCACCGGGGGGTTCACACCCCCCGCTCGCCAGAGTTACGCAACCCCGCGCGTCCATCTAGCGGCATATCCTTTAGCCGCAATTGACCTCGTAGCGACTGCTTGCTAATATGCACCCGACCCTTCAAGGCCCCTTCGCCAAGTGGTAAGGCAGCGGATTGCAAATCCGCCATCCCCGGTTCGAATCCGGGAGGGGCCTCTTCATCTTCACTTCCCCCTTCCGTTCGCCGTCCCCCAAACAAGGAGGACCAGGGTGCCAAGGTGTGAAGCAGCCAATATGCTCACCTTGTTATCGCATTACCTATGGCCTCGCTCGGGGAGCGAAGATGCGGCTGCGTGTGGGCGTGATTGGACTGGGCCGGTGTTGGCGGCGTTATCGGCCATTGCTGGCACAACTGCGTGAGCATATTGAAGTGCGGGCCGTATGCGATCAAGTTCTGCGTCGCGCCGAGATGGAAGCCCAGCAATTCGAGTGTGCTGCGGCTGGAGGGCCTGCCGAACTGCTGGAACGTCCCGATGTCGAAGCGGTGCTGCTGCTCGATACGCAGTGGTACGGCCTGTGGCCGTTGGAACACGCTTGTCGTACCAACAAGCCCGTCCTCTGCACCGCCTCGCCGGCCAGCGACGCGGCACACGCCGACGCCTTGCGCGAGCAGATCCAGGCCAGTGGCCTGCCGGTCTTGATGGCCCTACCGCCGCTGTTGGCGCCGGCAACCCGGCAACTTCGCGAGTTATTGACGCATCGGTTAGGACAGGCTCGTTTGGTGCGTGCCGATTGGAGCGCGGCGCCGGCGCGTTCCAGCAGAGACCTGCTCGATCATGCCGCCGTACTGCCGTTGTTGGCTGCTTGTGCCTGGCTGCTCGAGGATGTGCCGCGCAACGTCTGGACGTTGGATGGCGAGAGTGCCGCGTTTGTCACCTTGATGTTGCGTTTCGGCTGCGACCGCTTGGCGCAAGTAAACCTGTGGACGGCAGCACAAGGGCGTACCCCCCCGCGCTTCGAAGTGGTCGCTGATGCCGGCACAGCCGCAGCCGAATTGCCGCGCCAGCTGCGTTGGCGCGATGCCGATGGGCAACACGCTCAGCGCTTGCCGCCGCGTTCGGCGGAGCAGAGCAGCTTGGAGCGCTTTCTCTTGTCTCTGCGAGCGGGGCAGCCGTTGCAGCCAAGCTTTGAAGAAGTCTACCAAGCCTTGATCTGGCTTCGCGCCGCTCTCCGGAGTCGAAGCGAGGGAAAGTGCATTTCGTTGCGGTAGGAAAGGCCCTTACTGCGAAAGCAAATCTTCGGCGATTTCTTCCCAGTTGACTTCGGAAACAGCTTCCGAAAGCAGGTCTCCATACGGTTTTTTGGCGATCATAGGGATTTTGTTCTTGACTTCGGCCTTCAATTGCCGCGCAAGCTCTCGGATAGCCACACGCTGTAGTTTTTCGACCTTGGCATCGCCTTGGAGAGACCAACGCGCCAGATCGCGTTGGCGCTGGGCTTGCTCGCGCCAATAGCGACTCGCTTCTGCGTCGGTATGAAGCCAATCGCTGACCAACTTGGTGCAGACACTGTTAGGCTCTCGGTTCAGATAAGGATTACGGCCGCGTCCCAGGGCCACGTTTTCCTCCAACGGTACGTTGCCCGTATCGGTCTGTTCCATCATTGCCCCTGTACGCTTGGGCTGTTTGGTGAAGCCGATGCGCGACGAAGCATTGAATGGATCATTAAAGTAGAACGAAACGGCCCGGCGAATGCTCTGGTCTTGTCCACAGATCCACATCACCAGGAAGAAGGCCATCATGGCGGTCACGAAGTCCGCATAGGCCACCTTCCACGCTCCACCGCCTTTTGCCGCCACAACGGACTCCTAACCCTTTGGAATACTCGGCACGGGTAGGTGGGACAATGTTCTCCCTCCCCTTTGGGGGGATGCTTCCGGCTGTTCTCCCTCCCTTTTGTGCGGATCGTTTCGTTTTGTTCCCTCCTCCCCAAGAGGAGGGAACAAAAGTGTCTCCCCTACTCGTGCGGAATCGAGACGCCTCGCCCTTGGCCCGACGTTTCTCTGATGCGCCGCTAACCTCAATCGGCTTGCATGATCTCGCTGAGTTTGCCTAGCGCTTCGCTCTCAATTTGGCGGACGCGCTCCCGAGTCAGGCCCAGACGTTCGCCGATTTCCTTGAGCGTTTTCGGCTCTTCATCGTCGAGTCCGAAGCGCATGCGCAGCACCGTCGCTTCGCGCTTATCCATCTTGTCGAGCAAGTCGAGAACGTGATGCAGATCATCCGCTTCGACCATTTCGGTATCAGGCGTCTTAGTGTGGTCGTCCATCAGCATCTCGTCGAGCGACCAGCCTGATTCGGGCTGGTCCGTCTGCGGCGCCGAATTGTAGACGCGGATGGCCTTTTTGATGATGTTGAGTTTTTTCTTGGGCAAATTGAGGCTGCGGGCGATCTCTTCCTGGCTCGGCGGCCGACCCAGTTCTTCTTGCAATTTGGCGCTGGCGCGGCGCCATTTGGCCAGCAGCTCGACCATGTAGGCGGGGATGCGGATAGTCTTGGCCGTGTTCACCAGGGCACGCTTGATCGATTGCTTGATCCAGTAGCTGGCGTAGGTGCTGAAGCGTGTGTTCATCGACGGATCAAAGCCCTCGACAGCGCGGAGCAGGCCCAGATTGCCTTCTTCGATAAGGTCTTGCAATCCTAGCCCCTTGCCGGTGTAGCTGCGCGCGATGTTGACCACCAGGCGCAGATTGGCGCGGACCATGCGGTCGCGAGCTTCGCTGTCGCCTTCTTCAATGCGGTAGGCCAACTCCTTCTCTTCGTCGGCGTTGAGCAAGGGAGTTTCGTTGATTTCACGGAGATACGTTTCCAGGGGCGATTGGACTGAATCATTCCGTGGACGGCGCGGTCGTGTCATGGGGAGTTTTCCAGGGCAGTGAGGATGACCCAATTTAACCAAAGCAACTTTAGGTCAAACTTTGACCAAAGCAAAAAAGGCCGCGTTTTCTTCTTCCCCCCCATCCGCCACAACGCGGAGCGCGGGAGGAATTTTTGGACAACGGCCTCGTTTTACGTTGGGAGCAATAAGTCCCTTGCTCCCTCGCCCAAGTTATCGTCCTTGATGGCTCGGCAGCTGGATGAGTCGGTAAGCGTGGCAGGCCATCTCCTACGGCAAACTCCCCTATCTTGCGTTTAGATGGTAAAATCGGCACAAAAGAGATGACAGGAAAAGAGAAACGAGCCGGAAGGGTAAGCGATGGCCCTTGCGTCGCTTAGGCTTCCGGCTCGTTATAGGGTGCTCGTTATTGCTTTTTCTCTTCAGCAGGCATTTCGCCGGGCATGCTGAACAGCTGGCCGCCGCTGGCGCCGGTGCCGCCGCGCAGCTCGCGTTTGGCCCCGCCCTTGGCCTCTGCTGCTGCTTCGGCCTCTTCGGCAGCGTCTGCTGCAGCGCTCTGCTCTGCCGTCCAGTTCAGGCGCTTACGGCTCAAGCCGATTTTGCGCTCGGCCACGTCCACGCGCAGGATCTTGACCTCGATCTCGTCGCCGACCTTGACCACGTCTTCGGGGCTCTCAATCTTTTCTTCGGCCAATTCCGAAATGTGCAAGAGGCCCTCCAGACCCGGTTCCAATTCGACGAACACGCCAAAGTTCGTCAGCTTGGTTACCTTGCCCTTCTTGATTTCACCGGGCTTGTAACGGCCGGGGATGTCGCCTTCCCACGGGTCAAGGTTCATCTGCTTAAGCCCCAGGGCGATACGCTTGCGCTCCTGATCGACGTTGAGCACCACGCACGTTACCTTGTCGCCCTTGCTGACGACTTCGCTCGGATGGGCCACCTTACGCACCCAACTCATATCGCTAACGTGCAAGAGACCATCGATGCCTTCTTCGATTTCAATGAACGCGCCATAATTGGTGAGATTGCGGACCACGCCGCTGACGACAGTGCCCGGGGGATAGCGCTCGGCCACCTGGTCCCACGGGTTGGGCTGCACTTGCTTCATCCCTAGGGAAATTTCCTGCTTCTCTTTGTTGATGTTGAGGACTTGCACCTCGATCTGATCGCCGATGGAGACCAGTTCACTGGGATGATTGATGCGCTTGGTCCAGCTCATCTCGCTAATGTGGACCAGCCCTTCGATACCCGGCTCCAACTTAACGAAAGCGCCGTAGCTCATGACATTGACGACTTCGCCGATATGACGGCTGCCGACGGGGTATCTCTCCGCGACGTTGGCCCAGGGACTGGGTGTTTTGTGTTTGAGACTGAGAGCGATTTTCTCTTTTTCTTTGTCTACCTGCAAGATGTAGACTTCCAGCTGCTGATCGATGTGAACAACCTCGTGCGGATTGTTGACGCGGCCCCAGCTCATGTCTGTGATGTGCAACAAGCCGTCGATGCCGCCCAGATCGACGAAGGCGCCGAACTCGGCAATGTTCTTGACCACACCTTTGCGAATTTGGCCGACCTCGATTTCGCTCAGCAGCTTCTTCTTCATCTCCTCCCGCTGATCTTCGAGCAGCTTGCGTCGGCTGACAACGATGTTGCGCCGCGCCTCGTCGATCTTGAGGATCTTGCACTCGATGGTTTTGTTGATGTAATCGGCGATGTCCGGCGGCCGACGAATGTCCACCTGCGAGGCCGGCAAGAACACATTGACGCCGATATTGACCAGCAAACCGCCCTTGATCTTGCGCGTCACCAGGCCGGTAACGACATCGCCTTCTTTGTGCTTGGCGATTACGTCTTCCCATTCTTTCTGGCGGCGGGCCTTGCGGTAGCTGAGGACGATGGCGCCGCCTTCATCCTCGACGGCATCGAGCAGGACGTCGATCTCCGAGCCGATCTGCGGCGGATGGATCTTGTCGTCCCCTTCGTCGTACCACTCCTGCAACGGGATGATCCCCTCGCTCTTGTAACCCACATCGACAACCACGTCGTCGCCGACGATATTGACGACGCGGCCCTTGATGATTTTGTTGACCTCGAATTCCTGTTCTTCGGGCGGCAGCCATTGTTCGACGTTGGTCCCTACTTCCGGCCGGGTGAAGGCGTTGTGCAGCTCCTGCTGCATTTCTTCCTCGGGCAAGTCGAACTGGCGAAGCAAATTCCGATTGACCATGTGTTGAAAAGATCATTGGTTCCCTGTTTCCGGCCGATCACCCTGACCGGCCCCCGAGGAAACGGGTAATCTGCCATTATAGAGAATATGCTAACAAGAGAGAAGAAGAGAAAGGCTACTAGGTTACTGGGCCGTTCGCTGTTTCAATAGTGGGTAAGCGCATTGGCCATAAGCCCCAAAACGATGGCCGAGGGACTTGGCCTGGTTTGAAACAGCGGACGGCCCTGAGGCGATACCTCTTGACAGTACGCGCGCTTTCATGCATCACCTCCGCTTGTTAGGTGGTGAGGTAGTTCTGATGGACTTGTCCAACCACAGAGGAAGGAGAAAACCATGAAGCGAACGGCAGTTCTTTCGGCAGTGGGGTTGGTCCTCTGCGTAACTTGTGTCTGGGCCGTCGAACTAGTCGGTGTTCACGGCAGCAACACGCAATATACCTCGACGATGGACATAACCATCGGCGACAAGGCTTATCACTTGGTCCTGACGGGAACGGCCCTACGGCAGAAGTTTTTTTTCAACGTCTACACCATCGGCAGCTACGTTCTCGAAGGTGCCGCTGTACATACTGCTGAAGAATTGGCTGCGCTCGACCAACCCAAGCAACTCCATTTGGTCATGGAGCGCGACGTGGCCGGTGGCGACATTGCCGAGGCGTTTCTGATCGCCATTCGCCAGAATTATCCTACACCTTATTTTAATGAAGAAGTGAACCGCCTTGTCCAGATGATGCGCGAAATCGATTTCAAGAAGGGCGACCACATTTATTTGACGCATCAACCCCGCATCGGCTTACGCTGCCAAGTGATCGGCAAAGGCGATATTACCATCGAAAACCCGGATTTCTCCCGGGCCATCTGGGACATTTATCTCGGCAAAAACAACATCGGGGAAGGGATCAAGAAAAGCTTGGTCTCGCGCTTGAGATAACGGGACAGGCCGGCGCCCACGTTTTTATCTCCTCCCACGGCCACATCGGCCGTGGGATATTTCGATAGGGATAGTTCCAGAAGTCCGACGGGGCGCACCCCGGCGCGCGCACTACGAGGATCTTGCGCGCATGCGCGGCATAAGCAGCCCGAAAGCCACACGGGCTTTTCGCCACCAGCACACTGGCCCCATACGGATCAAGCCCCGCTGCCTGAAACAGCTGGGGAGAAAAGTGTGGCCCGGATCGGCTGGTGACGACAAGATAGACTGAACCACAACGGAGAACCGCGGACGGCCCCATGTCAATGGGCATGTTGCGAGCGAGGTGGCCAGACATCAGGAATCGCGCTGCGAACAAATTCTCAACCCGCGCCGTGAGGCGCAACGGCTGCGCGAAATGCCGATCGCGCTTGCCGCCCACCTCCGTTGTTATTTCTGCCCCTCTCCCTTGTTGCCGAGCTATCTCCACTGCATCTGCATCCACTAGCGTGACCAGTGCCGGGCGAGGCCAGTCATACTTCAGTAATTCGCGCAAGACGGCAGTGCTATCGCCGGTTGCTCCCGAAGTCGTAGAATCGGCACTGTCGCTGAGCACCACCAACCCTTCCTGGTTCTCGTAAGCAGTACGGACGCCGTCTGCCACAGACACCAATTCCGGTAGATACTCATACCGTCGCCGCCATACTTCGGCGGCGATTTCCCGGCACATTCTCGCCGCAAGCTCCGGATCTGTCGCAGTGACGACGACGGCTGATCCCAATTCCGGAACATCAAGCCACGGTTGGACCGTAGCCAGCCCCACACTGAGTATGTTCGGTTGGGCTTCCAGTGCTTGCAATCGTTCGCGCAGCGCATAACTGACGCTCGCCGGGTCTTGGGTATTGGCGCGCTCCGCTGGTACTACCAAGGGCATCTTCTGAAATGCCGTGACGGGCCGTATCCCCTCAACAAGAATGCGCCGCAGCACGGCCGCGCCCCGCTGCCCCGTCTCGAACACATCGATGTGCGGCGCCGTATGATAAAGCACCAAGGCATCGGCAGCACGCACCATGCCTTCGGTGATATTGGCGTGCAAATCGAGGGTCGCTACCAGCGGCACCGAAGGGCCGAGGAGCGCCCGGAAAGCATGCAGCACTTCGCCCTCTACATCAGGCGTTTGGTCTGCCACAAGTGCTCCATGCAAGGCCAGCAATACGGCGTCAACCGGCAGAGCACGACGCAAGGCGTCTGTCATTTCCTGGCGGACCCAGGCGAACGTGTCGGACGTGGCCGCACCCCCCGGCCAAGCTGCCAGCCGCACCAGCCCGACAATCTCCGGCTGCTCCGGCCAGCAGCGTAACGAGTGGATGAACCCGCCCAACTCGTTGGTGTCTGCCATTTGCTCGACCAACGCAGCACTCCGGACTATGCCGAAATGCTCGAAGTCGGCACGCGTGGTGGGGACGGGATTGAAGGTGTTGCTTTCTTGCCAAAGCTGGCCCACAGCGATGCGCATTGCCGCCCTCCCCAGTCGCCGATCAAACCTTCGCAGAGCTTTTTTATCTTAGATACTCTTGCCTGCCAGTGTCTTTTGCTACGCCAGGCCCCGTAATCGAACAAGGCCGTTGCACCAGGGGTTACGACAGGAGGACTACCATGCCCCGACCGCTTGGTTTGGCAGGGTATCGGAGGCCGACGGCGTGCGCAGAGACATGCTTTCAGCCCGTCGCAGCGCAGCGAAGCGGGCCGAGAGCGCCTCTGGTAGGGGGTTGTTCGAACTCCCCCCGCATCGAGTACAAGACCAGGGGCCAGCCAACCCAAGATCTCCTCTCGCCATGCTGCTTTATCCCACCACTTCAAACTGGCACTCAATCTCCACGGGGATGTTGTTTGGCAGCGATCCCATACCGACGGCACTGCGGGCGCCAACGCCGGCATCGTCGCCGAACACCTCAGCCATGAGCTCCGAAAAACCGTTGATGACCTGCGGCTGATCCTTGTAGTCGGCTGTGCAGTTGACCATGCCCAGGGTCTTGACCAGGCGTTTCACCTTATCGAGAGAGCCGAGCGTAGCCCGGACGGTACTAAGGATGTTCAGACCGACGGCGCGGGCGCACTCTTTGCCCTGCTCGGTGGACAACTCGGAGCCGACTCGGCCTTGCAACGGCGTTTTATCGCTAATTTTTGCTGGGCCGTGGCCGGAGACGTACAGCATATTGCCGACGAGAACAGCCGTCTTGTACTTGGCCATCGGTTTCGGAGGGGGCGGCAGCGTCAGGTGCAATTCCCGGAGGCGGGTTTCCGGCTTCGACATGACTTGCTCCTTGCAGAAGGACGAACCACACAGTCACAGAAAACACAGAGAAGAAAATACAGAGAAACCAGGAACGAGGGTAGAGACGGAAGCCCCAAAAGGCGCTTGTATTTTTTATCTCCATCTCTTCTCTGTCTTCTCCGTGACGGCAGGGTTAGATTGGACACGGGGAGATTGGACATTTTTCCCCTTTCCCCCCCACCCCAACCCTCCCCCACAAAGGGGGGAGGGGGAGGGAGAAACAATTCCCCCCACCCCAACCCTCCCCCACAAAGGGGGGAGGGGGAGGGAGAAACCATTCCCCCCACCCCAACCCCCCCCCACAAAGGGGGGAGGGGGAGGGAGAAACAATTCCCCCCACCCCAACCCTCCCCC
>JAJPIY010000037.1 GCA_021324515.1 Planctomycetota bacterium
AGGTAGGTCAACACTGGCCGACCCTGCAAACGCAGTGTTTGCACCACCGTCAGGATACGTTCCACAAAACGGCAGCCGCCCTCACTGCTACTGCCGAACGAACCTTTGACGGTGTGGCAGGCAGGACAGGTGCGTGCCTGTCCTTGATATTCGGTGACCGGGGCGATCAACGAGGGCCATTCGGCGACCTGATGCCACGAGGGTTCGGGGTCATCCGGGCGGGTTTGTTGAGGCAGGTTCTGGCCGCAGCGTCGGCAAGCGGCCGGTACAAAGGGGATGACCCGTTGCAAGCGTTCGGGCGGCAGGCGTCGTTGCAAGGTGGGCGGATGTCCGGGTTGGCCGCCGGGTTTTTTGCCGGAGGGTTGTTTGACGACGGGCTTGGGCGTCTGGGGCGGATTGGCGGAGGGCGGCAGGGAGGAGTTGGAGGCGTTGTTCTGGAGTTGCTCTTCGAGGACGCGGCCACGCTCGGTGAGCGTGGCGAGTTGCTGCTGCAAACGTGCGATGATCGCATCACGCTGCCGGCATCCAGGGCAAGAGGGTTCGTCCATATACGGATTCTATGAACCAAAGAGGCAAGCAGCTGCCCCGAGAGGAAAAACCGGCTGAACGGTTACCCTTATTCTTTCCGCAGGGATTGCCAATACTGCACCAAATCGATGCGCGTCACAATGTCCACCACCTTGCCGTCTTGCAGCGCCAGTACGCCGGTGTGGCCGGCCATCAGCAGGCGATAGGCTTCGTCCAGATGCACGGTCACATCCAGGGTCGGCAACGGGCGGGCCATGATTTCGCCGACAGTGACAGTATTGGGATCGCTATTATCGTGCAACATGCGGGCCAAGGTAACTTCCTGAATGGCGCCGACGGGTTTGCCGTCTTGCAGTACGGGCAGCTGGGAGATGCCGGTTTTCTGCATCAATTCGATGGCCGCTGCTGCCGTCGCTTCCGGGGGGATCGTCACCAATTGCCGTGAGCCGCGCGTCTTGAGCAAGTCGCCAAGCGAATGGGCCGGCTGCTCTTTCAACAACAATTTGTTGTCGGCCAGCCATTGATCGTCGAAGAATTTGGAGAGATAATTCCTCCCGGTATCGCACACCAGAGCGACGACGAGCTGATCGCGCGTCAGACGACGGGCATAGCGCAAAGCGGCGGCGACATTGGTGCCGCTGGAGCCGCCGGCCAAAATCCCCTCGCGCCGCGCCAAGGCCCGCGCCGTGTGGAAGGATTCGGCGTCGCTGATGCGGACCCATTCATCCACAAGTTGGCTATTGAACGTTTTGGGCACGTAGTCCTCGCCGATGCCCTCGACCTTCCACGGCTTGGGTGAGCCACCTGAGAGCACGCTGCCTTCGGGATCGGCGCCGATGATTTTGACTTCGGGATTGCGTTCTTTGAGGTAGCGGGCCACGCCGGAGATAGTGCCGCCGGTACCGACGCCGGCGACCAAGGCGCTGATCCGCCCCTCGGTCTGCTCCCAGATCTCCGGACCGGTCGTGCGATAATGGACCTCCGGATTGGCGAGATTGGTGAACTGGTTGGGCCGCCAGGCCCCCGGTATCTCGCGGGCCAGACGATCGGCGACGCCGTTGTAGCTCTCCGGCGAATCGGGGGCCACGTCAGTCGGCGTAATAACGACCTCGGCGCCATACGCCTTGAGCAAGGCGATTTTCTCGCGTGACATTTTGTCAGGCAGCACAAAGATGCAGCGATAGCCTTTGACGGCGGCGACCATAGCCAGGGCTGCCCCGGTATTGCCGGCGGTGGCCTCGATGATGGTGCCGCCCGGACGCAGCCAGCCGCGCTGCTCGGCCTCTTGGATCATGGCCATGCCAACGCGGTCCTTGACGCTGCCGCCGGGATTGAGTGATTCCATCTTGACGCACACCGTCGCCGGTACGTCCGCAGCCAAACGACGCAAGCGGACCAGGGGCGTCCAGCCGATCGATTGCAGTATGGTTTCGTGCATCGCTTCTTCCTTTCCTATTGAGGGCGCCAGGCGCACGAGGTTTGTATTGTGGCGTGGCAGATTGGGTTTAGACAAGAGGAGTCGATGCAGTTTGGCCGAGACCGCTCACTTGCTGTGACAGAAAGGCGCAGTCGTTGCAGAACTGACCTTCGTCTCTTTCGCCCAGCAACGCAAAGCGCCTGATAATCGGGGCCATCGACCAACCACGCTTTTGCCCGAATCGGCACATACTTTGCACAACTACCTAATGTGAACTAGAGGAGATCAGGACAAAAACGATAGAAATTAAAAGGAGAGTGATTATGTTACCTCTGACGACGATCTTGCACCCGACCGATTTCTCGGAAAACTCGGAGTTCGCTTTTCGGGTGGCCTGCGCTTTGGCGCGGGACTACAACGCTCGTTTGGTTCTGCTGCACGTTGTTCCTCCGCCGATGGTGATTTACGCTGGCGGCCCTGTGCCCGCGGAGACCTGGCCCAGTGTCGAGGAAGTGCAGGAAAAGCTGCGGCAGTTGGAAAGCCAGGCCCATCGCGTTCGCGTGGAATCACAGGTCTTGGAAGGAGATCCGGTAGACATGATCCTGCGGGCGGCGGAAGAGACGCATAGCGATGTGATCGTCATGGGCACTCATGGACGCACGGGATTGAGCCGGCTGTTGCTGGGTAGTGTGGCCGAAGCGGTCATTCGCAAAGCACCTTGCCCTGTCTTGAGCGTCAAGCCCTCGCCGACGCGGCAGAAGACCATCGAGGAAAACGAAACGAAAACAGCAGCTGACTCTCCCGTGGGCAGCTCTGTTTAATGCTGGGCACGGGGAGATCTGACATCTTGGCGAGCGAGGGGTGTGAACCCCCCGGTAGCACAACCCGGGGGGTTCACACCCCCCGCTCGCCGGGGGTTAGAAGTACGTCCCTGTTCGATCAGCGACCATATTCAGCGGAGGGCTGCTGCGATAAAATAAAGGGATGACTAAGCGAGCGGCGAATCCGGCAGGGCGCGGAAGCAAAGAGATCGGATCGCCGGCCCCAGGGTGCGATCCCGCAGTCCCCCTTGTGGAGGAGTTGACACCTTGCCCCGATCCCTGGGACGTGTGCCGGCGCTTGGCCTCTTTTTCGCACGTGCTGTTTCTGGATAGTACGGACTCGCATCCAACACGAGGACGCTATTCGTTTGTAACAGCCGATCCTTTCGATTGGTTATGTGTTCGCCGTGGGCGGATCCTAGGAGAGGACAAGGAAAGTCGCCCGCTCGATCCCTTTGTCGTCCTTGGCGAACGGTTGCAGCGATGGCATAGCGAGACAATCGCGGGTTTACCGCCGTTTCAGGGTGGTGCGGCGGGCCTTTGGGGCTACGATTTGTGCCATCACCTCGAACGCTTACCCCGGCCGCACTGCGATGAATTCCAGGCGCCAGATTTGGCGATTGGTTTCTACGATTGGGTGGTTGCCTTCGACCACAGCCAGCGGCGGGCGTGGATCATTTCAACCGGCCTGCCGGAGACCGAACCAGGGCGAAGGCGCCAGCGCGCCTTGCGACGGCTGCGAGCGGTACGCCGTTGGTTAGTCCAGAGCACAGCCGCCGAGGAACGGTGGGTTGATTGCTCTCTTACAGCCGCCGCTCCGATGGCCCTTTATCCTTTACCGCATTTTCCTGGCGTTTTCAGTAATTTCGACCGGATCGGCTATCTCGGGGCCGTGCGGCGGGCCGTCGAATATATCCATGCCGGCGATTGTTTCCAGGTCAACTTGTCGCAGCGTCTGCTTCATCGCGCCTCGCTGACGCCGCTGGAGTTGTATCAGCGCTTGCGTTTGCACAATCCCGCTCCTTTTGCCGGCTATTTCGACCTCGGTGATTTTATCCTTGCCAGCGCCTCGCCGGAACGTTTCCTCCGGGTGGAGAAGGGTTGGGTCGAGACTCGGCCCATCAAAGGCACGCGGCCACGCGGTTCAACTCCCGAAGAGGATGCACATCAGCGAGACGCCCTGTTAGGCTCTGCCAAGGATCGCGCCGAAAACGTCATGATTATTGATTTACTCCGCAATGATCTCGGTCGGGTCTGTGCCTATGGCAGTATCCAGGTGCCGGCCGTGTGCCGACTGGAGAGCTATCGCACGGTGCATCACCTCGTCTCGGAGGTGGTTGGCCGGCTGCGTCCCAACCTGGGGCCGATCGATTTGCTGCGGGCGGCATTCCCGGGCGGCTCCGTGACAGGCGCGCCGAAGATTCGGGCCATGGAAATCATCGCCGAATTGGAGCCGACAGCGCGGGGGCCTTACTGCGGCAGCCTCGGCTACCTCAGCTTTGACGGCAGCATGGATACGAACATCTTGATCCGCACGTTCACCCTTGGGCGCGGCTGGATACAGTTTCCCGTAGGCGGCGGCATCGTCGCCGATTCCGTGCCGGAAGCTGAGTACGAAGAGACCTTGCACAAAGCAGAGGGCTTATTACGTGCCTTACGCTGATCTCATTTACCGGGGACCGGAGTAGGGGCCGGTAGTTGTTCCCCAGCTTTGGGCATGCGCAGCTCCGGCTTTTCAGCCTGCTCCGCTGGCGCCGGCGAAACGGGACGGCAATCGGCGAAGGACAGATCGGCCACAGCAGCAGCGAGATCGATTTGCGCCTGGCTCAATTCAAAGAGGGCATCGAGATAAGCGTCGCGGGCACGCAGCAACCGACGCCGAACATCGATGATCCGGGCCAGGTCCACGCCCGGCTGCCCCGCCATGTACAATTTGTCGAACTCTTCGCGTGTCTGCCGCAGTTTGGGCAGCGTCTCCGTAGCGAAGCTCTTCACCACTTCCTCGGCTTGCGCCAGGCGGGCAAGGGCCGTGAACACGTCTTGTTGCATTTGGATCTCGCCTTGCTTCAGGGCTTGCGCCGCCCTCGCCAACTCTGCCTGACGTTGGCGGATTTCGCCTCTGCGCGTGTTAAGGACAGGCAGCTGCCAAATCATCCACATACCGACGAAGGTGACGCTGGTTTCGTTCTCTTCGAAGGCGGGACCGAGAGACGGATTGCCCCAACGGTTGGCCACTTCCAGCTTCAGTCGTTGCTCTGCCTCGCACACGGCGAACCTTAGTGCATGCAGATCGGGCCGGCGCTCCAATCCAGCTTGAATCAAGACGTTGGCCGGCGGTGGGACGTAGCCCTTTTCCAAGGTGCCCTCTGGCTGGAAGGGCTCGCCGAGCATCCCCAGGGCACGGCGTAGATCGTTTTCGGCCACGATCAGGACGCTGCGGCCCGGACCCAACAAGTTCCGCGCTTCTGCCACATCGGCATGGGCCAGCAACAAATCGGCGCTGCGCAGCGTGCCTTGCTCGACAAGCTGTCTGGTGAAGTCGGCGACTTGCTCGGTCAGCTGCAAGCCTTCTTCCAACAGACGATACTTGCTCTGTCGGTAGAGCAAGGTGTTGAAGGCGCGCGCTACCTGGATGGAAACGAGCAGTTCCTGAGCGGCGATTTCCCATTCGGTGCGCGTCAAGGCGTTCTGGGCCATGGCGCGGCGATAGCGTCCTTGGCGCCGCAATTCCAGATCGAGACGGGCAGTATGTTCGTTGAAGACATGATTGGTGACCCCCGCAGCGGCAGGCCCGTTGCCCCCCCACGTGTAATCTTGGATGATGGGATTGAAGGGGTATTGGCGGGCGATTTGAACAGCGGCTTCGGCGATGCCGCGATTGCGACGGAAAGTAGCCAACGCCGGATTGTGTTCCAGCGCCCATTGTACTGCCGCGCTGAGCGTCAGCGCCAGCTGGGGCTGCGGCTGCCCTCCTTCATCCTCTCCGGATGGAGCAGGAGAAGGCCGGCCTTGTTCTGTCTCCCCTGCGAAAACACCTAGGGCCAGACAAACCAAACCAGCCAGCGCCAAGACCCAAGCAACGCAACCTCGGCTTCGTGGATACAGCTTCATCAGACTCTTTCTGTGCCCTGGGGCGAACAAGCGGACAGCGTAAATCAGCAAAAGTAAGGGGATGGACCCGCGCAGTGTCGTTGCCGGTAAACTCGGAGACGCCGGTTACACTATCGGATAGCAAGGGGAGAGAAGTGCGATATTAGTGGTGAGAATTTATCAAGTTGGGACCTGTAGAAACTCGGCAACCGTGGTAACGCGATGTTCGCGCGCGGCCGTGAAGACGGCCTGGCACAGAGCTATCGTTTGCAGATTATCATGGCCGCTGATTTCCGGTTCCCTTCCCTCTTCGAGTGCGCACAGCAGCTGCGCCATCGTGCCGATGAAGGCATCGGGAAACCATACCGCGGACCAGCGCGGCTGATGCCAGACATTCGCTTGCTGGCGTGTGGCGAAATCGAGCGTACTAGGCGTGCGTTGAGGATAACTCGGCCAGCCGATGGTGCCACGCGCCAGTCCTTCGGTCCCCTCGATGCGCCAACGGATACTAATGTCCGCAGCGCAGCCCTCGCGCGCCGGTCCGGTCCATACGTCATCCCAGGCGCTGGCGCGACAGCCATTGTCATACTCCAGAATATACAGATTGATACCGTCGCTGTGAGGAAAGGGCGTGCGCGGATCGGGGCGCGTGCTAGCCAACACGCGATCGGGGGTGCCAAACCAGTAGCGGAACGTGTCGAGATGGTGAATGCTCATGATGAACGTGGACAGCGAAGGCAATCCTTCGCTCCACGGCATCCAGTGGGGAATGGCACGCATATCAATGGTGCCGAGCACAGGCTCGCCAAGCCAGCCACGCTCAAGCAAATCTTTCATGGCCCGCACAGAGGGATCATAACGCATGTTCTGATTGACGGCCAAGGTAATGCCGGCGGCCTGACAGGCCTCGACGCACTGCCGGGCTTGGGCGACCGAAAGTGCCAACGGTTTCTGAGCCAAGATACCGCGCAGGTGATCGTTGCGACGACAGGCCGCAAGGAGAATGTCTGGCTGCTTGTCCGGCGGGACAGCGATATCGAGGACCTCAATTGTAGGGTCATCGAGCAATTGCTCGACCGTATCGTAACAACGAGGGATACCATGCTGCTGCGCCACCGCCTGAGCACGGGCTGGCGTGCGGGAAGCAATGGCCACGGGATTGAAACCCGCCTGACGATAAGCCACCAGATGGCAATCGCGCATGATGAATCCGGCGCCGATACAGCCGATGCGAAAATCTTTGCGGTGCGGCAAACGCGGCAGGTAGTTCAGGGAAGTATCCATTGCAGACGCACTCCGTAAAAATGCAGGGGCAATGTCCATCCAGGCCGCAGAGGCGTGGTGTAGCGTTCGGTGAGTCCAACAGTCCGAAACCGCCATTTGCGACCACGTATACTGGGAACGGTTGAATTGGGTACAATCCCCCCCCTACCCCAACCCTCCCCCACCAGGGGGGAGGGAGAAATAAGGCTCCCTCCCCCACCAGGGGGGAGGGAGAAATAAGGCTCCCTCCCCCCTGGTGGGGGAGGGTTGGGGTGGGGGGAAAGGGAAGAAATGTCCAATCTCCCCGGGTCCAGTATAACCGCCGGCGTTAAACTCCTCCAGGAGGATCGGTCAGCTGTGGTCCATCGGGCCGAGCTTCACAAGGATGGTCATCTCCTCCTCCGTTGGGTTGCTCCTCTTATCATGCCAGGACGCGCAGTTCGCGTGGCAGAGGGAAACTCACATGTTCTTCGCGGATGGTACGGCTTTCGACGTGGGCACCGAAGCGTTCGCGCAGGGCCGTCACGCATTCTTGCACCATTTCTTCGGGAGCGCTGGCGCCTGCAGTGATAAGCACGGTTTCGTCTCCCCGGAAACAATGGGGCGGCAGATCACGGATGCTGTCAATCAGATAGGCTGGCTTGCCGTACGCGCGCGCCAACTCGGCCAAGCGATTGCTGTTGGAGCTATTCTGGCTGCCGAGTACGAGGACGATGTCTGATTCAGGCACCAGTTCTTTGACCGCCTCCTGACGGTTCTGCGTCGCGTAGCAGATGTCGTCGCGCGAGGGGCCGACGATGTGCGGGAAACGGCGTTTGAGAGCAGCAATGATGATCTCAGCATCATCGATGCTCAGAGTAGTTTGGGTTAGATAAGCCACCTTGGCGTCGGCAGGCAGATCGAGCGCCTCGACTTCCTCAACGTTTTGCACCAGGCGGATGTGGTCCGGGGCTTCGCCGGTAGTGCCGAGGACTTCATCGTGTCCTTCGTGGCCGATGAGCAGGATCGTGTAATTTTCCTTGGCGAAACGGACGGCTTCAAGATGGACCTTGGTGACAAGCGGACAGGTGGCGTCAATAGCACGGAGATGGCGCTGGGCAGCAATGGCGCGAATGACCGGGGCGACACCGTGGGCGCTGTACAACACCGTCGCCCCTTCCGGCACCTCTTCAATCTGGTCTACGAAGCGGACGCCCCGCTGGCGGAACCGTTCGACGACCGAGCGATTGTGGACGATCTCGTGGTAGACGTACAGCGGAGCGCCGTAAATCTCCAGGGCGCGTTCTAGGCTTTCGATGGCCATGTTCACGCCCGCACAGAAGCCACGCGGATTGGCGAGAATGATCTTCACGTTAACTCCTCCTTTGCCTTGTTATGGTAGCGTCTTGCCGAACTTCTCGCCAGGCTAACGCAACCCTGCTCGTCAGGTCCGCACGAACCGTCCTGTACAGAAAACGACAACGCCACCCATTCGGGTGGCGTTGGGAAAAAAGAACTGCACGGGCTTAGCTTATTCGCTGATTTTGACGCCGTCTTTCGCGGGCTTGATCCACTTCTTTCCGTCTTTGGTGCTGACGGTGCCGGTGATTTCTGCCTTCTGGGTCGCGTCTTTGGGACAGATGGCCTTGTGGTAAGGCGCTTTGCCTCCCTTGTCCTCGATGAAATAGTTGACGGTCTTCCCGCCTTCTTCGACCTGGAGGACATTGGTGCATTTCGGGCAAATCTTCAGCGTACATTTGCCGCATACCATCGTGCCCTTGAGGGTCACTTCTTTTTTGTCTTCCGCCAGCGCCAGGGTCAGAAAACCCAAAGCCACGGCCAAGCTCAGCGCCATCTTGACAGCCACTTTCATCGTCGAACCTCCCCATACGTTGTGTTAGGCCAGTCCCCTCACCATGCGAGAGAACGTTCTCCCAAGATGCAGACGAATATAGCCGCCCAGCTTATTCAAGGCAATCATTTTCTTCGGTTTTTCGGTTTTTGGCTGCAACAATGTCGAGCGCCGCCCCAGGGCTGTTTCCTTATCTGGTGCTTCTTCACGATGGGCAAGATGGGTAGGTGCCCAGTGGCCCTAGTGTGACGAAATCGCCGAGAAGGAAACAGCCCTGGCGCCGCTCCAGCCGAGTTGACAACAGAAATGCCAGTCTCTATAGTGATTTCACGGCAGGCTTGGTGCTTTCCCCTGCAAGTCTGCTGGCCGCGCACCTGTAGCTCAACTGGATAGAGCATCGGTCTACGGAACCGAAGGTTGCAGGTTCGAGTCCTGCCAGGTGTATTTTCCTCCTCCTGTATCTCGTCCTCTCTTTCTCTGCATCTCGTCCTCTTTGTCGCACAGCTACCCTGGCACAATAGACCGATTTACTGATAATCCGTTCACTTCTAGGCCATCTTGTTCATGGTCTCTATCCACTCTTGTTCGGCCATTGCCGCGATCAGGACCAGGCTCATTCTCATGGCAAAACGTCTGTTCGGCCAGCGCGCGGATGCACAGGATTATTTTATCCAGACGTTAAAGCCGCTATTATCGGGACACCGATAATAAGCGGCAGAAGTTATCTCCCCAGCACGCAAAGCTGCGCGGAGTATGGCGAGATCGGTCTAGGGAAAGGTAAGTGAAGTGATGCGGCCCCCCTGTACGATCGTCGGTGCCATCATTCTTTGCCTTGGCGCGTCGGGCTGCCGCATGGCTGCGCAGATTACCCACAATCTCGCCTTTGAGACCTGTCTTTTTACCGATGAAGTCAAAGGGAAGGTCTATTATTGCCTGTTGGCCAACTCGGCTTGGAAGACATACCAGGGCGAACATCCCGATTGTGCCGGCTCGGCGGACTTTGCCAAAGGATTCAAACGCGGTTACGCAGATTACCTGGAGTACGGCGATTGTTCCTGTCGTCCGCTGCCTCCGCAACGCTACTGGAAGATTCGCCACGAGACCCCTGAAGGGCGAGCGGCTACCGTAGCCTGGCTGGACGGGTTCCGTGCGGGGGCCGCTGCGGCCAAAGCCAGCGGCTACCGCGAATTGATCGTCGTGCCGGTCGGCAAAAGCAATCTTCCGCCCGGCGGTCTGCCGCCTGGGGCTCCCTCCGCTGCTGCGGTCGGAGACGGGACGGCGGCCCCGGCAATGCCCATGCCTCCGTCCACCGAGCAGTTGCCGACGCCGCGCTCCTTGTCGGACGAACCTTTACCACCGCCGCCGTCAAGCGAGGGAGGATGACGGAGGGACCGAGAACGCTCGGATTGTCCTATCGGATTGGGGAACGCTTGCTCCTACTCGCAGTCCCGAAAAACAGGAAAAGTGCTTATGGGGAAACCCATCGCCATCGTGTGCCAGCGTCGCTTGCCGTCCTTGACCGCTCTGGTTGCCCTGTTGGGTGGGGCGCTGGCGGCGGGCTGCGCAGCCATGACCAATCCTGCCCTGGACGGCATCCCCGTGCGTTTGTTGCCGCCGGAGTTGCGCGGCCAGAGCGTGGCCGGGATGCAGCCTATCCCCTTATCACTTTTGGGACAGCAACGCCCCGACGTATATCGCATCGATGCAGGAGACGTACTGGGCGTATGGGTTGAAGGCATCCTCGGTGAGAAGAACCAACAGCCGCCCATTCATACTCCGGTCACGCTGGGTACAGTCGATCTGCCTCCGGCGCTGGGCTTTCCCATCCAAGTGGAGCGCGACGGCACGATCTCGCTGCCCCAGATTGAACCTCTCAAAGTTGCAGGCATGACCTTCAAGGAAGCCGAAAACGCTATCCGCCGAGCTTACGAACCGCAGATCCTCAGGCCGGGCCAAAATCGCATCCTGGTCACGCTGATGCGTCCGCGCACCTACCACGTCCTTGTTCTCCGTGAGGATTCCCCTACCCCCCAGCAAGGGGTGGTGACTAGCACACTTGGCGGAGGCGGGCCGGAATACGTCAGTATCTCGCGCAAAGGCACCGGCTGGGACCTAGTGCTGCCTGCTTACCAGAACGATGTGCTTACGGCCTTGGCCAAGACCGGTGGACTACCCGGCACGGATGCTGTCGATGCCGTCATCATCGAGCGCAATGCTACCCGCGGCAGCCGTAATTTCGATGTCATTGCCCAGGAATTTCAGGCGAACGGCCCTCCGGCTTGTGTTACGGGCGGCCCCCTCCAACGCATTCCGTTGCGCATTCGCCCCAACACTCCCTTGCCGGTTCGGCCCGAAGATGTCATTCTCCGCGATGGCGATGTCGTGTACATTCAGGCCCGCGAGGAGCGTTTGTTTTTCACGGGCGGTTTGCTGCCTCCTGGACAACACCTCTTGCCGCGCGACACCGACCTGGACGTCCTCGAGGCCATCGCGCGCGTCCGCGGGCCGATGTTCAGCGGTGCGTTTTCCACCAGTAATTTGGCCGGCACCATGCTGCTGCCCGGTATTGGCCAACCCACGCCGACGCTGCTGACCGTCATTCGCCGTATGCCAGACGGCGGCCAAATTAAGATCCGCGTCGATCTGAACCGCGCGGTCAAAGACGCGCGGGAGCGCCTCCTGGTCCAAGCAGGCGACTTCCTCCTCCTCCAGGAGACCCCCGAACAAGGCATCGTGCGCTACATCACGCAGACGGCCGAGTTGCCCTTCTACTACTTGTTCCATGTTGGCCCGCGCCTGTTTACAGGAGTTGCTTTTGGCCCCCCTGGCGGTATAGCACCGACCGGGATTACAACGATGAGCATCAACACCAGCTTGAGCACGGGGTTCTCGGGTAACGCTCCTAGCAGTACGACCCCGGTTCCGCTACCCATCCCAACGGGCCGCTGAGACGGGACGAATCGTCTACCTTAAGGAGCGGGCGGTGAACCAATCGGCGATTACGGCGGCGATTCGTTCACTGGCTTTGCCATCCCATAAGGGTGGAACTCGGCTGCGGCGACTGCTGCCATCCAAAATGCGCGCCGTCTCTGCCCGCAGCCGATCAAGGTCGCGACCGACCAGTATGTTGCTGCCTTGCTCCACGGTGATCGGCCTCTCGGTGTTCTCACGGAGTGTCAGGCACGGGACCGAAAGGAACGTGGTCTCTTCTTGGATTCCGCCCGAATCCGTGATGACAAGGGCAGCGTGTCGTTGCAACGCCAGGAAATCGACATAACCAACCGGCTCAATCAGGCGAAGCGGAGGGTCCACTCTTCCTTCAGAAGAAAGTTTCAACCGCTGCCTTGTGCGCGGGTGGACAGGAAAGATGACTGGCAGCCGTACAGCGATGTCATACAAGGCGTCCATGATTCGTCCCAAGTTTTCCACGTCATCGACATTCGAGGGCCGATGCAGGGTCACCAAGGCATAAGGAACCTTTCCAAGGTCGAGGTTGGTTTGAAGAGCGGGCCAGCGTTTTTCTGCTGCCGGCAATAACCGGACCAGCGTATCGATCATGACATTGCCGACCAGGTGGATTTTTTCGGCGGGGACCCCTTCACGCAGCAAATTCGCGTCGCCATCCTTGGATGGCGTGAATAACAAATCGGCGAGTTGATCGGTCAGCAGGCGATTGATTTCTTCAGGCATGGTGCGATCGCGTGAGCGCAATCCAGCCTCGACATGGCCGACCGGCACAAGCAGCTTGGCACACACCAGGGCCGCCGCCACGGTGGAATTCACGTCGCCATAGACAAGCACCAGGTCTGGCCGGCGTTCTAGCACGACCGGCTCGAAGCGCGTCATGATTTCGGCTGTCTGCCGGCTATGGCTGCCGGAGCCGACCTCGAGGTTGACATCGGGCCGCGGCATTCCTAGCTGTTCGAAGAACACGTCCGACATATTGGCATCGTAGTGTTGTCCGGTATGCACCAGGGTTTGCTTTATGCCGACGTGGACTGCCAAAGCGCGCAGCACGGGCGCTGCTTTCATAAAATTAGGACGAGCACCGACGACATGAAGGATATGCATAGTTGAATGACCGGCATGCACCGGCCCCAGGAGCGACCTTTATCGGGTCCGACTCGATCGAGAACCGATTACAGATTCCAAAATTTCAATATACCGTTTGGCCAGAACACAGCGATCGAAATGCTCGAGGACGAATCGCCGGCCGCGCCGGCCCATTTCCTCCAACTCCCCCTTTCGCCCGGCCATCTCGCGGAGAGCGCGAACCAGTGCAGGTACGTCTCCGGAGGGGACGTAGACACCTGCGTGCGCCGCTTCCACGACTTGCCGAGCCTCACCAGCAACATTTAAAAGGATAGCCCGTTCCATGCCGAAATATTCGAATATTTTAGAGGGCAGAACTTCTTGAAAGAGTGGTGCGTTGCGCAGCGTCACCAGACCGAGATCGCAGGCGGCATAGAATAATGGAATGCGCTCTTTCGGTTGCTGATCGATGAATTGGACGTTCGGTAATTGTAGACGAGTCGCCTGTCGTTTCAGATTGTCTTTCTCCGCTCCTTCCCCGACGAAAACGAAGACTTTATCCGGCTCATTGCGAAAGGCTTCGGCGGCTTGCAAAACCTGGTCCAATCCGTGGGCCATGCCGTGAGTGCCCACGTACATGATGACAAAGCGGCCGTTCCAGCCGTACTGTTTGCGGATAGCATTGTCACGAGGTCCGGGAACGAATAAACGGGTGTCAATGCCATTGCGGATGATACCGATCTTGCTTTCAGCGATGCCGTAACGGTCGCAGATACCGCGACGGTAGCCTTCACCGACGGTGACAATGCGATCGCAGTGCCGGTACAAGAAACGAGCCAAGTGCTTGAGCGCGCGGATGAACGCGCTGTCCTTGAGTGCCTCGACGGCGAGGATAGACTCCGGCCAGAGGTCACGCACTTCAAAGACGAAGGGCGTGCGTAATGTCCGTGCCAAGAACCAACCGGCGGCCGCGCACAACAGTTGCGGTGAAGTGGCTATCACCACGTCGGGGCGCGGCACACGCAGCCGGCCAATCGTCGCCGCAGATAGCATAAACGAGGCGTAAGAAGCCATGCGCTTGAGCGTACCTTTATTAGCCGCCGCGTAGACGTAAGTGCGGATCAGATCAATACCATCCACATTCTCACGCCGTGTCAGCACGCCCCAATCCCGTTGGGCTTTGACGCCGGTTGGGTGATGAGCGAAGGCGGTCAACACCGTCACCTTATGGCCAAGGCGGACCCATTCACGTGATAACTCATATACGCGCGCCGCTGGAGCGCCCATTTCCGGTGGAAAATATTGGGAGACGTAAAGAATTCGCATCAAACTCGTTCCGCCACGGTGACGACCTGGGCCGGCAAATCGCCCTCCAAACGCCAACTCAACCTTGTGCATTCAACTGCACACCCATAATTAGGATGGTAAGGCCGGCGTTCCTCGTAACGCTGCAATTCCTCTGTACTTTGCACGGACAAGCGAACGCTAATTTCGCCATTCTGCAACGTCCATCCATCTGCCGCCGGTGTCGCCGTCCATCCTGGGGCCAGCAGAAAACCGCCGTCGAGCCGATGCCGATGGCGCCCTTCGACATTATCGGTGATGATAAGTTTTCTGTCCGTCTCGACCACAAGCCGGCGCGTAGGGCGCGGCTGGCCGGGCAAGTGATCGTAACCTGTGTGCGATGCTGTCGCTTGCAGACCGCCTTGCGCAAAAGTGACCTTCACATCGCGCGGATAGGCACGGCGACCGACGCGGAAAATATGCCAGACTTCGCTCGAGTTCTGACTATCGATACAAACGGTATTATGAGCAGTAGTCGAGCGGTCGTAGAAGCGGCGTTCGTCGCGATCGTAGGCAAATGTCCCCGCATCCACGAATAAGCGTCGCCCTTGAAAGGAACATTCAATGGACAGTGTATCTGCATGAGCATGTCCGGGTTGGTAATCTGGTCCTATCGGCCCTACATCAAAAAATATCGTCCACGGATCGCCGTGCCACACTACCAATCCCGTGTCCGGGAAGAAAGCCCCACCTCGACGCGGCGTCGGATCAATCGTCACATCGATGCGTTCGCCCGCGCGCAGCATACCCGTCACGATAGGTGCCCCGAGCAACCCGCCGTCGTTAAAGAGCGCGATGTCTCCGTCGGGATGGCGCAGCCAGGTGAGGAATTCGGCCATCCGCTGCCAAGCTTCACGAAGACGATCCCGTGCCTGCGGGTCTTCAACTAACAGCGCCAGCGAAAGCACATCTTCCATGACGTGCAGGTGATACATGGGACTACGCTCGAAGTGGCTACCGTCCGGTAAGATCTGTTCCTCGACTTGCTCTATGGCCAGGCGAGTAGCTGTTGTTAGCCATTCGTGCGCGCGGTCTTCGTCGAAGAAACGGCCAGCCCAGGCCAAGCCGACTGCATCGCGCATCAGATGATTGCCGCGCAGGTCCCATTCGAGATGGTCGCGCAAGTATGCCGCCTGCTGCCAGAGACTGGCTAGAAAATCGTACTCGAATGGACCCCAATCGCGCCAGCGCGTGCCGAGCAGCTGATAACAGCGAATCCACCAGGTCAAGCGAGTAGCGATAGCATAAGCGTTCCAGGCCAACTCGCGCGCACCGGGGGCCTCTAACGTGCAGCGCGAAAGCCAGTCCGATAGATAATGATAAAACAAAGCGGCGGCTTCCTCGGCATTCGCTCCCTTCATTGCTGCACGGGCCAAATCATAAGCCCAGGCGTGATAATGGAGTGTAATCGTCCATAAGCGCTCCGCGGTGACGGCCCCAAGTCGCCAATCCGGGGATTCGTGCCCTAGCGAGTGGGGGTGGTTCAGCAATCGAAACTCCCCACGCGCCAATTCGGCGACCGTCTCGGTAGAGTTTCTCGTGTTATGCATTACAGGGAGATCGGGGAAATCCTCGCGTAGGCGAGGAGGGCGTCGCCCCGGCCAGCGCCAGCGCGCGGCAAGGTGCGGCCCGACTTTCCGGCGGCGCTCCAACTGGTAGCGAATGCGCCAGAGCAATTGCGATAGCCGGGTATGACGAACCGTCCGGTAGTAAACGCCCCAGCACACCGCGTCTTTCGTCCCATCGAAGAACTTCATTACTGCGCTATTATTATTCCTGTTCCTCTGTGCTTTTCGATGCTATCAGTTCATCGCACGAGGCCACATCCTTGGAAGCATCAATAGATTGACAAACATAACCCAGAGACCTCAATAAGGACAAACATTGAGAGTGGACTTCGCTGCCATGAGTAGCAAGAAAGATTATCGGACGACCGACGGTGAGTATGTGTTGCGCTCCTTTCAAAACAGAGTATTCTCCTCCCTCGACATCGATTTTCAGGTAATCAGGGAGAGGGAGGACACCTTTGATGAAGAGATCGTCCAAAGATAGAACTTCAACCGTGAGCGTCCCCCCCTCACTAAGACGCCCCATTCTGTCTGATATGCTGCTCTCCTGAAAAGACGCAGTTCCCGATCGGTCAGACACCGCAGCTCGGAATACTGTAGCGTTTCGAATGGAATTAATCTTCAAATGCCTTTCCAAAAAATCAATGTTCTTCGGAAGCGGCTCAAAAGCGAAAACCTTGCCTTTATCACCCACTAAAGCAGATGCCAAGAGCGTGTAGAACCCGACATTGGCCCCAATATCCAGAAATACGGTCCCCGGTTTCACCATTTTCGTCATGAGCTGCTGTTTATCAAACTCGTAACTCCCGAGCCAGCAGCCGTGATTAAAGGAGCCAACAATCCACTTTTTCCCCCGAAGTTTCCCCTGGATAATCCGCACGGTCAAATTGCGAGGTAGCAATCGGAGGGGTAGACGAAGAAGTTTGCCCAGTAGACTTTTGCTCTCGATACCTGAATAATTAATCATATCATTTCCCTTGCAGGTCAAAATGAGCCCTGTTTTCGGAGTCGATCTCCAACGGTACGCCCTCCCGAATGCTACGCACTGCCAGGATAGACGCCAGCGATACCGCACGCAACTCTTCCCACGTGATCGGGCTTGCTCCCCCCTCGACGAGGGCGCGAGCAAACGCCGCCACTTCCTCACGATGTCCTTTGGCCTGTTGCCAGGCGCGGGATTTTTTCGCCTTGCCTCCACTAGATGTAACGACCTCGCGGAAATCGTCGATGACGGCCAATCGACCGCCGCCCAGCACTTCTACGCGCTCCTTGGGAAACGCTTTGTCGCCGCCCGCTAAATAGGCGATGCTCGATACCGAACCGTTGGCATGCCGCAGGGTGATGAAACATTGATCGTCGGTGACGGCCGGGGCGTTAGGCCCGCCGACGGATTCGGCGAAGACACGCACTGGCAGTGAGCCGGTCAGGAAAGTCGCCAGATCAATAGCGTGGCATGCTTCACCGATGATCCGTCCTCCCCCGATGTTCTCGTCTTGGGTCCAATGTTCGGTAGGGATGGCGCCGGCGTTGAAGCGAATGGATACCGTTCGTGGGCCGTGGACCGCGGCGAAGAACTCTTTGACGCGCACCGCGGCGGGTGAGAAGCGGCGATTGAAACCGACCATCAGCAGCGGTTTCGGCTCCGGCGCCGCCTTCAAGACCGACTCGATCTCCTCCACTTCTTCGATGGTCAGGGCCAGCGGCTTTTCGACGAAGACATGCTTGCCGGCGCGCAGTCCTTGGATGACTTGACGGGCGTGCTGATCGTGTCGCGTGAGAATGAACACTGCCTGCACGTCGGCATCTTGGAACACTTCGTTTTCATCTGCCGTCGCCGCTTCGAAACCGAGCTTCTGACCGCTGTGAACAGCTGTCAATCCGCTAGCCGAACATAAAATGCGCGGCCGCAGCTTCTCGACGCGTTGGATGGCCGGCAATAAGACCATGCGGGCAAAATTACCGGCGCCGAGACAGCCAATGCCCACTTTCCCTCTTGCAGGCGAGACCCGCAATTCGATGCGGCGCTCCAGGGGTCGAGCATGGGGCGCAGGATAATCCAGTACAATCGCCACATACGGTTCACGATTCGTTTCAATCAGCCGATACGCCGACTCGGCCTCAGCGATGGGGAAGCGATGCGTAATCAAGGGCGACAGATCGAGTTGGCCGGCGCCCATCAGGTCCAGCACTGCTTGCATGTTGCGCTGCTCAGTCCAGCGCACATAGGCAGCGGGGTAATCGTGGCCGCGCTCCTCGTACTCGGGATCGTAGCGCCCCGGTCCATAGGAACAGGAGACCACGAATTCCGCCTCTTTGAAGTAGTACGGCCGGCGGGGTAGATTGAGACCGACGGCACCGACGGCGACAACGCGACCTTTTGGCCGCACTGCTTCACCAGCCAAGGCGACCGGGCCATCCGATTTCGTCGAGGCCGTCAACAGTACGGCGTCAGCGCCCAGGCCCCGCGTCCATTCCAGTACCTGCCTGGCGCCTATCCCGGTTGCCGCTTGCTCCGCCCCCATGCGCAGGGCCAGCCGGCATTTCTCCGCATCGAGATCGGTCCCGAATACCCGGCAACCGTTGGCCCGCAGCAAAGCGACCGTGAGTTGGCCGATCAGCCCCAGACCAACTACGAACGCCGTATCTCCCAGACTGAGCCGGGCCAGACGAACGCCTTGCAAAGCAATAGCGCCCAGGACGGTAAAGGCGGCCTGGTCAAAAGGGACCGCATCGGGCGCCCGTGCGCACAGATGTTTCGGCACGCAGACGACGCCGGCATGTGGCCCATTGGAGGCGACGCGATCGCCGGGTTTGAACTCCTGAATGCCGGCGCCACAGGCCAACACCACGCCGGCGGAGGAATACCCCATTGTCATCGGCTCGTCCAGCTTCTCCAACACCTGGCGTACCGTATGGAAAAAGCCCTCATTGCGCAGCTTTTCCAGCACGCGGCGCACGTGGTCCGGACGTTCGCGCGCTTTGCCAAGGAGAGATTTCTTGGCCAATTCCAGGACCATCTTTTCCGTCCCCGCCGAGATGACCGAGCAGACGTTGGCGATGAGTACATGGCCCGGCCGCACCATCGGTTCCGGCACCACGGCGACACGGCATTCCCCACTGCGGACGTTTTGAATTAATTGCTGCATGTTCGCTCAACCAGCGCCTCACGGATGTCACGGACGACTCGTTGGAAGGCAGTTTGGGCGGGCGGATCGACGGATGCCACAGCGGCATTTCGAGCAATATGTTCAACTTGATGCATCCCACAGAGGACAACTCCTGTAGGATTGGTCGCCAAGGCATAGGTGAGAAGCAATTTTCCAACCCCATCCGCAGAACAAAGGTCGATGCCGGTTTCCTTTGACCATTCGCTCGCCTTGGCAGGTGCAGTACTCATTAACTGTGTCAAGTTCTCGACAAGCAATTGCCTGCCGAACGGGCAATTGGTTATCACGCCGATTTGGTCCTTTCGGTGCAGAGCATCGAGATGACAATTCAACAAATTATTCTCGATTTGGACGACTTGCAGAGAAGGAAAGGCCGCGAGGAGCCGGTTGGTACTATCGATGTCGGTGGATACTCCAATGGCCCGGGCCTTTCCCGCCCGCAAGACTTCGGACAGATAATCTAGGAGTTTGCCGTCGGCAATTTGCTCGTACAAGGGCGCATGGATGAACAGCACATCGACGTAATCGGTACGCAGGGCCTTGAGGCTTGTATCCAGGCTCCTGCGGGCGGTTTCGAGATCGTAATGTCGTTGCACTTGGGACGACACGCGTTGTTGAATTTGAGCGCGGATGGCCCCTGTCACCGTGGTTAAGCGATGGCGCGTGGCCAAGCTGAGGACGCTGCGAACAAGTGGTTTCAGGAATTGCCGCAAGCGATTCCGCGGCGGCGGGAGTATGCCCAATTTGGTGATGAGCACCAGACGGTCGCGTTTCCCCGAAGCAAACTCTCCAACAACTGCTTCCGATTCTCCCCATCCATAAGAGCGCGCCGTGTCGAAGACCGTTATCCCCTGCTCGTAAGCCGCAGCGAGGGCGCGCAGGGACTGACGACGACTTAGGCGCCCCATCAGCCTGGCGCAGCCAAAACCAAGGACGGAACAACGAATATCGGTCCCTGCCAGTTGGACATAGCGCATCCGATCTCTCCCGCCGTTAGAAGTGCCGTTTGTCGGTCAGTGATAACGGATTTGTAATAGCAACCGATCGGCGCTTACAGGCACCAAGGCCTTATGGAAACACGAGGTATCCTCGATGAAGCCGGTACCAGCCGGTCCTTCCAGGCAGAGGATCTTCTCTTTGCCGTAGTAGTTCTCAATCGCTTCGTCGCTCTGCCGGGCCGAGCCGATCAGCCAGCGGAACGGCTTGGATTTATGGGAGCCGGGGACCAGGACGTGGGCCCCGGACTTAACGTCCGTATCAGTCAGGTAAATATGCACGTAACAGAAATTGTAATCGTGAACGTCATAGTGATATTCGATGGTCTGGAGGAAGCGACGGCGCTCGAAGTTGAGTTCTCCGCCGGCGAAGCTCCAATAAAGAGAAACGTCCTGGATGGGCGGGAGGTATCCGAGATAATTGGCTACGATCGCTTGAATTACGGGGTCATCGCGCACTTTGCATATGGCCGGACATTGTGTCGGGTCCACGCATCGAGCCAATGGGACGAATGTACCATCGGAAAGCTGTGCGTTTTGGACATCCGCATAGCGGAACGGAGGAATGTCTTTATCAGCCAACTTGTATTTCGTATGATGGGCGAATTGCACGATCTCATTCACCATGTCAGGGGGAAGCATGATACATTGGGCCAGAGCGGTCTTGTGGAGCGCATCCACTGCGGCCGAAGGCTCCATGCATATAATTTCAGACGCCGGCAACCCTTTGAGCGGCGGCAAGGACCGACCGCGAAATCTATCTTGCTGACGCATCCAGCAAGCATACATCCAACGGACGGTGTGGAAACGGCCCAAGATATAGCTTCGACGTGTCTTAAAGATTCTTCGGGCGTAGTAGAGGGCATTCATGGCGTCACTCCTGATCTTTTGCCGTGTGAAACTGTGTAAATTTACTTCCCCATCGAAATCCTGTCAACTTTGCTGTCCTTTCGTTCACGAGGCCGCGAGCAATCATGGCAGCAATTCGACAACCAATTGGGTTTTCGGTTCATTGCCGACTTCTATGTCGCCATAGCGTTTCAGTTGATTACCATATTTTTGCGAATAGTTGATCACCTCACGGAAGCCGGCCTGGCGTGCGAATGTATCGAATACCCCGAAGGAGTAAGCGTACTTGCATTGTCCGTCGCAGAAGATCTGGTTGATGGCCTGAGCCAAGGATTCCTCAAAGGCCCGCGGCCATTTCGATTCAGCCTTCCCTGTAGCGACTTCTTCCAGAGCATACTTGAAAGATGGAGCAGAAACGCGCGCGATGCCATCGGGCCGCAATACACGACGGATTTCCTGGAGGAGTCGAATCGCATCGTCGGGATAAAGGTGATGGATCGCATTACAAAAATACACGAAATAGACGCTGCTGTCCGCGCAAGGAAGACCATTACGCAAATCCAACCACAAGTCGGTCTTCCGGAAGATGTTTACATCCGTATTGATCATGCCCGGAATGTATACCGGACCACAGGCCAGATGCAAGTAATGGCCTTTCGGATTACTGCGAAAGGCAAGGCGCAATTTGGCGATATAATAGTTCGGAAGAGTCAAAAATCGAGTCAGAATGTGATAGACGTCCTTCACTTGCTGTCGAATCATTTTTATCTTGCCCCTTCGCGATCAATAGCTGAAATCAAATACAATCCCACCCAATCAGTTCATGGCCTGCCTGGCGGGCAAGCTCTGCGAAGTGGAGAACGCCAAGGCGCTCCTGATTGCGCCAGTTTTCTTCCCGTCCCGGATGGACGCCAATCTCCACAGTGCTGCCGCGCAATCTTGGCAGCAGCTCCGTCCACCAATCTTCTCCTCGAAGACTCAGGTGGTAGGGCATGTGAAGATGGTCGGTGGTGCGGAAGCGCCGCATCAGCAAGCGTCGCCACAACGGGCCAAGCCAGTAGGTAGGGCTGCGGAATTGGCGGCGGAAGTAAATGTCCTGCACCGTGCGGACCCGATTCAGCCCGAAACGGGGCAGCACTTTCTGGAGGGCCTTTCGGAAAGGGGCGAACTTGTGCAAGTGGCTGTGCGAATCCACATGCGATAAGCGCACTCCTTGATCTCTGACGAATGACAGCTGCGCTTCAGTCTCACGTTCGATTTGATCGATGGGAAGGCGCCCCAGCAGTGCTCGCCGTCGCACTGTATTGGAAGGGAAGAACTGCCCGTTCTCATTGAGTAAGTCCGGGATTTCGGTACGAGAGAGCATCGGTCTTTCCCTTCCGACGTGGGAATAGGTCAAATGCACGCCGAAGCTAAATTGGGAGTGTTTGCGGGCGAACTCGATGGCTCGTGCAGCAGCTGGCATTGTCGTCATGATCGTCGCGCTGGTCAAGGCGCCGCGCTCGAAACACTCGATGGTAGCATCCACCGTGTCGTCGGAGTAGCCGAAATCGTCAGCGTTAAGAATGATGCGCACGGTGTAAACTCTCCTCTCTGCCATCCGCTGTTTGCCATCCGCTCTCGCCGATTGATCCAGCCGCATTGCCGTCTTGAAGAGGAACGGGAGCGGGTAGCGGAGAATCAACTTGTCGTTGCAGTTCACTGGCGGCCACGACGGGATGGGGACCACCGCGCGGCGGCCAGATGATAGCGGGCAACTCACCGCTGATTCGATATTCTTTCTGCTTTAATTCAATCCAATAGAGGTAGGTAGAGTGCAGGAATATGAATCGGAAACCGGCGCTCCCGTCTAGTAAACCCAGACGCAAGAAGTAACGATACAGAAAATACAGCAGAGGACGCCCTGGAAGTCGACGGTACAACTTGCGTAGCCACATACGCCGTTGTTCTGGTCGGCCGAACAACCGGGGTTCTGTTTGGCCGATTACGTCTCCTGCCAAAAGCGCCCGCGCTTGCATCGCCGAATAGCGATTATGCCGATCGATCCAGTGCCCCAGGCTTTTGTAATCGTGATGGTCGATCGGCGAAGAGATGACGCCCACCTTGCCGTCTACAAGCAGATGTTCGTTCACATCACGGCGGCCGAAACGTCCTTTGCCACGCCGCCAGAGCCGAATGTTGCCATTGGGATAGAGACCGCCCCACTTCACCCATCGCCCCATGAAGATCAACCGCCAATGTATGATAAAAGCGTCTTCTTCCGGCTCGGCGTCGAAAAGGCGTGCATCCACTTCCCGGCGAAAGGCTTCCGTGGCCCGTTCGTCGGCATCCAACTTCAGCACCCACGGTTGACGGATCGGCAGGCGCGTGAGCGCCCAATTCCACTGGTCGGAATAGTTCTCAAACCGATGTTGGACGACATGCACGCCGTCGGCCGCGCGCTCCAGGGCAATATCAACGGTGCGATCGGTGCTGTAGGAATC
>JAJPIY010000313.1 GCA_021324515.1 Planctomycetota bacterium
GCCAATTTTTGTGTGGTCAATTGGTGGATTTTGTTGCTTAACTGACGCTCGGCGGTTGTGAAGAACTCTTCCACCATACCCGGACGGGTGGGATTTACGTCTAGGTAGTGACTGCGAAGCTGGCTGAGGAGCTGGTTCAAGTGCCCGCGTAATTGCCGCTGCGCCTCCTGGAGGTGCCTTGCCGCGGTGACTTGCCAACCGCGGCACGCCGCCCAGATCGCTGCACCAATGGCCACCAATCCTCCCACAGGAAAGGCGAAAATCCCGGCGAGAATACCAACGGTCGTGCCGGTGATAGTGGCATCGAGATAGGCGCGGCGGAAGCGGTCAAAGTAGTCGGTTACGATCGAGAAGGGCGGCGCAGCCACGGCAGGCGGGCCGTCCGTCGGTTCGTGAAAGACATGGGCAGTCTCCGCGGCGTTCCAGAAGGGCGCCAAAAGCTCCAGGCAACGCGCTTGGAAAGCCTCGCTGATCGACCGCCATTCTTCCAGGACCGCCTCCTGAAGCTGGGCCGGTAGAAGCTGGGCATACTCGCTGACTTCCTCGATAGACTGCAAGCCATCGATTTTCGCTTGGTAGCTTCGGTCGATCTTGCCGCCGGGTTGCAGGGCTTGCAGAAAGGCGCGTTGGGCCCGCGTCGCGGCCTCGTGCAGACCCTCCAACAATTCCCGACGTTTCTGGCCGTGTTCGCCCCATTCGGCATCAAACCGCCTACGGCATTCCACGGCACGCTGCTGGTTCTCGGCACGCTTCTGCTTGGATTGCTCCAACACGTTGGCCAAGCGACTCGCCAGCGTCTTGCGGCCAAGGTCGTGATAAGCATTGGCCACGGTCAACGCCTCCGCTGTCCGGACCCAGCCGCTGACGCGGAACAGAAAGGCTTGCAACGCCGCCGCCAACTCCTTATGGCGGCTGACCAGGAGATAATCTTCATCGCCCGTCTGCGCCGCTTTACGCAAATTGGTGCTGGAAATCGGCCATACACGGCAGTCAGTCAGGCGGTCCTTGAACCGCTGCGCCAAAATCTCCTGATTCCGCTTTTGGATCTCCTGCCACGCCTCTTTGCGGAACAAGTCGATTTTGGTCTGAATGAAAAAGAGGTGCGAGGTGACTTTCAGCAATTCTTCCAGAAAAGCGATTTCCGGCGCCCCGATAGGCGCCTGCGAATCCAAGACAAACACTACCGCGTCGGCACGCGGCACGAAGCGATGTGTGATCGCGGCGTGGGCGGCATACAGAGCGCCCAGACCCGGCGTGTCGAGGAGGCGGACATTAGCCGGGAGGAAACGGGAAGGGACGTCTACCTCGATCCAACGAATGATCTGATCCAGGCGTGGCGTACCCTCGATGTCGGCCAGCACTTGAGAACCGTAGCGTGGCAGGTCGGCAGCCGTGATAACTTGCTGGGAGTCGTCCTCGAAACGCAGCCGATATGCCTCCCGCTGAGCCGGGCAGATGCGGAAGACCTGGCAAGTAGCGATGTCCACATCGGTGGGCAGCAGATCACGTCCGATCAACGCGTTCACAAAGGTGCTCTTGCCCCGCTTGGCCTCGCCCACAACCAGCACTTCATACTCGTTGGCCGTTAGCTTCTGTTCCAGTTGCGGGAGTGCGTCCGGGGCAGCGGGCAGCTCAAAAGCTTGGCCGTTGTGCTGCAATGCTTGTAAGAGGCCCAAGGTTCGCCGCCGCACCGCTTCAATCTGTGGCTCCCAAGAAGTTGCTGTGCTCATGATAGCCCTCCTCGTTAGGGGAAAAATCACAAGGGGTCGTGGGGAAAGAAACCGTCCTGCAGATCCCCGTGATCGCCGGGCACATCCAGGTGCGAAAGGTCGGACGCATCCAGGTGCGAAAGGTCGGACGCATCCAGATGCGAAAGGTCGGACGCATCCAGATGCGAAAGGTCGGGCAGCAGATCGTGATAGTCCGCGCCGGGAAAATCATACAGATAAGCGACCTGCGAAAGGTCGGCGGCCCAGCTGTCGTCGAGAAGACAGAGGAAGTAGGTTTGCACGTACTGATGGAGCCAATTGTCCCAATCCTGCAGATGGTCGGCGAAAGTCAGGAACTGGTCATAGGGACAATCGGCGATTTGCGGCAGATGGCCACGCTGATAATCGAAGTGGGCCATCTCCGGCAGGTGCGGGGGGGCGGGATCGTTGGTCGCTACGAGGAAGAAATTGCTGTCGCCCCAGGCGTCGAGAAATTGCTCCAGCGGATAAACCGCACAGGCTTGCCCCGTGCCCGGATCACTGACCACCACGCGGACATGGTCGGGATCGCTGGTATCAATGCCGGAGACGACCACGGCATGGTTGGCCTCCGCAAAGCCCAAGGCGTCGCAGATTTCCTCCAAGAGAGAACTGCCTTGCCACAATTCCTTGGCGTCCACGCCGACGATGACTTTGTGCCCCTGGGCCAACTCACTGGTCAGATGAAAGATGGAAGCATGATCGTAACGGTGAACGCCTACGCCGTGCAGTTCCAGCAATTTGCCTACGTCTTGCGGAAACATGCCACGCCCCGGCATATACCAGCCGTGTTCCCAGGCCTCACGGACCAGCGTATGCTCATCGGCCGGCATGCCGGTGAATTGCTCAAGGATGAACTGCTGACACTTGATGGCGCAGTCATCGGGATATTGTTGGGGCCCTTCCCAGAAGGCAGCGTCCTGGATCGGCGTGCCAATCAAGGCCGGCGGGCGCTGGACCGCGGGGTCCGACAGAGGTTCCGAGGGCATGACAAACTCCGCATGTAAAAGTTCCTCGAAGGGCGAAGTCCAAGAAGGATCGGGACGCGGCGTAGCACTCATGGCGAAGACTCCGGAGGCGGAAGAATAGACGCGGCCAGCTTAACGCGGGCCCGTCGGAACACCCGCCGGCCAACCGCGAAGCCTGGACTGAGAGTGGCTTCAATCGCTGCCCCCTCCGACGGACTTTCACGGACTGGTTCGGCGGAATGACGTTTGGGGTCAAAGGTCGTGTTTTCAGCAAGGATGGTCACGCCGGAGCGTTCCAGGATTTCCAGCAGACGCCCGCAGCAATGATCGGCCACTTCTTGGGCAGCGACATCCAGGCTGGGCTGGAGTCGCTCCAACTCGTCGTAGAGATCCACGCAGTCCTCGACCACATTCAACCACGGTTTGTTTGCCAAGGGATCCGCGTCAGGCGTTGAGGGCAGCGTCTGCGACTCTGGTCCCGTTCGACGAGACAGATCGGGAATACGAGGATCCGCGTCAGGTGTTGATGGCGGCGTCTGCGACGGCGCTGGGGAAGAGAGTGGGCTCGGAGGAATCAGCGGTGCAGACGGCGGCGTGGGGGGAGCAGGGGGCGACGACGCCCGCGTGGCCGGCCGCCATGCCAATGGGAATAGGGCGGCCACTGTGCTTATGGTGGCTATCCCCGCGATTATCCCTAGCCAGCTCAGGCCGAAACTGAAGACAAGGCTGCCCAGGAGGACAAGGTCCGCCGCCGCCGCCATAAATCCCAGCAAGCAATTCCAACGTGACACCTTTGTCCTCCGCAGGAGTATGATCAAGCCTTTTGCGAGCAGCGAACCGCGACTTCTTCCCCTGTTGGGGAAGGCGCATCTGGAATTTCCCCCTATGATAATGCACGGTCCATCAACCTGCAAGCTCCGGCTGGTCTTTTCAGGGACAGCGTCGTACTGCTGAGGGCACCCTAGTTTTGACGACCGATTTCAACCTTTCCACTTTCGATTCGGGCCACCACAACGGCATTTGGACCATCTCGTCAACGACGGCCCTGCCTGTAATCACTGTCCCTGTCGTCATCGATGCCGCTTCCCAGCCCGGCTACAATGGTCCTCCTGTTGTCGTTCTGAACAGGGATTTGTGGAAACAGACGATCTTTAAGCACAAGCAAGCCCATGCGACGGCGGGCTACCACTTCAAGCTGTACTGGACATAAAACAGCGACGGGCCGGTCTGTGGGCCGGCAGTGCGGTGGAGGAACTCGCCAGCGAACAGCTTCGAATAGCCGAGGAAAATATCATTGTGCAAATCGAGATGGAAATTGGTGGTGAAATCGATTTCATCGCCAACGTAGGTGCCAGCCGTACCCGTCGGGCTGCTGCGGATGGGAACGCCGGAAGAGTTGTACAAGGCGTCGCGGGCACTGACCAGGTGGAAGACGTGGTTTTGAAACCTCATGTGAATCCACTTGGTTGGATAAAAAGCGAATTCCATACTCACGTCATCGATGTTCTGACGGCCAACCAAATCAAGATAGCCGAAATAAAGGTGGCCCCAGGCGAACAGTTGATTGAAGGTGCCGTGAATGGCGCCGTTGGGATCCTGGCTGCCGGAAGCGAAATCGTTGTAGATCCAAAATTGCGGAATCATCGGCACATTGGCAAACTGATAACCCAGGCCCGTCGTGACCGCGCCGGCCGAGATGATTTGATTCGACCAGGTGCCAAGCTGGTACATCCCCTCGAAATCCCAAAGAAAATTCCGGAAGTCGCCGGAGTAGCTGGCGCCGAGCGTGCTGACATTGTAAAAGCCGGCGACGCCGTTTCGACCGATGGCCACACCGGGATTGCGATTATCCAGGTCCAGGTAGTAGATATTGACGGATTGGCCTTTGCGCGGTCGATACGTCGTCCATAGGCCGGTGAAGTTTTGGTTGTGGTCGGGAGGATCAGCCCGCGTTGGCTCGATCAAGACCGGCTGCACCCAAAAGGCATCCACGTCCCAATCGCGGCCTTGCCAGAAGACGCGGACGCCCTGGAAAGTACGGCGGACGTTGCTCCAATCGGACGGCGAGATCAAGCGCTGTGAGCCGAAGTACATCTCTTGCCGGCCAATGCGGACATAGGTCGGCTGCTCGGCGATGGAAAACAATTTGGCATCGACAAACAGGTTCAGAAAATCGGCGTGGTCGATGTCGCTTGACAACGGGACCAACGAATCGTCGAAGACCCGCGCGTCGCTCATCTCCACATAGGCGCGGAGCCAATCGCGATACCACACGTCGGCGTAAACACGCGAACGATACCACAAGTCCGTGTTGACTTTGCCGGTGATCCGCTGGTAGCCGCCGTTCTCGTCCATGAAACGCAAGCGTTCCTCGCCGCCAAAAGAGAGCAGCCAAGCATCGGTCGGATGGATGCGTTTGAGGGGCGAGAAAAAGTCCACCTCGCCAAATCGTGGATTTTCCAGATAGCGATAGTCAGCATCGTAGAAAGAGTAGCCGTCGCCGGAAGTAAGCGGATAGGGTATCCGCGGCGGACCAGGACTGGGTTCGTCCAAAAGCAGAGACAACAGGGAATAATAACCCGGCTTGTTCGGGGCGATGAGGAAGTAGCCCGTCCGCGGCATCGGCCGCAACGGCGGCACCTGAGACCAGAAATCCGCCGTCTTGTCTTTAGGCTGCTGCGCCGCTCTGGTTTTCACGCTCGGCGTAGCCACGGAGGGAGGATCGGGCAGTTGCAGGGAGATGGCAGGCGTGTCCTGGTCAGCGGCAGGCTGCTTGTCGAGTCCCGATTGCCCCCACACTGTGCTGCTGGCTGCCAAGAGGGACGCCAACACACAGACAAAGGCCAGCTTTTCCAGCGAGCCGTGGACGCGACCCATTTCACCCTCGGACAGGGAAAATTCTCGCCGGGGGGCGGGTCAAGGCGCATGACCCCTACCGCCTCACCGGCGCGGTAGGAGTCATCAGCCCTGTCTGACAGGGCGGTTATCGGGGGGACTCCATCCCCACATTATCTATCCAATCTTCTATCGGCGCAAGGTGGTGGGAACTTAAGAAATAGGCGAACGCCGGGCGGTTGACAATGTCGCTGTAGGGCCTTAATTCTCGGCCCTTTCGCTCTTTTCTTCTGCGGTCTCCGGCGCCGCCGTTTGATACAGATCGTACAGCGCCAGTTTTTTGCGCACGGTGGCGCGGTTGAGTCCCAGCCATTGGGCCGCGAGCCAGCGATTGCCCTGTACGCGCTTCATTACCTCAGCGAGCAGGGCTGGCTCGACACAGCGGAGCAGTTCTGCATACAGGTCGTTGGGCGGCGTGGGGCCGTTGGCTCGCACACGCTCGGCCAGCCATTGGCGCACCATTGCCGCCAGTTGCTCGGCCGGTGAAGTATGCGATAAACCGACGGTAAAGGTGGGGAAATGCTCCGGCAGCAACGGCCCGCCGCGTGCCACGATGGCGGCGTGCTCCAGGGCATTGCGCAACTCGCGGACGTTGCCGAACCACGGCAGCGCTTGCAGAAAGCGCACCGTCTGAGGCAACAACGGCAAGGCGCGCGGCTCGAAACGGCGGAGGAAATGTTCGGCCAACGGTTCGATGTCCTCCGTCCGTTCGCGCAGGGCCGGCAGGACGATTGGAAAGACGTTGAGGCGAAAAAATAGGTCCTGACGGAAGCGTCCCTCGGCGACGCAGCGCATGAGGTCCTGATGCGTGGCCGTGAGGATGCGAATATCGAGCGGCTGTGGTTGCGTGCCGCCGACTGGCAGCAATTCCCTGTGTTCCAGCACGCGCAGCAGTTTGACCTGTACCGGCAGTGGAATGTCAGCCAGTTCGTCGAGGAAGACGGTGCCGCCGTCGGCCAGCGCCAACAGGCCAGGTCGTGCCTGCGTCGCGCCGGTGAACGCGCCGCGCGTGTGGCCGAACAGCTCGCTCTCGACCAGGTTGGGATTGAGGGCGGCGACGTGGACGGGCAGGAAGGGACGATCGCGGCGAGCGCTGTAGCGATGGATGGCGCGGGCAACGAGTTCCTTGCCGGTGCCGCTTTCGCCGGTGATGAGGACGCAGACATCGCGCGGTGCCGCCAGAGCGATGCGTTTGAAGACATTTTGCATCGCCGGACTGCGGCCGACGATTTCTTCGAGGCCGGAGTGGGTATTGGGTTCGGGCGTGGTCTCAGGCGCTGGCTGGTGCAGCAGGGCGCGCTGAACGCATTCGATGGCCTGCTGCAAATCGAACGGCTTGGCCAGGTAATCGAACGCGCCACCCTCAACCGCGCGCACCGCCGTCGGCAAATCGCCGAACGCTGTCACGATGATGACCGGCAGATTGGGCACAAGTTGACGGAAGCGCCCCAGCGCCGTCAGGCCGTCCATGCCGGGCAGGCGAACGTCGAGGACCAGAACATCGGGCCGCCGCTGGTCCAAGAGTGCGAAGGCTTGCTCGGCGGATGCGGCCGTCGCAACGGAATGTCCTTCTCGTTCCAGAGCGCGCTGGAGCGCCCAGCACACGGCTTCTTCATCATCGACAATTAAGATGTGTTTCATGATATAATTATACTGCGTTTCCGAGTTATACTGGGCACGGGGAGATTTGACATTTTTTGCCCTCCCCCCACCCCAACCCTCCCCCACAAGGGGGGAGGGTGCCTTGGTTCTCCCTCCCCCCTTGTGGGGGAGGGTTGGGGTGGGGGGAATTGTGCTCCCTCCCCCCTTGTGGGGGAGGGAGCCTTGTTTCTCCCTCCCCCCTTGTGGGGGAGGGTTGGGGTGGGGGGAATTGTGCTCCCTCCCCCACAAGGGGGGAGGGAGCCTTGTTTCTCCCTCCCCCCTTGTGGGGGAGGGAGCCTTGTTTCTCCCTCCCCCCTTGTGGGGGAGGGAGCCTTGTTTCTCC
>JAJPIY010000078.1 GCA_021324515.1 Planctomycetota bacterium
ACGTTCCTCGGCCTGTTTCTGTTTGGCGAGAAGCGGCTGGGGCCGCGGGGACACTTCGCGGCGGCTGCGGCCCTGTTTCTGGGTTCCTGGTTATCGGGCTATTTCATCATCGCTACCAACGCCTTCCTTCAGCACCCGGTCGGCTACCGTCGTGCCGCCGACGGCACGCTCCAACTGGCGGACTTTGCGAGCTTCGTGTTGAATCCCTGGGCGCTGTGGCAGTATGCCCACAATATGTGCGCTTCGGTAGTGACAGCTTCCTTTGTCCTGGCCGCGGTCGGAGCAGCCTGGACGTTGCTGGGCAAACATCTCGAGCAGGCGCGCATTTGTCTGCGTACCGGCGTCGTCGCCGGGCTTATGGCCAGCATCTTGCTCTTATTTCCCACGGGAGATCAGCAAGGCAAGTTGATTGCCCAGCATCGGCAGGTGACGTTGGCGGCCATGGAGGGACTGTTCGCGGGCGGGCCGGAGGCCGATCTGGCGATAATCGGCCAGCCCGACGTGAAAAAGCGCCAATTGGAAAATCCCATTGTGGTGCCCGGCGCGCTCAGTTTCTTGGCCTACGGAACGTTTGGGAGTACGGTCCTCGGCTTGAACGACTTTCCCGAAGATCAATGGCCCGACAACGTGGAACTCCTTTATTATGCCTATCACATCATGGCCGGCCTGGGGACGATTTTCCTGGCTATTATGGGATCGGCCGCCTGGTTGTTATGGCGTGGCAAACTGGAAACCTCACGCCGTATGTTGTGGGTCCTGGTGTTGGCCCTTCCTTTCCCCTACATCGCCACGACCGCGGGGTGGTGGACGGCGGAAGTGGGACGACAACCGTGGGTGGTATGGGGATTGCTTCGCACCGCAGAAGCCGCCTCCCCCTCGGTGCAAACAGGAAACGTCGTTTTTACCACCTTGGGATTTATGGGACTATACCTGGTCCTGGGCATGCTCGGCCTTTATTTGGCCCTGCGTGAAGTGGAGCGCGGGCCGACTTCCGCCGCCGAATGAAGGAAAGCTGAGCCGATGGAAACCTTCTGGTTCGCTGTAGTATCGATCATGCTGGCGGTGTACGTCGTGCTGGACGGCTTCGACTTCGGCGTGGGCATTCTCCATCGGTTCGTGGCCCGAACCGATCCCGAGCGGCGCCTGGTACTGGCGGCGATCGGGCCGGTCTGGGACGGCAACGAAGTTTGGCTCTTGGCCTCGGGCGGCGTGCTGTTTTTCGCCTTCCCCCGGGCCTATGCAGCCGCCTTCAGCGGCTTCTACCTGCCGCTTATGATCGTGTTATGGCTGTTGGTCCTGCGCGGCATGGCCATCGATCTGCGTTCCCATCACGAGAGCCCTTTATGGCGCGAGTTTTGGGACAGTACGCTGGTATTCGCCTCCGTTTTGATGGCCGTGGTGCTGGGTACGGCGTTGGGCAATGTGTTGCGCGGCGTGCCGGTGGATGGCAGCGGCTATTTCGCCCTGCCCCTCTTCACCGATTTTCAGCCGGGGCCTCAACCGGGGGTTTTCGACTGGTACACGCTGTTGGTGGGGCTTTTTACCCTGTGCGTGCTGACCGGCCACGGGGCGTTGTACCTGGTCTGGAAAACCACCGGGCCTGTACAGCAACGGAGCCGCCTTGTTGCCGAGCGGGCTTGGCTGGCAGCCTTGCCGTTGTGGTTGTTGGCTACCCTGGCTACGAGTTGGGTTCACCCTCAATTGTTTAGGCACCTGGGAACCAGGCTTTGGCCCCTCGCCGTGGTGATCGTCGTGTTGGCCAGCCTGGTCGCCGTCTTCCGTTTTCACCGCCAGGGCCGTGAACGGATGGCTTTCTTGGCGTCGAGCCTATTTTTACTGAGCCTGTTGGCGGCGACCATGGCGGGCAACTACCCCGATCTGCTGCGCTCTACACTTGACCCGGCTTTCAACATAACTGCGGAAAACACTGCCGCCGACAGTTATGGACTCCGGGTGGGTCTGGTATGGTGGACCATTGGCATGACGCTGACGGCCTGTTATTTCTTCTACCTGTTTCGGTCGTTTCGCGGCAAAGTTGGGCCGCCGGCGTCTGGGCACGGCTATTAGCACGACCTCTCGCATCGGTTCGCTCGCCGCTGAGCAAAGAAGGCATACAAAAAGAACAGACGCCGGAACTTTCCCGACTCCGGATCGGCAGATCAACGAGGCGTAACCATGATTACCATTCGCAGCCGCAAGCCTCTCGATCAGTTGAGCAACGACCTGGAGAAGGCCGTCGCGGACAATGGCTTCAGTGTGCTGACTGTTCACGACTTGCAGGCCAAACTGAAAGCCAAAGGCGTACCGTTGGAGCACACTTGTCGGATATACGAAGTGTGTAACCCTCAGCAGGCCAAGGCGGTGCTTGACCGTGAGTTGGCCATCTCCACGGTCCTGCCCTGCCGGATTTCTCTTTACGACAAGGGTGACGAGTTTGAACTGGCCACTTTAGAGCCGACTCAGCAACTGGCGGCCTTCGCCCGTCCCGACCTGGAACCGATCGCCAAGGAAGTCGAGAACGTCCTGCGCCGCATCTTGGCGGCGGCGGCAGGGCCGTGACCGCCGTTGAACAGGGCGAACACGGGGTTGCGTCAGCTCCTCACGCGGACCCATGCGAACAGGAGGCTTCCTTGACTGCTTTTCTTGCTTCCAGCTGGCGCTTGTTACGCCGTTTTCTTACGGCGCTGGCCGGTCTTGCGGCGCTGGTGCTGGTCATCGCCTGGATGTCGGGATGGTTCCGCGCCAAGGTCCCGCCAGGAGAAGTGGAAAGAGAAAAGACGACTTTAACAGGTCGAAAATGGGCCTATTCCCAGGTCGTGCGGACCACCGAAAGCGTGGATGCGGTGGGGACAGTGGAGCCGCGCCGCAAGACGATTGTAGCCGGCCAGATCTTGGCGACCATCAGCCGTATCTCGGTCCATGCCGGCGATCCCGTCACAAAAGGTCAACAATTGGTCGAGCTAGACGACCGTGAGTTGCAGGCGCGCCTCCGCGAAGCGGAGGCTGCCGTCGCCGCCTCTGGGGCTGACCTCGTGACGCGCGAACACGACTTCCAGCGCTATAAGATGATGTATGAAGAGAAAGCCGTCAGCAAGGAAGACTACGACAAATTCCGGGGCGCCTACGACGTGGCTCAGGCGCAGCTCCGCCGGGCGGAGGAGCAGGTCCGTCGCCTCAAGGTGATGCTGAGTTACACCCAGATCCGAGCGCCAGTGAGCGGCATTGTGACCAACCGTTTTGCCGATCCCGGCGACCTGGCCGCGCCGGGCAAGCCGCTCTTGGCCCTGCATGATCCTCACGATCTAGAACTCCATGCCAGCGTGCGGGAGGCCTTGATCCGGATCGTTCAGCCAGGAATGGAATTGCCCCTGCGCATCGATGCCGTCGCTTTACAGACCAACGGCCGGGTGCGCGAGATCGTCCCGCAAGCACAAGAGGCGTCGCGCTCTATGTTGGTCAAGATCACGATTCCGGCCGACAAAACCAGTCGGCTTTACGTGGGCATGTTCGGCCGGGTTTCCCTTCCTATCGGCCACGTCGACCGATTGCTGGTTCCCGCAGCGGCCATCCAACGAATCGGACAACTAGAACTGATTGAGGTGGCGGGAACAAACGGAAGCCTCGAACGTCGTTTCGTGCGAACGGGACGCCGTTTCGGCGACAAGGTGGAAATCCTCTCCGGGCTGGCAAGGGAAGAAAAAGTTGCTTTGGCTGCGCCGGAGAAAGCCGACCCGGAGGAATAAGCACGTCCATGACTGCTTCCCAAGAACAGAGCGTGGTTTCGCGGATCGTCGAGGTGTTCTTGCGGGGCAACCTGTCGGTCCTTCTCATTCTCGTCTCCTTGATCGTCGGCGCCGCCGCCCTGTGGCTGACCCCGCGGGAAGAAGAGCCCCAAATCGTTGTGCCTATGGCCGACGTCCTCGTCCAAATGCCCGGCGCCAGCGCCGCCGAAGTCGAGAAACAGGTAGCAACCCGGCTGGAACGCCTGCTCGCGCAGATCGACGGCGTGGAATACGTCTACTCCATGTCACGCCCCGGCCAGGCCATCGTCACCGTTCGTTTCTACGTCGGTGAAGACCGCGAGAAAAGCCTGGTCAAGCTGTACAACAAGATCGCCATGAACACCGACATCGTGCCGGCGGGGGTGAGTGGTTGGGTAGTCAAGCCCATCGAGATCGATGATGTGCCCATCGTCAACGTGACCCTGTGGAGCGAGCGCTATGATGATAACGCCTTGCGTCGCATCGCCGAACAGGTAGAAGTGGCTTTGCAGTCGGTGCCCAACACCGCTCGCACCGAGGTGGTCGGCGGGCGACGACGGCAGATCCGTGTGGCATTAGACGCCGAACGACTGGCCGCCCACCGGGTCACGCCTCTGGAAGTGTCCCGCGTGGTCCAAGGGGCCAACCAAAACCTTTCCGCCGGCAGTTTCAGCCGTGACAACCGGGAATTGTTGGTCGAGAGCGGCCCCTATTGCCGGGACGCCCGCGAGTTGGAACAACTGGTTGTGGGCGTCTTCGCCGGCCAGCCGGTGTACCTCCGCGATGTCGCTACCGTAATAGACGGCCCGGAAGAACCAACCAGCTACACACGCATCTCCTTTGGCCCTGCCGCCGGAGACAACGCTCCCGGCGGAGAACGCCGCTCCTCTGCCGCCCTCTGCACGGACGATTTTCCCGCCGTGACCGTTGCCGTCGCCAAGCGCAAGGGCAGTAACGCCGTGTGGGTAGCGGAGGGGTTACAGAAGAAATTGGAAGAGCTGCGCCGCGAGGTAATCCCAAACGGCGTCGAACTGCTCATCACGCGCAACTATGGCGAGACGGCCAACGATAAGGTCAACGAATTGGTCCGCGAGTTGGGTTTGGCCATCGTCATTGTGGTCGGCTTAATTGCTTTCAGTCTCGGTTGGCGTGAGGCGGTCATCGTCGTCACCGCCGTGCCGCTCACCTTTGCCTTGACTTTGTTCGTCAACTACCTGTTTGGCTACTCCATCAACCGCGTCACCTTGTTTGCTTTGATTCTGTCGTTGGGCTTGGTCGTCGATGATCCGATCGTGGATGTGGAGAACATCTTCCGCCACTTCGCGATGCGGCAAGAGCCGCCGCGGCACGCCGTCCTCACGGCGGTCAACGAAGTCCGGCCGCCGATCATCGTGGCCACACTGGTAGTCATCATCTCGTTTTTACCGATGTTCTTCATCACGGGCATGATGGGACCGTATATGCGGCCGATGGCCCTCAACGTGCCGGTGGCCATGCTTATGTCTATGGTCGTCGCCTTCACCATCACTCCCTGGCTGAGCTATCATGTCCTCAAGGGCACCTACGGTAAGGATCCCCATGCCTTCGTCTTGGAAGAATCACTGACCTACCGTATCTACAATGCCCTGGTTTCGCCGTTTCTCCGCCGTCGTTGGATGGCCTGGGGGCTAGTGCTGGTCATGATCGTTTTGATGGTGCTATCCGCGCTGTTGCCGCTGACAGAGCGCGTGCCGCTCAAGATGTTGCCCTACGACAATAAGAATGAGTTCCAGGTGCTCGTAGACATGCCGGAAGGCACGACCCTGGAAACGACGGATGCAGCCCTGCACGCGCTCGCCGACGAGATTCGCAAGGCCCCCGAAGTAGTCAACGTTCTCACCTTCGCTGGTGTCGCCTCGCCGATGGACTTCAACGGCATGGTCCGCCATTATTACCTGCGCCGCGGCCCCCATCTGGGCGATATCCGAGTCAACTTGCTGCCCAAAGAAGATCGACGGCAGCAGAGCCACGAAATTCTGCTTCGCCTTCGCAACCATCTGGAACAGATTGCCCAGGACCACGGCGCGGCCCTGAAACTGATCGAGGTGCCGCCTGGCCCGCCGGTACTCTCGACGCTGGTAGCCGAGGTTTACGGCCCGCCCCAGCAAAGCTACGCCGGCCTGATTGCCGACGCCCGCAAGGTACGGCAGCTCTTCGAGTCCGAGCCGGGCGTCAGCGATGTGGACGATACCGTAGAAGCAGACCAGACCAAGTACGTTTTTCGCGTGGACAAGGAAAAGGCGTCGCTCCACGGCATCAGTACCGATACCATCGCCGCCACCTTGCGTCTGGCCGTAGAAGGGATGCAGCCCGGCCAAGGAGCAATAGACGGCGCCGGCGTGCTCCATCAGCCCCGTGAGTTGAACCCGCTGTCTATCCTGTTGCGTTTGCCGCGCCCCGACCGTTCCAGCCTTGCCGACCTGGAACGCTTGAGCGTCAAAGGGCAAAGCGGACAGGTGGTACAGATCGCCGAGTTAGGTCGCTTCGATGAAGAGGTCGAAAACAAGACCATTTATCATAAGAACTTGCAGCGAGTTGTGTACGTCACTGCCGAGACCGTTGGTCGGCCGCCCCCAGAGGCCGTACTCAGTCTCCAAGGGCGGACCCAACAACTCGCGCTGACGCCGGGCACGCGCGTTGAATGGGCCGGCGAGGGGGAGTGGAAAATCACTCTCGACGTTTTCCGCGACTTGGGACTGGCCTTCGGCGGCGCGGTGCTGGGCATCTACATCCTGTTAGTGTGGCAGACTGCAAGCTACACGATGCCGCTGGTGCGTATGATCTCTATTCCGCTGACCATCATTGGCATCATGCCCGGTTTCTGGCTGCTCAATGCCCTGGGGAGCCAGCCGATCGGCGGCCATGCCAATCCGGTCTATTTCACGGCCACGGCCATGATCGGCATGATCGCCCTGGCCGGCATCGCCGACCGCAACGCTATCCTGCTGATCGATTTCATTCACCACGTCCTCCAACGCGGCGACGACTTGCGCAAGGCCCTGATTGAAAGCGGGGCCGTCCGGTTTCGTCCCATCTTTCTGACGGCCGGGGCCGCCATGCTGGGCGCCTGGCCGATCACGCTCGATCCGGTGTTCTCCGGTTTAGCCTGGGCGCTCATTTTCGGCCTGGTCGTCTCGACGGCCTTTACACTGCTCTTAGTACCGGTGGTCTACTGGCTCCTGTACGAACACACACCGGGGCACGGGCTGCCTCTTCCCGATACCGAGGACGATTAATCCTAAGCAGCAAGCGACGGCTGAACGGCTAACCCTACCCTTCTGCATCGCAAGAGGTCACAGCGAGGGTGTGCGTTTGCAATCATCTGAAAAGTAGCGGCGGCTGGGTCGAACCAGCGACACGCGGCTTCCTAAAGTATCCGGTAAGGAGAAAATCTCTGGAATTGCTTGATTTCCAGGGGTTTTTGCATTCTCCACTTTCCCCAACAACCCTTGAAAACTCTCATCAACAGGCGTAATTTCATCGACCAACATAAAGAGCAATGGCCCGTGTGCTGGCTCTGCGAAACACTGGGGGTTGCCCCCGCTGGCTACTACGCCTGGCGGCAACGACCTCGTAGCGCGCAGCAGCAGCGGCGGGACACCCTTCTCGTGGAGGTCCGTACCATCCATGCCCAGTTCAAAGCCCGCTATGGCAGCCCGCGCATCCATGCTGAGCTGATGGCCCGTGGCCACGACTGCTGCCGCAACACCGTCGCCAAACGGATGCAAAAGGCCGGTATTGCCGCGAAAACGACGCGGAAGTTCCGCGGCACGACCACGGACTCTGACCACGACATGCCCGTGGCAGACAACCTCTTGGACCGCCAGTTCAACCCCTCCCAGGCCAACGAAGCCTGGGTGGCGGACATCACCTGCATCCCGCCCTGTGAGGGCTGGCTGTACCTGGCAGCCGTCGAGGATCTGTACGCGCGACGCGTCGTGGGTTGGGCGATGGCCGAACACCTGGAGAGCCGCTTGGTTGTGGATGCGTTGGCGATGGCCGTGCAGCGCCGCCTGCCCGGCGAGGGGCTGCTGGCACATTCCGACCGCGGCAGCCAGTACGCCAGCGAGCACTACCAACGCCTGCTTGTCAAGCACGGCATCACCTACAGCATGAGCCGCCGAGCGGATTGCTGGGACAACGCGCCGATGGAGAGCTTCTTCGCCTCGCTCAAGAAGGAGTTGGTCCACGACGCGGACTTCGCCACGCGAGCGGCGGCGAAGGCGGCGATCTTCGAGTACATCGAGGTTTTCTACAATGGTCAACGCCGTCACTCCTCATTGGGATACGTTTCCCCGATGGAGTACGAGCAATCAGCTACACCTTAACTCCGTGTCCACTTTTCGTGGGTAACTCCACATGGCCGCTTGCCCTGCTTCACTGGTCTGCTAAAGCTCTCGTCTCTGGTTGCGAGGCGTGGCAAAATCGAGAAGGACACCCCCTCGGATCGGAGTAGGGCTTGCAACGCTTCTTAGCGCAGGTAGAATGTGTTTTGGAGATGACAACGGCTACCGAAAAAGTCGGTTGCTAGGTTCCCGGCCTGCCTGGTTAGGACGGCTAAGCTAGAGCCTTCAGGATATGCGGCGTAGCAACAGGCGTAAAGGATAGCAGCGAAGAAAAAGAAAAAACGACGCAAGTAGCTGAGAACAAAAAACTTACTGGGGATTGGTGTAACGGTAGCACGACTGACTCTGGATCAGTTAGTCTAGGTTCGAATCCTAGATCCCCAGCTTCCCTAGCGCTAGTCCAGACCCCCGATCATTCGGCCAGCGGTTGACGGTCCAGAGAGCGCAAACCGCGAATGTGCTTGCAGAAATGCAGTGTAGTCGCACCGCGATAGACGGCGTCGGCACAAGTGCAGTGCCAGCGCAAATTCCCCGTTGGCTCGCGCTCCAAGGCGACCTGATATTCCTGTCGACCGCCGTACACTTCCCACAGCAGAACGCAGCCTGGCTTACGCGGTTGGGGATTGCAATAGGTCAATCGATAACAGTAGGGACTCGGAAGGCGTTTACGAGTTGGTCCCGGCAAGGAAGTGAAAAACACACGGGGTGATGGCGAATATTTCTGGATGAAGGAAGTTGATCGCATGGTTCTTATTACCCAACGGTTCCATTACGGTCGCGGCCCTGATTGTCTTGCGGCCTTGACTATCCTTATTGTACCAAGCGATATGGCTGTCTTTGGAGGGCGGTAGCCGTGGAGTGGGCCTCGCTCCCCCGACCCTACGCAGACCATACCAGGTAGCGGAGGTTCGCGCGTCCTGTCTGTTTTCTGATTTTATACGGGACGCGATAGAGATTGACACAAACAGGGGCGAGCGGGGTTACGTAAGGGCGAGCGGGGGGTGTGAACAAGGCGAGCGGGGGGTGTGGACCCCCCGGTTATGCTATCGGGGGGTTAGTTGTTCTACCGGGGGGTTCACACCCCCCGCTCGCCAGGAACTACCGGGGGTTTACACCCCCCGCTCGCCAAGATGCCAGAAAAACCAGGAGAATAGGCGTAAGATAAGGATTCAGATAAGGAAGAGGATCAAGAACAAGAAGAAGATGAGGAGAAGGATCTTGCAGTACTGCGGAAGGGTACGTGACCAATCCTTCTCTTTCTCTCGCTCTTGCTCTTAATCCTCTTCCTCATCTGAATCCTCGAGCTTAGGGCTAACGGACAAAACTCCCTCCCCCCTTGTGGGGGAGGGCTGGGGTGGGGGGTAAATACAATGCAGACAAGGAGTTCTAACCCCCCACCCTAACCCTCCCCCACAGGGGGGGAGGG
>JAJPIY010000054.1 GCA_021324515.1 Planctomycetota bacterium
CGTTTCCAGTAAAGCAAGGTGGAGAAAAAACTTCGGGTTTGCTGCCAGGCTCATCCCTTGTCCTCAAGCTCAACGATAAGATGGGAAAAATTTCAAAATTTTTTGGATTTGCTGTCAGGTTAGAGGCACTTTTCCAGATTTACTATATAGAGGAGGCGAGTTTGCCGAAATGGACGCCCCGTTGACAAGGGATGACACATCGTTGGCACGGGTGAAACGATTGGGTCGGTCATCTCTTGCGGGTTGCAGGGGCAGGTGAACTCCCTGCCGTTTCAAAACCTGAGCGGAGGGAGGGTCTCTCGCGATTTCGTGTACGTGAGGGGCGCCCACTTCCACTCAGGGAGTTTGAAAACTCCTTCTCATCGAAACCGTTTCCGTGAGGTGCCCCGCTTTTGGGCCGCGGCTTTTATAGGGACCACGCACGGTGCGTGATTTCCCCCAAGGGATGGGGCTTCCCCTTATTGGAGGGTTCAACAATGGTGCATCGCTTTCTGTTTAACAGCGTCTTGTTCAGCACAGTGTTCTTTCTATTTCCGCAGGTAACGTTCGCTTGCGGTTGGAGGAGTAGGTGTTCACCCTGCGTCTGCTATGATTGTTGGGTGCCTTGCTGTCAAATGTGTTGCGTTTTTCATGTTTCTGAACCTGTGGTACCGATTGATGGTCCGTTTCCGCCTATTATCAGAAGAGTGTGTGTCGGGGAAGGTGTGATCGCGCAATTCGACGTCCCATCGGCGATCCATCCAGGTCCGACCTGTCCACCTCAGATTGAGGTTGTCCAGACGAGAGGAGCAGGACGAATGCTCTACTACGGCTGGAACACATGTATAGTCTATCCGGGCCGTCCAGGTGGTCCGATTCGGTATTCGATCTTCCTTTGCGGGTATCAGATCGGCGACTGCGAGGTCGAAGTAAGGTTGAAATATACGGATGGCTCGATACACAAGGCCAAGTATCACTTCCGAATCTATGACATTTATGGACGTTGATAAGGGCCTGGGAAAAGTGCCGCATTTTCCGCGGTTTTGTCTTGGCCCGACTTGTGCATTTGGGCAGGCGTCGAAAGTTCGTCGCGTCGCGACGATTTTCGACGCCTGCCGAGATAGCGAACCAATTTGACAAAGACCCAAAGCAGCGGTTTTCAAAGGTTGAAAAACCACGACCGCTTGGCAATTTCTGCATTGACCATCTTCAGAAAAAGGGCAAAAGTCGCGCTTATGCCCTGTCAAACTTGTTTCTCTCCTTGCACGATCATGCGTTCATAAGAGCGATAGCACCCACCAGCACATCATGGCCACAGCGGCGGTGCCGGGGATGGTCAAGAGCCAGGCCCAGACGACGCGGCCGGCCACGCCCCAGCGCACGGCGCTGAGGCGCTTGAGTGAGCCGACGCCGACGATAGCGCCGGTGATGGTGTGGGTGGTGCTGACCGGCACGCCGCCAAAGACGGTCAGGGCCAAAGTCGCCGCCGCTCCGGTTTCCGCGCAGAAGCCGTCCACCGGACGCAAGCGGATGATGCGCTGGCCCATCGTCTTGACAATGCGCCAGCCGCCGCACAGCGTCCCCAGGCCCATAGCCACGTGGCAAGCCAGCACCACCTCCGTGGGCACTTGCTTCGGCGCCTCGAAGTTGCCGTTCTGGGCGGCGGCAATTAGCAGCACAAAAATGATCCCCATGGTCTTTTGAGCGTCGTTGCCGCCGTGGCCGAGGCTATACAGCGCTGCCGAGAGCAGCTGCCCTCGGCGAAACACCTTGTCGACGCGCCGCGGCGACGCCCGGCGGAACAGCCAAGCCACCGCCACCGCGATGGCCAGGCCGGTTATCAGACCGATCAACGGCGCCAACACGATGAACAGCACCGTCTTGCCGATGCCTTCCCATTTCAGCGCCTCCCAGCCGGCGTGTACCCAGGCAGCCCCGATCAGGCCACCGATCAATGCATGAGACGAACTGGTCGGCAGGCCCCAATACCAGGTGAGAACGTCCCAGAAACAAGCGGCCAACAGGGTCTCGGCGATGATCGAATTATTGACATATTGCGGATCGATAATGCCTTTGCCCATCGTGGCCGCTACCTCCAGATGGAACAACAGAAAGGCAACGAAGTTGAAAAAGGCCGCCCAGATCACGGCCATCTGCGGCGAGAGCACCCGCGTGGAAACCACCGTGGCCACCGAATTGGCCGCGTCATGGAAACCGTTGAGGAAATCGAACAACAGCGCCAGAGTAATCAGCAGCCAAACCGTAGGGCTCAGCTGGCCCCAGGGCACCGTGCCGAAATTATCAGCGGCGATTTGGAAAAAATGCACGTCAGCTCCCCTTGACGACGACTTCCGATATGGTCATGGCCAAGGCCTTGCAAGCATCGACCGTCTCTTCCATCCAGCCATACAGTTCACGCCATTTGATGAGCAACAGGATGTCCGGCGGATTGGCAAACAAGAAGCTGTCGCTCTCGCGGTAGATGCGGTCGCCCTCGTTCTCCAGCCGGCCAATCTCCCGCAGGTGCGCCTGAATGCCTTCCACCTCCTTCATGTCGCGGCACAAGTGTAACGCTTCCGAAAGATGGCCGCAGCATTCGTAGATGATGCGGGCCATGGCCTCGGCGGCCGGCGTCGGCTTGTCGATGCGGAAAGCAACGAAGCGGTGGGCCGTCTCTTCCATGTTGTCCAAAATGTCGTCTAACCGCGTCGCCAGGGTGTGAATGTCCTCGCGGTCGATCGGCGTGATGAAAGTGCGATCAAGGGCCGTGATGATGCGCTCCACTACCTGGTCACAGGCGTGCTCTTCTTCCTTGAGTTCGTTGCTTCGCTCGGGCAAGCGATCAAACTTGGTGACCATGTCGAGAAACTTTGCCGCCGCCCGGTTGAGCACAGCCGAGGCTTCTTCGAACATGTCGAAAAATTTTTCCTCGCGCGGAATTAAATGGAATCGCATCCGTCGCTCCTCTCCTGACAGATAATTTGCTGCGGCCCTGTTTTTATACGAAATCCCTGCTCTCTGCTCCATCTCTCTACGGACTTTCGCCTCCCTACCCAAGTTGCTACACTGACGGTGCCAGGCACGATCCCAATAACTCTGGTTTGCAAGCATGACCCACGCATGGCATGACGTGACCCCCGGCGAACACTTGCCCAGCGAGTTCACCGCCATTATCGAAATCCCGATGGGTTCCAGCGTCAAATACGAACTGGACAAGGAGACCGGCATGTTGCGGCTGGACCGCATTCTCTATTCAGCGGTGTACTATCCGGCCAACTACGGCTTTATCCCGCAGACCTTGGCCGAGGACGACGATCCGTTGGATGTGTTGGTCCTTTGTCAAGAGGCCGTGGCCCCCTTGACGCTGGTGACGGCCCGGTCCATCGGCCTGATGACGATGCTCGACAGCGGCAAGAAGGACCACAAGATCTTGGCCGTGGCCGTTGATGATCCAGAATACAACGGCTTCCGTGACGCTGCCGAACTGCCGGCCCACCGCCTGGCCATGCTGCGCCGTTTCTTCCAGGATTACAAGACCCTGGAAGGCAAAGCCGTTGAGGTAGACGAAATCGAGCCGATGGCGGCAACGCTGCCGATCATCGAAGAAGCGCTGGCCCGTTACAGCGCCCAACGCCGCCGAGGCTTCCGCGCCTTCGGCAAAGCCGGCGGCAAAGCCCATTCGTGATGGACGTATATAAAGGATCCCCGATGGTCCGCACACGCTTCGCGCCCAGTCCGACGGGTTATCTGCACATTGGCGGCGTCCGTACCGCTCTGTTCAATTGGCTGTTCGCACGTCATCACGGCGGTCAGTTCATCCTTCGTATCGACGACACCGACCAGGGCCGCAATCAGCCGGAGGCGCTGCAACCGATCCTCGACGGCTTCCGTTGGCTCGGCATCGATTGGGACGAAGGCGCCGAGGTCGGCGGGCCTTACGGCCCTTATTATCAATCGGAACGACTAGACCGCTATCAAGCCGCCGTACAAACGTTGCTCGCTAAGGGACTGGCCTATTACGATTACGCCACGGCCGACGAATGGAAAGCCGAGCGGGAGGCGGCGGAGAAAGAGAAACGGCCGTTCCTCTATAGCCGCCGCTGGATGGCCGAGACACCCGCCGACCGTGCTCGCTTCGAGTCCGAAGGCCGCAAGGGCGTTGTCCGTCTCAAGATGCCGCGCCACGGCGTCTGCCGTTTCTACGATCACATCCGCGGCGACATGGCCGTCGAGTGGACCCAAGAGACCGACCATGTCATTCAGCGCGCCGACGGATCGTGCCTTTATAACCTCGCCAATGTCGTCGATGACTACGACATGCGCATCACCCACGTCATCCGCGCCGAAGAGCACCTTGCGAACACGCCGCGGCAAATCTTCATCGCCCAGGGGCTTGGCTATCCGTTGCCCGAATACGCCCACGTTCCCTTCGTCGCCGAGCCGGGCAGCAAGAACAAGCTGAGCAAGCGGAAATTGGCGCAGTATCTCAAGAACCCCGATTTCCGGCAGGTTTACGAACACGGAAAGGCCATCGCCGCCCGCATCGGTCTGACTGCATCCGCCGATACGTTCAATCCCGTGATCGTCGATTTCTACCGCCAGGTCGGCTACTTGCCCGATGCCCTCGTCAATTATTTGCTGCTGCTCGGCTGGTCGTTGGACGATAAAACGGAGTTTTTCACGCGGGAAGAGATGATCCATCACTTTTCGCTGGAGCGCGTCAACAAGTCCGCGGCCAGTTTCGACGCCAAAAAACTCCGCGCCTTCCAGGAACGCTACATGGCCTTGGAGCCGGTAGAGCGAAAGACGGCGTTGGTGCTGCCGTTTTTGCAAAAGGCCAAGCTGATTCCCGATCCGGCGCCTGCCGAGGTGGTGGCGCGCGTAACGGCGATCGTCCGCGCCGCCGGCGAGCGTATCAAAGTGGCCGGCGACATCCTCGATTATGACGCTTTCTTCTTGCCGGATGAGCGTTTGACCTATGAGGAAAAGGCGTTCGCTCAACATGTCCGCAAACCGGCGTCCCATGCTCTTCTCCGCAAGATACGGCCGCGCCTGGAGACAGCGACGTTCGAGGCGAAAGCGCTGGAGACGTTGATCCAGGAGTTTGCTCAGACCGAGGGCGTCAAGCTCAACGACATCAACCAGCCGTTGCGCGTCGCCGTCACCGGCAAAGCGATCGGCTTCAGCGCCTACGAGACACTGGCGCTTCTGGGCCGCGAACGGTGCCTGGCACGCATCGACCGCGTTTTGGCAAGGGGACATGAGGGAACCACCGGGCCTGACAGCTGAGGAGCATCTGTCGCCGTCCGCTCGCACCCCTGCTGGCCGGTCGGTTCAAGTAAGATGGCCTCCTTGCCAACCACATCGGAACAGGCTTATCCTGCGTTCTCCATCGGCACTCGATGGCAAGCATTCCAAGCCCGCTGTTTTCAGCCGACTGCGCGCGTCGCCACCTCATCTACCTGCCGTCGCCGACAGGCTTCGCAGTAGGACTCTTCTAGATCCAGCGGCACACACCACTCGACCCCAAGAGAAAGCGGGACTTTCGGCAACGGCTGGCCTATCGTCAACGGGGTGAGCCCGGTTTCGACTTTCTCCGTATCGCCGGTGCGGAGAGGGCGGTATGCTGCGGTATAAAGCGATTCCGCCACGGGCATCCGCAAGACTGCATCCAGCTGGAAAAGATCGGCTAACTCGTTGTGCAAGTTCCCCTGCCGGCTCGTGACCACGTCAAGGACAACAAGGCCGACGCCGCGGCTGAGGTAGGTGGCGCATTTGGCCGCGAACAAACGGCGCTTGGTGGGACGATCCTTGTTGCCGGGGCTGACGAGTTCAATCGCGGCTACCAGTGTTCGCCCGCCCTCCGTGGACAGGATCTCCACAGTCACGCTGGGAGGAAAAACAGCAGCAAAGACCAATGGGGCGGTCGCCGGGGTCCAGACCGTTCGCGGGACAGTTGCTGTTCCACCCTGGCCGGGCGAAGGCGAAGCCGTTGAATCCGGGAAAGTTGCCACATCGATTTCGAGGGCCGCACCTAGATGAACCTGTTCCAAGGCGATATAATCCGGCGGCAATATATCCTGATTCAGCGCATCCGCCAACGCACTGGCCCAGGTCGTATAAAACGACTCCCAGAGGCGACGTTCGCTCAGCGGTGGGTGAAAGTGGTCGAGTAAGGGCACAATTCATCCCTCGCCAATCGGGGCAAAGGTATCAGGGTTGGCGTACTATTGGGATTATGCTTCGTGCGGGTCGGTCTGTCCCAAGCCCGGAGTACCAGCGATGGGTTGGCCCGTCGCGGCCGCTCCGGGCTTGAGACAATTCCTTCCGCAAGGAGTATACATTCGGAACCAGTGGCATTTCTTTCGCCGTTCCCGCACAATAGATATGGACGTCCTGATTGCTCTCCATGCCCACAGAGGACCACGCTATGTCGCGCTTTCTCTTACTGCACATCGCCTTGTTCCTGTCGGTAACAACGCCGGTACGGGCTGCAGAGCGGTCGGATTCTACCAAGACTGATAAAGCATCGAGCGTCGAGGAGTTGGCGAAAAAAGTCCGGCCGTCGATCGTCGTCATTCATGTGGGCGGTCGCGATGGCCGGCAAGAAGGGCTGGGCACCGGCTTCATCGTGTCTGCCGACGGCTTGATCGCTACCAATCGCCACGTCCTCGGTGATGGAAGACCCCTGCGTGTTGAGACGGCCGACGGCAAGAGTCATGATGTCAAAGCCATCCATGCCGCCGACCGCAAGCTGGATCTGGCCCTTCTCCGTATCGATGGGGCAGGGCTGAAACCGTTGGAACTGGGCGATTCAACGACGCTCAAAGAAGGACAGGCCGTGATGGCCGTGGGCAATCCGCACGGGCTGCATAACAGCGTGGTCTCTGGCGTTGTCTCCGCGCTGCGGACCATTGAGGACCGGCCAATGATCCAGGTTGCTATTCCCATCGAACCGGGCAACAGTGGCAGCCCTCTTCTGGACATGCAGGGCCGAGTCCACGGTATTTTGACCATCAAATCCCTGGTGACGCCCAATCTCGGTTTCGCCGTAGCCATCAACGCCCTCAAGCCGCTCTTGAAAAAACCCAACCCGGTGCCGATGTCGGCTTGGCTGACCATCGGGGCGCTGGACCGCGCGGAGTGGGAAGTGCAATTCGGCGCACAGTGGCGGCAGCGGGCGGGCCACATCCTCGTCGAAGGCAGGGGGCGCGGCTTCGGCGGCCGTTCGCTTTGTCTGTCGCGCCGCCGGCTGCCCACTCTGCCTTGCGAGATTTCCGTCATGGTGCGTCTCCAGGACGAAAGCGGCGCCGCCGGACTCGTCTTCTATGCCGATGGTGAGGACAAACATTATGGCTTCTATCCCTCCGCCGGCAAATTGCGGCTGTCGCGCTTCGATGGGCCGGATGTCTTCACCTGGAAAGTCCTGGAGCAAGTGGACAGTCCGCATTATCGTCCCGGCGAGTGGAACACGCTGAAAGTACGGCTGGAAAAGGGCCGCTTTCGCTGCTTTGTCAACGATCATCAAGTCCTCGAATCAACCGATGATGTTTATACGACAGGCCGCGCCGGTCTGGCCAAGTTCCGCGACACCGTAGCCGAATTCAAGCGTTTTCAGATCGCCAAGGAGGTCCCGCCGTTGGCGCTTTCTGGCGCTGCTGTCATGCGCATCAGCAAGGTGCTCGATGAAATGGGCCAAAACAAGCCCCGCGCGGCGATCGTCGAGCGCTTGGCCCCGGAAGGAACGATGGGAATGCAAGTGCTGCGCGAACGGGCACGGCAGCTGGAGGAACAGGCCAAGAAGCTGCACCGCTTAGCCGCTGCCATCCACGAGCGGAACGTCTTGGACGAATTGACAGGTGTGCTGCGTGGCAAGGAAGAAGACATTGATCTGCTGCATGCCGCGCTGCTGATCGCTCGTTTGGACAACGAAGAAGTGGAAGTGGAAACCTACCGCCGTGAAGTGGAGCGCATGGCCGAGCGCATCGCCGCGCGCCTGCCGAAGGACGCCGACGACAAGGCGCGATTGGCCGCCCTCGATAAGTATCTCTTTGAGGAGCGCGGGTTTCACGGCAGCCGCAGCGATTACTACAATCGCTCCAACAGTTATTTGTCCGAAGTGCTGGACGATCGTGAGGGCATTCCGATCACACTATCGGTGTTGTACATCGAGTTGGGTCGGCGGCTGGGCGTGCGTTTGGAGGGTGTCGGCCTACCCGGCCATTTCGTGGTGCGGCACGTCCCCGTCAAGGGTGAGGCGCAGCTCATCGACGTGTACGAAGGCGGCCAACGACTCAGCCGCGAGGAAGCAGAGAAAAAAGTCCGCGCCATCACCGAACGGCCGCTGCGCGAGGACGACCTGAAAGCCGTAGACAAACGGACCATCATCGTTCGCATGTTACACAACCTACTGAACGTGGCCGAACGCGAGAAGGACCAGGAGGGGATGCTGCGTTACTTGAATGCGATCCTTGCCGTTTCGCCCGATGCGGCACCGCAGCGCGGCATGCGCGCTCTCTTGCGGCACAGGACCGGCGACCGCGACGGGGCGCTGCAAGACGTGGATTGGCTGCTGGAACATCAGCCCGAAGGGATCGACGTGGAAGCATTGCGTGAGTTTCGCCGCTTGATTACGCAGCCGGAAAAATGAGGCCGCCTCCTTGTACTCATTCGCTTTGGCAATGTACTTATTAGAGATGAGGAAGAAGTAGACCGCGAAATGATGGACTGTGGGCGAATTTGATATCTATTCCATTCCTGGTTTTTCCGATCCGGTCAGTTCTCTGACCCATCTCGGCGGGGCTGTGGTTTTCGCTCTGCTCAGCATCGGCCTGCTGCGCCGCGGTTGGGGGAGTACGAAGCGCGTCGCCGCGCTGGCCGTGTTCGCCTTCTCGTGTGTGCTGCTACTGGCGACGAGCGGCGTTTATCACCTGTTGACGCCTGGTTACACCGGTCGCATCGTGATGCAACGCCTCGACCACGCTGCCATCTTTGGGCTTATCGCGGGCACATTCACGCCGGTCTACGCTCTGCTTTTCCACGGCCGTGAACGCTGGGCGACTTTGGTGTTCGTCTGGGTTGTCGCCGTCTTGGGCGTCATCCTCAAGATGGTCTTCTTCGCCGATGTGTCCGAAGGGCTGGGCGTCACGCTCTACCTGGGTTTTGGTTGGGTCGGGCTGTATTCAGGAACCTTGCTCGCCCGCCGCTATGGCTTACATTTTATCCGTCCCCTTGTCTGGGGGGCGGTCGCATACACCGTCGGAGCGATCCTGGAGTATTTGCGTTGGCCAAAACTGCTCCCTGGCGTGTTTGGGCCGCATGAGTTGTTTCATCTGTTCGTGCTCGCTGGAATTGGCTGCCATTGGCGCTTTGTGCAGAACTGCACTGCCCTGAAAGGGTAAGCAAGCGGATCGTGTGCATGAGTGGGCTGATCGGCTCGCTCATGCACACGGCTTTGAGAGACCTCCTTCATTCTTCTGAACTGGCCGGTTCGATAGACACCAGCTCGACATCGAAGGTGAGGGTCTGGCCGGCGAGGGGATGGTTGCCGTCCACGATGGCCGTCTCCTCGTCCAAGGCCCGTACCCAGACATAGAGGGGCGTTTCTCCGGTACGAGCCAATAAGCGGTCGCCGACCTTCACTCCTTCCGGCAAGGCTGCCCTGGGCACCTGCTGTTGCAGTTCCGGCCGCCGTAACCCGAACCCTTCTGCAGCCGAGACCGTGATGGTCTTCTTTTCTCCTACCTGCATACCCACCAGCGCGCGGTCAAGCCCTACGATCATCTGCTCGCTGCCGAGGGTCAGTTGCACAGGCTCTTCGTTTTCTGAAGAGCCGAAGACGGCGCCGTTCTCCAACCGGCCGGTGAAGTGGATACGCACCGTATCTCCCTTTTGTGCGTGATTCATGGTAAAGATCCTTTCTGAACGGAACGTAACGAGTAACGAATGGCCTTTGACGGCCATGTACGGAAATCATCAACAGCCAGGCTTGCCTTTAGGATGCACAGGCAGCGGCTGGGGCCGAGCGATGGAATGGATCTGCGCGGCGGTGAACGTCACCAGGATATTCGGTCGCAGGCCGAGC
>JAJPIY010000326.1 GCA_021324515.1 Planctomycetota bacterium
AATCCAGTGGCGGGTGAACCGGATCACCAAGTAGAGGTCGCGCATACCGCACCAATGTGCGGCAGCGCCCGGAGGTGGGACCAATAGTGCGGCGGGACGGTTCTACTCAGAATTGTTGTAGTACCCGAACGCAACAAGACGATGGATCTGCATGGCAGTAAAGGGGTATGCTATTGAGGTAGGGAAGAAACCGCATCGGAAGAGAGGCGGAAGGTGATTGTCGCAACCTCTTCCGATGCGGCTAGCCCAAGACGGGCAAGGATCCTTGCTTCCGTCCGGCCGCAACCCGCCAGGGCCCGCGTCCTATTGTTCCCCAGCACGTCCGGCCTGGACCGAAGACGCCGGATCCAGGAAGGTACACATCAGTTCGCTATAACTACAAATCCGTTCGCAAAAAAACCCCTCTGTTGCAACACGCTCGAGCGAAGGAAGGAGCGGTAGAACCTCAAACACCGGCTCCCGCAAGCACGCTAGTATTTAGCCACCCGCTTCTCTCGCTCATGCCCATTGCAAACAGAGGGCAGGTTTAAAGAGTTACTTCATCAATTCGGTCTATCAAAAGCATTCCTCCGGCCAAGACTTGCCCACATCTTTTCAGATACTTAGAAGGCGATTCCCGGCTTTTTTGAGGGTGTGCGCCCCGGCCGGTGTGGCACTGTGACACAATGCTGGTTTCGGAGAAACTCTATGTCGCGGGTCTTGCTTGGATGTGCCGCGGTCCTGCTCATGGCCGCCGATGCCTCGGCCGCGGATGAAGATTTCCACGTCTTCACGGAGTCGCCCCGCTTGCTGCTCACCAAGCAGAGGCTCCGGCTGCTGCAGCGCGAGCGGGAACGCGATTCCATGCGCTGGCAGCAGTTTGACGCACTGGTCTCCGCCGGGGCTCCCATGCCCGAAGCGGCAGTCGCGCAAGCGCTGTATTATCAGGTCGCTGGTAATGCTGCGGCGGGGCGCAAAGCGGTCGAATGGGCTCTAAGCGACGCGGCAACCGATCTTCGGCAGCTCGCCCTGGTCTTCGATTGGTGCGGAAAGGCGATGACTCCCGCCCAAACGGAACGCCTCGGCGAAAAAATCGAGAAGCAGCTCGCCAGTCCGCGCGACCGTCTGCCGGAACAGGCCGCTCGCGCGCTGGGCGCGATCGCCATCGCCGACCGGTTGAAAGACCAAGGCGAATCGATTCTGAAGCCTCTGGTTGAGCAGTGGTGGCGAGGAGGAAAGTCGGCGCGTTGGGCGAGAGGGCAGGAATACGCGCTGATGGAACTGCTCCATGCCGTTCGCGACAATCTTTCCATCGACCTTCGCGAGTCCGGCGCGATGGATTTCAAAGAGTTTTCTACGGATTACCTCATGGCCCACTACCCTGCCCCTTTCCGCGGGTCCGATAACGATTTTCTGGTTCCGGTTTTTTCAGGCGATACGGAGCCCGATCCGAAAGACGCCGTCTGGTCCCGAGCGGCGGGCCTGGCGATGGTCGCGTTCGATCCCAACGCGCAGGAAACTCAGTATTTACAGGGCTGGCTCATGCAGGATCGCTATGCCATGCGGGATCCCCTTGGCGCGACCTATGAATTCCTATGGGCCAATCCGTACCAGCCGGGGCTGAGTTATTCTTTGCTTCCGCTGGTGTTCCATAACCCCGCCACCGGCCACGTTTTCGCACGCACCAGTTGGGATGAGGATGCGACATGGCTGGGGTACTTCGACGGCCATCTCCAGATTTTCCAAGACGGGAAGCTTCAGACGCTCCGGAGCGGCGTCACGCCGAAGCCGATTCGCGTCGGCGATGCCGTTCTCCTGAGCGCCCCCGCGGCCGAAGCCGATGGCACGCAGCGATTTCAGGCATCGACCGAGGCGACCATTGTGATGGGCCTCACACCCAATGCAGCCTACGATATCGAGCCCGATGACGAGGAACTGGCGGAAGGGAAAACCGATTCGGGCGGAACGCTAGTGGTTGCCCTTCCCCCCGAGACGGAAGCGGGCGTGCGCATTCGCAAGCGGCCCTAAAAGAAATCGCCTCGCTCCGGTGAGAAGCGAGGCGATCTTCAAAACAAGGGTTGGATTAACGAGTATCGCGCGCCGCACCGATGTGCGCGAGGTCGCGATTGTTCTCCTGGCAGATGTATTCCAGGATTTCGCCGCCGCGCATGGTGAACGGGCCGTGCGTGTTGGCCGTCCAAGTGGCGGTAGTGATCGTGGTCCAGGGCGCCGTATAATACTCCGGATCGTCGATCGTGGCGGCAAGCTGGAGAGTGTTGAAGTTGGGACGGCTATAGCGCTCCGTCACCTTCAATTTCTCGCCATGGGGATGACCGGTGGCATCGAGCCAGGTTTCATGATTGAAACCGACCGTCTCGACGACCAATGTGTCACCATCCCAATGCCCGACGGAATAACCGAGGAAGTCGGGATTGATATCGTCCACGTTGGGAAGGCTTCTCCCATCCATCCAGATGATTCGCCACACGTGCGCGCCGCCTTCGTACACCATGAGGATGCGATCCGGCATTTGATAGATCTGCATCGGATACGGGGTATACATCATGCGCGGTACGCCGGGGGGAAGGCAGAAACCTTCCGGATCGTCCTTTTCGTGCGTCTTAAGCTCACGATCGGCCCAAAGCTGGAGGGCTTCCGGCTTGAAGGGGACGACCACGGGCGAGCAGCCGTTCTCATCGTGCCCTTGAGTGGCCATGTTGATGATGTACGGGACATTCCATACGCCCTTCCCCAAGCCGCCGAAGTCGATCTTGCCGGCCTGAACGCCGTAGGCGGGGTTATCCGGGAAGCGAGGCACAGGAGGCAGATCGGCTGCGGCTCCACGGCCGCCGCCACGTCCACCGCGCGCTCCACCGCCGCCGCCCCGTCCGCCGCCACCGCCAGGACCGCCCGCAGCGGCTGCGCCACCGCCACCGCCGCCTCGCGCAGCACCGCCCTGGGCGGGCGCCGCAGCACCCTGCTCAGCAGCAAGCTTTGCCTGATAATCGGCCAGAAACTTCGTTTGCCATTCCGGTTGGGCCGGACAGTTGGCCGGTTGAGCGTTGCCTCCGCCACGCTGTGCGGAAGCGGGCACGGACAGCAAAGTCGCTGCGCCCATGACGGCCGCCGCCGTCAAAACCGAATTCAATAGCCTCTTCAACGTTGAGACCTCCTCAAAAGCGAACGTGCGCCGGGCTTAATTTTATCACACCGGAAAATGTGTATCAAAAAGACGCCCTACCTAGTTCAGGACTGTTTATAGCGGCCTGCGGTTACCCATTGCGCAGAGATTCTGCGACATTTCTGGGGCGCAAAGGAGGAGGGGAGTGTAAAAAAGACAACGGCCCGGCATGAAGCCGGGCCGCCAAGGAACTGCTACAGAATTCTAAGTTTACTTTGTGTTCGGGTCGTCGGCAGACGAAACACCGCCGAGCACGCGCTTGCCGTTCTCGAAGGCAACGTTGGTGGCGTTGACCAGATTGGAACCGTCCTTTGCGCGGGAGCCGTTCACTTCCACAACATCACCGATCTTCAGGGAGTTGCGGGTCCAGCCGGCGCGCATCAGACCGTTGGGGCTACCCAATTCGAATTCCCAATTGGTCACCTTTCCGCCGTCATCCTTCACGTCCAGATAGAACCGGGCGTGCGGATTCATCCACTCCACTTTCGTGACCGTGCCCTTCAGCTTAATCGGCTGACTACGGTCGTACTCCGCAGAGAACGAGTGATGGGCGAGCATCGGAACAGCGGCCATCAGAACGCTACCCGCCAAAACAGTGAGCATCTTAGCTCTCATTTCAGAAACCTCCACCAGGAAGAAGTAAGATTCGCCGCCGTTTGACGGACAGCATTTATACTACACACGAGCTTTCACCTTGTCAATGGCGCTGTGGCAAGTCTGTTACTACGGCTTGCCGAACACCTTGGCATCGATCGGAACGTTGACTTTGACGTCGCTGATCTCGGCATTATAGCGACCGTCCAGCCACAGGAACGCCATCTTGAACGGGAACTTGATGCCGTTCACGTCGCGATAATCGGCGTAATCCACCTGGATCGGCACGCGGCCGATGGGGGAATTGACGAAGCGGAGCACGCGAACCAGAAGGTTGGTCTTCGTATCGAAGTACAGCTTGGCGACCAGCCCGCGGGGGCCGTTGCCCTCCACCACCCGGTAATCATCCGGCGGCACGATGCTGACGTTGGCCGAGCTGGCCGCGCCGGCATTCTCGCCGATGCTTTCGAGAGATCCCGTGCGCCAGTTGGTCAGCAGCGTCTTGATCTGGCCGGGGAAAGACATTTGCGCTTCCAGCAGAGCTCCGTCGGCGTTGGCGCCTTCGAGCTGGTATTCGCCCAGCAAGCCGCGAGGTGTGGTCACCCAGCCGACTTTGCCGTCGAAGGTCCAAACGCTGGGTGCGCGATCCGGATGGTCCGGGAATCGGATTTCGGTGGTCCGCTGGTTGGGAGACTTGGCATAGATCGTGAACTTACCGTTGCCGCCCAAGCCTTCATAACCGATGCTGACGCCGTTTTCGATGTAGCTGGTAAGGCCGTTCAGCTTCTGCTGCCCGCCGAGCGCGGCGATGAAGCGGTCGAGAACCTCAGTGCCCGAGGGCTGGCTCTTGTCGGCCTGGATGATGTCATCCTTTTCGAAGTTCGGGCTGCTGTAAAGAGAATCGAGGGAAACCGTCGTGGCTGGCCTGTCACGGGCGTGGTGGCACGTATAACAGGTGACCATCTGGACGCCGCCGAAATTTTCCTTGTTGATGGTCTGAACCATGTTCACCATCTTGCGGGCCGTGATTTTGGCCGGCGTATCGAAAACCCAATCGGCCTTGTCGGTGCCGGCTCCGGGGTGGCAATCCGCGCAATCGAGGCCAAGAGAATCTGCCATGACGCCCATGGCGCTTAAGAAGTCGCCCGGCGTAAGATTCTTGAGGGCATCGGTCGTAACATTCTTAAAGCATGCGCTAGCCTTCGTGCCGGCGGCGCAGGTAGCGAGCGGCGCCTGTGCCACAGCCCGGCTGGTAAACACCGAACCGATCAGCCACCCGGCTGTTACCGCGGCAGCGGCGAGGCTGAGCCGCTTTAACCACAACTTGATCATGAATCCCTCCCGAGGATTGTGTAACCGATTATCCTACTAATGAAATTAATCAGGCGCAACTTTGCGCTACTTCGTTACCCGCGCCGTTTGGACCTTCGAGTCGGCCGCGGCGCTACCCCACGCGATCCAGGTATCGTTCCCGGAATGTACGAGTTTGGGGTATCCAAGGCTTTGCTTCGATCCTTGCGCGACTTGCCTGACAGGCTCGGCCGCACCTGCCGCGGTGATATGGCGAACCAGGATGCGGGTGTCGGACGGACCCTGCTCCAGCCACGATACAAACGCGCCGCCGTCATTGTCGAGAACGGCGGAAGTGTAGCCGAATGAATGTCCCGTGCTGACGAGGATCGGCTTGGTGAACGTGGAACCCGCATCTGTGGAAAATGCCAGCTCGGTTTTCGGCGGGTCCTGCGCGCCCGTGTACCAGCTCACCACCACCCGATCGCCTTTCGCGCTCACGGAAGCCG
>JAJPIY010000346.1 GCA_021324515.1 Planctomycetota bacterium
TAGCAACGGTCGCTCTTCTGCTCCTTGTCGTACCGTTAAACAGCCAGAATAAAGCTTACTCCCAGCAAGCGATGTTCAGGACGATGCCGGAAACGCCCGCGGATACTGCCCAGGACCGCATCACGCGCATCGAAAAGAAATTGCGCAGACTTAAGATAAGCAACGAGATCTTAGCAACAAATTATGAAGACCTTTTTCACCGATATGAAACGTTGCTTCAGCAGACTGCAAGCCCCCTGTTTGGCGTTCACTTGAACAGTTGGGACAGCTGCGACGTTTTCAGTGCGGTGAGAACTCGTCCGGCATCTTATCCCTTGCAAAAGCGCCCTCCATTGGAGAAAATAGTGCCGTCACAAACGGAAGGATTAGAAGTTGATGAGGAAGGCAACGATGATAATAGTTTATCACAACGTATGGAAGAATTGGACGAAAGCGAGGGCAAGGTGGAAACGACGCCATTGCTTGGCGAAACGGAGTTGCGGCCGCTATTACCGTGGTTAAGTGGTCACCGGGCGCAAGCGGGCGTGGGGGGAGCTGGTCAACGCGTCGAACTTCATCCTGCCGGCAAGATGGAAACTTACATGGATAGCCGCGGGCCTTATAAGCCCGATATGCGTGCGCCTCAGCACTCAGTAGAAGTATATTTTAGTGAAGGCCTGGAAGTTCGCAGCGCCGATGATTTTTTTACTCTGGAATTTCATAACTTGAGTCAACTGGATTACCGCGCTTTCGACCAGACTGGTGATGCTTTGCACGATAATTTCATCATTCCCCGACAACGCTGGTACTTTCAAGGTGAATTGACTCCCTATGCCTATTACTATACGGTCATAGACCGCGGCTATGGGACCATCGACATCCTCGACGCCTTTGCCGATCTGAATTTCGCTCCCAAGTACAAGCAACAATTGCAACTTCGCATCGGCCGCATGAAAACGCCTTTTACGTATGAGTACATCAAGGTCTCCGAGAGCGACTTGATTGCCGCAGAACGCTCCCTCTTCGTCACCAATTTTGCGGGCAATCGCCAAGAGGGCGCTATGTTGCACGGCCAAGTGCTCGAAAGCATTTTCGAATACTATGTGGGCGTCTTCAACGGCCAACGCCGTTCATTCCAAAGCGATGATAATAGCAAAAATGTCTTCGGCTTCGTCAATATCAAGCCATTCCTGCACAGCGGGATCGAATGTTTGGAGAACTTCAATATCGCAGGCTCTGTTTTCGGCGGCTACCAACGCAACCCCATTCAACCTGCCAACCTGGAGACGGCCAACGATCAGGCAGGGCCAAATGGTGTGCCAGGGAGCCTGAACGTCTCCCCAACGTTTTTAATTTACAATTCTAATGCCTTCGAGAACGGTCCACGTATGCAATGGGCTGCTGATGTAGCCTACTACTATAAGAGTTTTACTCTTCTGGCCAATTATGATGGTGGTTTTCAGAATTATTCACTGAAAGGGCCAGGCACATTGCCATCAACCCTGGTCTATGAGCCTTTTTCCACAGGGGGTTTTGTCGGCGTGGGCAGTTCCAAGCGCGTCCAGGTGCCCTTGTGGGGCTGGAGCGTGGCTTGTACTTATTTTGTGACTGGCGAGCAAATCACTCGCCGCGTCTACCTGACCGAACCGAAGCGGCCTTTTGGCTGGTATAACGGACGCCTGAATCCTGGAGCGATTGAAATCTACAGCCGTATTGCCAACCTGCAAGTAGGCGACCAAATATTCACAGGCGGCTTCGCCAATCCCGCTTACTGGGCCAATCGTGCCACCGCCATTGATACGGGGGTCAACTGGTACTGGAACCACTATGTGCGCCTGTATTTCGACTGGCAGCATTCCATGTTCAATCAACCTGTGTTTCTCTCGAATACCAAGTTCACTAAACACGAGGACCTATACTGGTTCCGTACCCAGATATTCTTCTGAGGACCTGTAACAGGACTTCTCACACGTCCGGTAGGCGCCCAGGCGGGCTTTGTTCATGATGGGCGAACGCTTCCGCCAAACGGAAACCGCTCTCCATGCCGCGATATTCGTGCATTTTGGCATGATACTTCGGATAAAAGCCGGTTGAGGCGTTTTGGCTGACATGGGCGAAACAAGCATCGCGCTTGCGCGGCCCCACAGCGGTGATGTCCACGTAATGCGTGGGGCGAAAACACTGCGTCTGCCCCCCCAGATTGACCTCAAAATAATACAGAGCGAACTTCCGCCCCAGCCGCAACCAGGCATCGTAAATCAACAGCGAGCAGGCGCGATGATCGGGATGGCTGTCGATAGGCCAGTGGGTGAATACCACATCAGGCTTCTCGGCCTCGACGATCTTACGAATGGCAGCGTAACGAACGGCATTGACTTCGGTGGCGCCGTCGATCTGGTCGGCGAACAGCGGTCGGGCCTTGAGGATGGCGCAGGCCTTTTTCGCCTCGGCGGTGCGAATGGCAGCGGCCTCGGCGTGGGACTTGCCCTTGATACCCATCTCTCCGCGCGTCAGATACAGGACGGCGACCTCATGGTCGCGGTCTGTATAGCGAGCAATGGTGCCACCGCAGCCCGACTCCGGATCGTCCGGATGAGCACCGGCGACGAGCACTTTGAGCCTGGTGTTTTTCGGCGTTTCTTCCGCTTCCGCCGGTGCCGCCAGCGCGCCAACGGCCAACATACTCGAACCTTGGAGCAATCGACGGCGCGTCCACGATTTCATGGTGTAATCTCCTGGACAGGGGATGGATTGAAACATGAATATAAGCTATCCGAGGGTGGAACGCAACTTCCTCCTTGACAAGTGCCGTCCCGAATGCGACTAATAGAATCTGTAGGTGCCCGCCTGATTGTCCCCCCTGCCCGCTAGAGGAGATCTGACCTTGACTCCAGCTTCTTCTTTTTCAGTAGGTGTCGCGACGCGGCGCGATTTCCTGGCCGGTACAGCGGCCGCCACCGTGGCTTCTTTGGTTCCTGCGGTCCACGCCGCTGGCAGCGATGTTCTTCGCGTCGGTCTGATCGGCTGCGGCAACCGCGGCACCGGCGCCGCCATCCAAGCGCTGCGCGCTGACAAAAACAGCCGTCTTGTCGCCCTGGGCGATGTGTTCGCCGACAAGTTGCAGAAGAGCCTTAATCATCTCAAGAGTGTCGCCGACATTGCCGAACGCATCGCAGTCACGCCGGAGCACTGTTTCACAGGTTTCAGCGCGTACCAGTCGGTCCTTGAGATGTCGGACGTGGTGCTGTTGACGACGCCGCCGCATTTCCGGCCGCTGCACCTCAAAGCCGCCGTGGCCGCGGGCAAGCACGTCTTCGCTGAAAAACCCTGCGCCGTCGATGCGCCTGGCGTCCGCACGGTGCTGCAAGCCTGCGAGGAAGCCAAGAAAAAGAACCTGTCCATCGTCGCCGGGCTGTGCTGGCGCTATCATCATGGCATGCGCGAGACCATGAAGCGCGTCCACGACGGGATGATTGGCGATATAGTCGCTCTGCAATGCACCTATAATACCGGCGGCCTGTGGTCCGAGAAACGCCGGCCCGAATGGAGCGACATGGAATGGCAGCTGCGCAACTGGCTCTACTTTACCTGGTTGTCCGGCGATTTCAACGTCGAGCAGCACATCCACAGCCTCGACAAGATGGCTTGGGCCATGCAAAACGCGTATCCTGTCCGCGCCGTCGGCAGCGGCGGCCGGCAAGTACGCACGGATCCGCTCTATGGGAACATTTTCGATCACCATTGTGTAGTTTACGAATACGAAAACGGCGTGAAGCTGTTCAGCGCTTGCCGTCAACAAGTCGGCTGTGCCCCTGATGTTTCCGATCACATTATGGGTACCAAGGGGACTTGCCACATTGAGACCAATCGTCCGCCACGCGGCATCATCATGGCGGGAAAGGCAAAACGATGGCAGTCGGTAGCGTCGCTGCGTAATCCGCCCCCCGATGATATGTATCAAAACGAGCACGACGAGCTGTTCGCCAGCATCCGCGCCGGCAAGGCGATCAACAACGGCGAATGGATGGCCAAGAGCACGTTGATGGCCATCATGGGGCGCATGGCCACCTACACCGGCCAGGTCATCACCTGGGACATGGCCTTGAATTCCAAGGAGGATTTGACGCCGCCGGCCTATGAATTCGGCCCCCTGCCGGTGGCCCCGGTCGCCCGGCCGGGAGTAACGAAGTTTGTTTGAGGATGCAACAGGATTATTCAGCCGCGATGCACAGCAGAGCGCGAACGCACTTCGCTGCGCATCACGGCTGAATAATGCTGCATATACTGGGCACGGTTGAATTGAGTACAATTTCCCCCCACCCCAACCCTCCCCCACAGGGGGGGAGGGAGCCTTGGTCCCCCCCACCCCACCCCTCCCCCACAAGGGGGGAGGGAGCCTTGGTCCCCCCCACCCCAACCCTCCCCCACAAGGGGGGAGGGAGCCTTGGTCCCCCCCACCCCAACCCTCCCCCACAAGGGGGGAGGGAGCAACAAGGCTCCCTCCCCCCTTGTGGGGGAGGGTTGGGGTGGGGGGGAAAGGGAAAAAATATCTAATCTCCCCGTGCCCAGTATAAATGAGCAGGATGCCATGATTCTTGTGACAGGCGGTGCCGGTTTCATTGGCCGTCATCTCGTGCGGCTTCTCCTGGAGCGCGGCGAGGCGGTACGTGTTCTCGATTTGCCGACCGCTCCTCTTGAGCAATTGCCCCTCCATCGCGTGGAGCTGGTCCTTGGCGACATCCGCGATAAACAAGCCGTAAAGCGCGCTGTCCACGGCTGCCGGGAAGTGTACCATCTGGCTGCCAACCCCCATTTATGGGTCCAGCAGCGCGGCAGCTTCCGTCAGGTCAACTATGTAGGCGCCGTCCACGTGATCGATGCGGCGTTAGAATCCGGGGTACAGCGCGTACTCCATACCAGTACGGAGAGCATCCTCACGCGCGCGGGACAGAGCGAGGCCATCCGCGAGGAGCAACACGTTGCCTATGAAGACGTAATCGGTCCTTATTGTCGCTCAAAATACTTTGCGGAGCGCTATGCTCTCCAGTTGGGACGGGCTGGTGCGCCAGTAGTAGTGGTCAATCCGACGTTGCCCATCGGTCCCGGCGATTGGGGCCGATCGCCGCCGACGCAAATGCTGCTCGATTTTTGCCAGGGAAAGCGTCGCGCCTATGTCGATGCCGAGTTGAACCTTATCGACGTGCGTGACGTGGCCGAGGGCATGGTCCGGGCCATGGAGCGCGGCCGACCTGGTCGCCGCTATCTGCTTGGCCATGAGAACGTATCGATCCTCACGGTGTTTCGGCTGCTAGCGCGGCTGACGGGATTGCCGGGGCCGCGCTGGCGCGTCCCCTACCCTGTGGCCTTGGCCACAGCATATGTCAGCGAATTCATCGCAGATGTCTTCACCCACCGGGCACCGGCGGCGACGGTCACCGGCGTCGCGCTGACCCGCCGCTGTATGCACTTCGATCCGTCGCGCAGTCTCGCTGAACTGGAGCTGCGCCCTCGTCCCGTGACGGAATCACTCGCGGAGACGGTGGCGTGGTTTGGTAAAATAGGCTGGTTGGAGCGTTGCCCTTCGCCTGTTTCCTTGCAAAGCGGCATTGCTTCGTAAATGCCGGAAAGGCTATACTCCATCGTCTTTCGCCAGATACTTGGCGATTGATCGTCGTTCCAGGAAGGAACCCGATGGATTCCACCGCTACGTCTCCACTTTCTGTCCTGCCTCCACTGCCGCGCCGCATGCATCCGCGGCTTCGGCTGGTGCCGGCCGTGCCGCGTATGTCGGTCGTGGTAGTCAACTATTTATGTTGGCATGATACGGCGACATTGGTGCGGCAGTTGCGGACCACCCCTGCCCTGCGCCATGGGGCCGCCGAGATCATTGTTGTGGACAACGATTCCCCCTGGCATCCCTTGATTCCGCGGTTGCGGCGGATGCCGGGCGTATCGCTGCGGCGCTGGCGTGGCAATCGCGGCTTTGCCCGCGCCGTCAACGAAGGCGTCCGCCTCAGCCGCGGCGACTGGATTCTCTTGCTCAACCCCGATATGTCCCTGGAGCCGGGCTTTCTTGACAAGGCGCTGGCGCGGGCCGAGGAATTGGCGGCGGCCGACACGCGCACCGGCATTCTCGGTTTCGGCCTGCGTAATGCCGACGGCGGCCGTCAACGCTCGGCCGGTCCCTTCCCGACGCTGGCCTCCTCGTTGACTCGTTTGCTGCTGCCGCGGCCGTGGCGCAAATATTACCTGCGCAGCTCGACCGCGTGCCGGCCGGTGGATTGGGTGACGGGTTGTTGCCTGCTGGTGCGGCGGACGTGCTGGGACGATCTCGGCGGACTGGACGGCGATTTCTTCCTCTACTACGAGGACGTGGATCTATGCCGCCGGGCTCGCGAACACGGCTGGACCGTCTGGCATGAGCCGGGCTTGTCGGCCACGCATCATCATCCGTTGCACGCACGTAGGGTACCGGCCCATTTGCGTCTGGTTACGCGGCACGCGCTGTTGACTTATGCACGCAAACATTGGCCAGCCTGGCAAACGCGTGTGCTGGCCGGCATCATCCGCATCGAGGCCTGGTGGCGGCGCCGTCAGGCCTGGCAGCGCGGCGATACCTTGCGGGCCGGGTTGTTCGACAGCCTGGGCCGTATGGTCGGCGATTTCGCGCGAGGCCGCATTGCCGCCGCCGGCCGTCGGCTGCTGCGCGTGGTGCGACGACGGGAGGAATGGCGTGAGGCCCTCTCTAACCATCGTCATCCCCAGCCATAATCGCGCCGATTTGCTGCGCCGATGCTTGGCCAGCGTGCTACAGCACGCACCCCTAGACACAGAAATCCTCGTCGTCGATGATGCTTCGCCGAACCATTCCGTCTCCCAGACGGCCAACGCATTTGCCGGCGTGCATGTGTTGCGCTTGGCGCGGCGGTGTGGTTTCTGCGCCGCCGTCAACGCCGGCATCTATGCCGCTCGCCATCCCATCGTCGAATTGTTGAACGATGACACCGAAGTGTCCGCGGGCTGGGCGGAAGCCGCCCTGGCCCATTTCGCTGATTCGCGCATCGCTGCTGTTGCACCGTTGGTTTTGCGTGGGGCGCCTGGTATGGGACCACCCTTAATTGATAGCGCCGGTGATCGCTATTTCCTCGGCGGCATCGCCGGCAAGCGCGGCCACGGCCAACCTCTCGCCGCTGGCTACCTCCAAGGCGGCGAAGTCTTCGGCGTCAGCGCCTCCAGTGCTTTCTATCGCCGCCAAGCACTTCTGGACGTGGGCGCCTTTCCCGAAGAATTCGGGGCCTATTTCGAGGACGTGGATGTATCATTCCGCCTGCACTGGGCGGGGCATCGCCTCGTCTATGAACCGGCGTCCCGGGTGTGGCATCGCGTCTCGGCCTCCCATGGCCGACCGACGCGGCGTTTGCTCGAACAGCAATCGCGCAATGAGGAGCGCGTCTTCTGGCGTAATTTGCCCAATGGCGATCTGCTTCGCGCCTTGCCGTGGCATGCCGTCGTCCTTGCGGCCAAGGCCTATCGCCGCTGGCAGGCGGGGGAGTTGGTGCCGTTTCTCTTGGGCCGATTGCGGGCGTGGGGAGAAATGCCCCACATTCGCCGTCACCGCCGTTGGCTGCGCCAATGGCACACAGACGCCAACGCAATGGCTTGGGGCGTCGAACCCCGCTTCTGGGGCCAACGAGAATGTGCGGAAGCGCACGGAGAACCGTGGCCCTCTCCTCAACACGTTCCTTCCGCATCGAGGGCGACGCTGTAGGCCGTACAGCTATGGCCCTGTATGTACAGCCGCTTGCGAAGGTCAACGACCGGAAACGCAACCGCACAGGACTGAGACGGGACCGCACATCTGTCGCTATGGCTCAGACGGCGTCGGAAGGCATTCGGTACGAGAACGAAGGCACTCGGAAGCAACCGTTCGCCTCAATTGGAGCCGGTTTTGCCGAGGATTTCGTTTTTCCAGCACGGAAGGAACCTATTCAAACCGCGGAAAAAACTTCCACAGGGACCGTGGCATCGTGCTTGCTTAAGGGGCGGCCGTTGGGTTTACCGCATCCTTGTTCTCGGGGCCATGCCATGACCACGCAAACGACGCTTTCTCCAAAGCTCCCTGAAAAAACGGAGGCCAAATCATCGGCGGCGACGCCGCCCCCACCGCCGCACATTGCCCCCGTTGTTCCGGCACAAGCATACTGGGGCGATCGCTGGACGCTGCTATTTTGGCTGTTCTGTTTCGCCTTGATGGCCGGGATGAACCTGTTCGAAGCCATCCATCGCTTCGTTCGTTACCTTGTGGAAAATTCTCCTTGTCCGTAATCTGGCTTACACGCTCCGCTTAGGGCTGGCGGACTTTTCCCTCCCCCCTGTGGGGGAGGGTTAGGGTGGGGGGTTAGAACTCCTTGTCTGCATTGTACTTACCCCCCCACCCCAGCCCTCCCCCACAAGGGGGGAGGGAGA
>JAJPIY010000063.1 GCA_021324515.1 Planctomycetota bacterium
CAAGGCTCCCTCCCCCCTTGTGGGGGAGGGTTGGGGTGGGGGGAATGGTTCTCCCTCCCCCCTTGTGGGGGAGGGTTGGGGTGGGGGGAATGGTTCTCCCTCCCCCCCTTGTGGGGGAGGGTTGGGGTGGGGGGAATGGTTCTCCCTCCCCCCTTGTGGGGGAGGGTTGGGATGGGGGGAATGGTTCTCCCTCCCCCCTTGTGGGGGAGGGTTGGGGTGGGGGGCAAAGGGAAAAAATGTCAAATCTCCCCGTGCCCAGTATAATTGCGGCTCTTTTTTGTCGTTCGCAGCACGCGCCAGATCAGGAACAGGCCCCACGGCAGGCCCAGCAGGCCGGGGATGGAAACGCCCAACCACGGGTCCGGGATGACGCGATGGCCCAGCAGCAGCGTCGAACCCAGAAACAGCGACGCCGACAGCAAGCCCTCCACCAACAGCGCCACCGACGTTTCCAACCGGCGATGCTCGAACTGGAACGTGAAGCGGCCGCGCTTGGTGCGCTCGAGAATGTCGCTCAGGTCGCCGGGCAGCGTTTGCATCAGATGGTCCCATTCCAGGAACATTCGCCGCAGGTGCCGGTACAAGCGCCGCGGCGACAGCTTCTCCTGCATGGCCCGCCGATAATACGGCTGGATCATTTCGGCCAAGCTGAAAGAGCGGTCGAGCTGGCGCGACGTGCCTTCCAACACCAGCAGCGCTTTGAGCAAGAGGGCGAGATTGGCCGGCAGAAACAGGTGGTAGCGGCGAACAATGTCGATGAGACTGGTGAGGGCGCCGGAGACATCGAACTCATTGAGCGATTGCGTACCGTAATCGGCGAGAAGGTCGTGAATCTCGGCCTCAAAGGCATCGCGGTCGAGGTCGGGCGGCACATGGGCCATGCGCAGCAGTCGATCGGTGAGTTGGCCGGTGTCATGGGTGATGGCGGCCAGCAACATGGTTATAAAAGCGTCGCGGAGGCTGTCGTCGATGCGGCCCACCATGCCGCAATCGAGTACGCCGATCGAGCCGTCTGCCAACACCAGCAGGTTGCCGGGGTGCGGATCGGCGTGATAGAAGCCGTCGCGGAAGATCATGTTGAGAACCAGATTGGCGCCGCGCTGGGCGATGGCCCGCAGATCGTGGCCTTCTGATTTAAGACGGCACGTGTCAGCAATGCGGATGCCGTCGAGATAATCGAGTGTCAGCACGCGCCGCGACGACAGGTTTGGGTGCGGCGTCGGAAAACGGACAGTGGCGTCGCCCCGAAAATTGTGGATAAACTCCTGAATGTTGCGCAGCTCGCGGCGAAAATCCAACTCGCGCAGCAGGGTGCGGCGGAACTCATGTGCGACGGCGCGGGGCCGATAGTTCCGCAGCTCGGCACTGTATTTCTCGCCCAAATCAGCCAGGGCCATGATGATGTCGAGATCGGTAGCGATTTTGTTTTCAATATGGTGGTGCAACACCTTGACCACGACGCGCCGTCCGTCGTGCAATCGAGCGCGATGGACCTGGCCGATCGACGCCGAAGCGAACGCTTGGTCCTCGAACTCGGTGAACAACTCCTTAATGGGGCGGTGCAGCTCGGACGTAATGAGGGCGCGGACGGCGTCCGGCGGATCGGCGGGCGCGTCTTCCTGCAACGCCGCCAGTTCTTGGGCCAGGGTGGGACCGACGACATCGGGGCGCGTGCTCAGGATCTGGCCAAGTTTGATGAAGGTAGCGCCCATTTCGGTCAAGGCCATGCGGATGCGCGTTTCAGTGGGTAGGCCCGCGATCGGTTGGCCATCAAAGCTGGTGAGGAACTGGCGCATCGGCCGGACGTTGACGGCCTTGAGCCAATCGGCCAAGCTGTATTTGCAGAGAATGGCCACAATATGAGCCAGCCGGCCGGCGGTGCGCTGTCCTCGGGCGAGCGTGGAAAGATCCATAGGAGAAGGGACTCCGCGATGGGGTCTTGCATACCGTTGCTCGTTCCCGCATCTTAGCGATAGCGGAACAGTCGGTCGAGTGTGAATAGCGGCACGCGGGCAGCACGCCCACCAAACAAATAAGGAGAAACAACTATGATTGCCGATCCCCGTTTCGCCGTTCTCCAAGGCGACATCACCCGGCAGCAGGTCGATGCCATTGTCAACGCGGCCAACACGACGCTGTTGGGCGGCGGCGGCGTCGATGGCGCCATTCATCGCGCCGCCGGTCCCGAGTTGCTTCAGGAATGCCGTACTCTGGGGGGCTGTCCCACGGGGCAGGCCAAGATCACGCGGGGCTATCGTCTCTCGGCGAAGTATGTCATTCACACGGTCGGCCCTGTCTGGCAAGGCGGCCAGCACGGCGAGGAAGACTTGCTGGCCCAGTGTTACCGTAATTGCTTTCGTCTGCTGGAAGAACACGGCCTGCGCTCGATCGCCTTTCCCGCCATTAGCTGCGGCGCCTACGGCTTCCCCATCGACCGTGCCGCCGCCATCGCCCTAACGGAAATTCACAATTTCCTCCAGCACAACAAAAATGTGGAAAGTGTCCGCGTTGTCTGTTATACCCATGATGTGTTTGAGGCGTACCAGAGGTTACTGCATCTGAGGCATTAGAACGATCATGCGTATCACGTCCCTGCTGCTATTGTTGGCCCTTCCCACATTCCCAAGCTCTGCTGCCGACGAGCCGAAGCCGGGCGAGTGGAAAGCCGGCGTCGCGGTGCAGGTCATTACGCCGGAGCAGTCCATGTGGATGGCCGGCTATGCCAATCGCACCAAGCCCGCCGAAGGCAAGCTCACCGATCTGTATGTCAAAGCGTTGGCCCTGGAAGATCCGCACGGCGGCCGGCTCGTGTTGCTGACCAGCGATCTGGTCGGCATCCCACGCTCGCTTTCCGAGCCGGTCGCCGAAGAAGTCCAGAAACGCACGGGGTTGCCGCGCGAACGGCTGATGCTCACGGTGTCGCATACGCATTGCGGCCCTGTCCTCCGCGATTCGCTGCGCACTATGTACGACATGCCGCCCGAGGAAGCGGCCAAGATCGGGCCTTACACCGATAAACTCAAGGGCTGGATGGTCGATGTCATTGGCCGCGCCCTCAATGACTTGAAACCGGCGCGTTTGTCGTTCGGCAAAGGTACAGCACGTTTCGCTGTCAATCGCCGCAAACCAACCGCCAAAGGTTTCATTAACGCCGCCAATCCCGAAGGCCCCGTCGATCATGCCGTGCCAGTGCTGCGCGTGGACGGGCCGGACGGCCGGCCCCGCGCCATCGTCTTTGGTTACGCTTGCCACAACACGACGCTGTCGTTTTACCAGTGGTGTGGCGATTACGCTGGCTTCGCCCAGCAAAACATCGAAGCCAAACATCCCGGAGCGACGGCCTTGTTCTGGACGGGCTGCGGTGCCGACGCCAATCCGTTGCCGCGCGGCACGGTCGAATTGTGCAAGAAATACGGCCGCGAGTTGGCCGATGCCGTGGAAGATACGCTCGCCAGCCGCCTGACGCCGATCATCGGCGCCAGCGCCGCCAAGTATGCAACCATCGCCCTGCCCTTCGACAAGCTGCCCAGCCGCGCCCAATGGGAGATGGAACGCCACAGCAAACAACACATGGTCCGCAATCGCGCCGAGCGTTATCTGCAAATGCTCGACCGCGGCGAGAAAATTGATAATCAATATCGCTATTATCCGACACAGGTCTGGCAACTCGGTGAGTTGACGTGGATCGCACTGGGCGGCGAGGTGGTAGTTGATTATTCGCTGCGACTCCAACGCGAATTGGGCCGGGACCATCCGTTGTGGATCGCCGGCTATGCCAACGACGTGATGGCCTACATCCCATCCTTGCGCGTGCTGAAAGAAGGCGGCTACGAGGGCGACACCTCGATGGTCCCCTACGGCATGCCAGCGAAATGGGGACCGGAGATCGAAGAGAAGATCGTCGCCAAAGTGCATGAACTAGCAAAAGCCCTTCAGCCCGTAAAGCGCCCCTAAGCCTCACCGGAGCGGACAGAACGTTTTCTTACCAGCCCGCCGTGCAAGCAAGGGAACGTCCCCTTGCGTAACGAGCCGGCAAGCAAGCGTTCCGTCTGCTCATTTTTTTCATTTCATCCTTGACAAAGGGAACAGTTCCTGAGAAAACAAGGAGAATGTGAGAGAATGTGAAAAAACAAGGAGAAGGGTTTTTTCACACGCCCCGCTACAGTAATAGCGTGAGGTAGTATCTTCTTTCCCTCCTTGACTTGCAGAAAGTGAGGTCTTCATGCCAAAGTTTCTTTTGCCCGGGCGTGGGCGCGCGTTTACGTTGATCGAGTTGCTGGTGGTGATTGCCATCATCGCCATC
>JAJPIY010000364.1 GCA_021324515.1 Planctomycetota bacterium
CCCCCACCAGGAGGGAGGGAGCCTTTTTCTCCCTCCCCCACCAGGAGGGAGGGAGCCTTTTTCTCCCTCCCCCACCAGGAGGGAGGGAGCCTTTTTCTCCCTCCCCCCTGGTGGGGGAGGGTTGGGGTGGGGGGGAATTGTGCCCCAGTCAACCGTGCCCAGTAGTATAAGAGCGAATGGCCTAGGATCTCCCCCTGAGGCGGGAAGGAAAGGAATTAGGTCGGGCAGTTCGAAGCTGCCTGTTCAGGGGCTTTTCGCGTCGATGGTATTTTTTTCGGGAGCGTCATGTCCTCGGATGCCGCCGCCAAGAAGCCGCACCGGAACATCCGGATCGGCAAATATGAGGTGCTGTCGCACATTGCCAGCGGCGGCATGGGGGCGGTCTACAAAGCGCGCGACACCGAAAATGGCCAGGAAGTCGCCCTGAAAGTCCTGTCTCCCGAGATGGCCGCCAAACCGGCCATGGTCGAACGGTTTCGCCGCGAAGCCAAGCACACCGCCAAGCTCCGCCACGAAAATATCGTCACGCTCTATGAATTCGGCGAGACCCGCCACACTTATTTCCTCGTCATGGAGTTCGTCGATGGCATCGACCTGTCCGAATACAGTAACCAGAAAGGCCCCCTCGATCCCGATGAGGCTTTGGAAATCATTCGGCAAGGCTGCCTGGCCCTCGATCATGCCTATCAACAGGGTATCGTCCATCGCGACATCAAGCCGTCGAATTTCCTCCTGACGCGACAGGGCGATCGGCTCGTGGTCAAGCTGACCGATTTCGGGCTGGCCCGCGAAGCCAGTAACGAGGAGTTTCGCGTCACCCGCGCGGGCACGACGATCGGCACGCTGGATTACATGTCGCCGGAGCAGGCGCGCGACAGCGGTTTGGCCGACATCCGCAGCGATTTGTATTCGCTAGGCTGTACCTGGTATCACCTGTTGGCCGGCCATGCCCCGTTTCCCAAGGGTGGATTGGGCGAACGTCTGCACCGCATCATGCACGAAGAACCGGCCGATGTGCGTCAATTCAATCCGCGCGTCTCCGAGGCGATGGCGGCGGTCTTGCGTCGTCTGATGGCCAAGCAGCCCGCGCAGCGCTATCAAACACCCGCCGACCTACTGCGCGATCTGGAGGCCTTGAAGCACGGTGGCGCCGTGCTGACGCCTCGGCAAGCGCTGGAGATTTTGGCGCAAGAAACCAGTGAGCCGGAGGAGCCGGCGCTCAAAAAGAAACGACGCGTTCCCCAGGGCCGACGCTCTGCACCGTCGTTGCCGGCCCGCCCGCGCTCGGATACCAAGATCGGCAAATCCACGGCAGAGGTGCCGACCCGAAGCGGCAAATCTACCGCAGACGCGTCGCCTGAGAAGACGGCAGAGGCTATTCCTCCCTATGTCTGGTATTTTTTCGGCGGCGCTGCCACGATCATCCTGCTCGCCTCGCTCTTCACCCTTCTGTGGCTGCGCCGCGGGCATCGGGAAAAACCGCTCGCTGAGCCGCCCTCGGCGTCGGCTACGCCAGCGGAAACGGCCGCCGTTTCTCCCCAGAAGACCGACAGACCGCCGGCCCCGCCACCTCCCCCAAAGATCAGCGAGACGCCGGCCCCGCCACAGAACAAGACCACCGACCCTGCCAACGCCGCCGTCTCTCCCAAGAAACCAAAGTGGCCTACCCTTTATCGACCCTCCAAGCCGATTGATGTCGCCGCGCTTCGCAAAGAAATCGAAGCGCCGTGGGCCGTGGACCATCTCCCTGGCCCGACCGTGGAACTGATCGTCGGTCGGCTGCCCAACGATCCTTCGGGCAAGACTTTCCGCTCGCTCGCGGCGGCTTGCGCCGCCGTGCCAGCAGGCGCCACGGGGATCATCGAGCTGCGTGACAACGGCCCGTTCTTCGATGTGCCCGCTTCCCTGGTCGATCGCAGTGTTGTGATTCGAGCAGCCAAGGGTTATCAGCCTCTCTTGGTCTGGGACGTTCCGCGCATGCTGGACGAACAGCAGCGCAGCCGCAATCGCCGGGACCCTGTTCCCGCTCGTCCTTTGGTATTTCTGGATGTCAAGCACGGGAGCTTGACCCTGCAAGACATCCACTTGGCGTTTCAATGGCCGGACGCCCCCTCCGAAAAAGCGGCCGTGATGCGCGTGGAGGACGGCGACCTGACCGTCCGCGACTGTACCTTTTCGGTGGCCGGCAAGCCGCGCGACGGTGTGACGCTGGCTCGCTTCCTGGCCCTACACCCGGAGACCGGGCGCTGCCGCTTCGAGCGCTGCTATGCCCGCGGGGCCAAGATGGCGGTCCTCGATGCGGAGACTCCGGGAGCGCAAGTGCTATTTGAAAACTGTTTGTTCATCGGGGACGATGCTCCGCTATTGCAAGCTTGTGTCGCCAACGATCGACCGACGCGGTTCTACGCGGTGCGCTCGACGATGATTAGCGGCAAAGAATTGCTGGAGCTGCGGCCGGCCAAGGACGCGGTGAACAGCCTCGGTGGGACCGGCGTCTGGCCAACCGTCTTCGACTGGTTGGGCTGGGACGTGCTGCTCAGCCGTAAAGATCCAGAGTTCGGCGGCGCGTTGTTGCGGCTGAACGGCAACCTCCGTCCGCAACAGCTCCATTGGCAAGCGGTCAATTGCCTGTACGCCGGCTGGGGGAACCTTCTGGCGGGAACCACGACGATTCCCGCGACCGACCTTGCGGCCTGGCGGCGCCTTTGGGACCGCAGCGAGGGCGAGGAAGTCCTGGGCGATCCCTGGCCCACGGCGGTTTTTCCGGAAATGGCCGAGGTGCCGGCCAAGACGTATCGCACCGCCGGCAGTCTCGTCGCTTTCGCTTCCAGTACCGACCCCAATCAACCGCTCGGCTGCGACCTCGATCGTCTGCCGCCGGCGCGGGACAATTGGCTGGCTTTGACATTCGACCGTTACGCCGTCCAGACGCCTGCCCTACCAGACGATTCCGGCCCTCCAGAGATACCGGTGGCTGCCGATGGCCTGTTTCATGGCGCGCAAGTGGACCTCCATCAAACGGACTTGGGTGCTTACTGGGAAACCGTGCAGAAGAATTATCGCTTGGCCCCCGAGGTGGTGCTGCGTCTTTCGGGGAATGGCGAACGTTTGACGACGCCGCTGCATATAAAAGGGAGCAATCTGGTCCTTTATTTCGAGCCGCCATCGGACAAGAAAGAAGGAGAAAAGACCAAGGAGCCGCTTGTCCTCGTGCCCGCCGGACTTGGTCCAGCGGAGGCGTTTTTCGAGGTAGAACAGGGCAATTTGAGCATCATCAACGGCAACCTGCGTTTTTCGGAGGCGGGGAAAGGGCGCGTGGTGCCGTGGCTCATCAAAATACGCGGCGGCGACCTGCGTTTGTTCCGCACACGTCTGGAAGTGCCGCCCAAAGACAGCGGCGTCGTCTTCCGCGGCCTGGTTGCTTTGGAAGGCTCCGGCGACAGCGCCGCCGACCGCGTTCACTCCTGCGTTGTCAACGAGAGCATTCTTGCTTCAGCCCGCGATGCAATTGCCATTCAAGGAATCGGCGCTCGCTTGCTGCTGGCGCAGACGTTGCTAATCGCCGGCGAGGATGCCATCCATCTCACGCTCGATTCCTTTGCCGGCAAGGCCAACGTGCAATGTCTGCTCGACCACGCCACCGTGTCGGCGCGCGGCGCTGTGGTACACCTGCCCGATGTCAAACAAGCAGGGCCGCCCGCCGAACCGCTGATCGTACAAAGCCACGATTGCGGATTTGTTCATTTGTTCCCCGGCCGTATTACCCCTCGGCCCAGTTTGGTGCGCTACGAAGGCGAGGCGCTGTCGCATGGCCTCGTCATCTGGCAAAGCGAAAACGACGCTTTTGATCGCCGGCTGTGGTTCGGGGCTGTTTGTACAGAGAAGCCTTTACCCGACAAACCGGAAGACCACGCTTCCTGGATGGCCCTGTGGGGAGCGCCGGCATTGCGCCGCGCGCAACTCGAATTGCAAGTGTATCGCACTCTCGACGGCGACCGCTGGTCGCTGGAACGACTCGCCGGCTGGAAGGCCCCCGGCGCCAACCTGGAGAAACTCGGCCTCGCGCGCAAACTTCCCTCGAAGACGCCGCGCTAACTTTTGATATTCCCTGCGAGCTTCTGTAAGTAAGGGA
>JAJPIY010000069.1 GCA_021324515.1 Planctomycetota bacterium
CCAAGGAATTGCCTCTTATCAGGCGATCTTCACGCTCCGTGATTTCGGAGTATAAAAGGAGAAATTCGAAATCCGAAATTCGAAATCCGAAGGAAATCCGAAGGAAATCCGAAATTCGAAATCCGAAATCCGAAGGAAATCCGAAATCCGAAGGAAATCCGAAATTCGAAATCCGAAGGAAATCCGAAGGATTGTCTGAAAACGGAAAGCCGTCCCTTTGCTGACTCACTTCGGTTCGTAGTTCGGCGCGGTTATTTTGCCGTAGCGATACTTGTGCGATCGACCGGCCCAGGCGGGATCATCGACGGCGCCGAAGGCGGCCTGGGTCTCTTCCGGCGCGACCTGCCGGTGCAGCGCCTCATAGTCCAGTTGATTGCCGACTACAAAGAGATGTTGGTTGCCCACACCCTTGAGCCAGCGGAAGCCGACTGTCTGGGCATCCATTGTCGTGCTCAGCAGCGGGCCGTCGCCGTAGCGTGCCCGAAACTCCGGTGGGGGCACACGCCGGAGCAACGACGGGCCTTTTACCAAGACATCGCCAGAAGCCGACACCGGAAAGCGGAAGCAGCGCTGGCCTTGGGGAAGAGGGAGAGTGTCTAGGAGCTGAACCTCGGCTTTGACCAGTCCGCGATAGCCGGGCGGCAACACCAACTCGACGCGGAAATCTGGTTCGCGGTATACCTCGACGAGGGCATCGACCGGACGCTGCTTGGCCGATTGATGAGAAGAACGGGCGGTGGTTTTCTTGAGGGCCTCGGCAGGGAGATTGAGCTTTTCGGGCAAGTAGCCCTGAGCGACAGCCTGCACCTGCATGCCGTGTTCTCCGACGGGTTCGGCGCGCAGTCGGGCGATGCCATCCGCTTGCGTCAGTCCCATCGAGCGGCACGGCGCTACCTCATCTTGCTTGAGACGTTGACAGAGATAGACCTCCGCCGTTGCGATCGGCGCTTTTGTCTCAGCGTCGCGCACTAACACCGTAAGTTCCTGACCGCCGCCAAACGTCTGACATCCAATCGCTTGGCAAAAGAGGAAAAGCAGGCAAAGCAGACGCCGAGCGAACCGACGCTTGCGCATGTCTGGCCCTCGCCCCATCTACCTCGTCGCGTCCCTTTTTGAGCGCGGGAGGAAAGGCCAAGGAATGCCAAGCAGCGGGCGGACTGTCAACCTCGATTCCTCGGGGAGTCCGGGCCGTTTCCTTCTCGGCGATTCCGTCACACGAGGGCAATGGGCACCTACCCATCGCGTCTGTCGTGAAGAAGCACCAGAGAAGAAACCAGCTCGGATCAGGGAGTGGGCCACTCGATTTGGGCAGGGGCTAGAGCGAGCGATCCGCGAGCGAGCAGTCGATGCTGGCGCTGCGTGGGGCGAGACGTCTCGTTTTCCATGAGGGGATTGCCTAACATATCCATAGACAAACGGAATCCTCCGTCGTGGAAAGGACGATTGGAAATGAAACAGCGCTTGATGACTCCGGGGCCGTCGCCGGTGCCCGAAGAAACCCTCTTGGAGTTGGCCAAGCCGGTGACCTATCACCGCAGCGCCCAATTTCGGCAGCTGCTCGGGGAGGTCCTGGAAGATCTGAAATACGTCTATTGCACGCGCAACTCCATCGCTGTGCTGACCGCTTCCGGCACCGGCGGCATGGAAGCGGCGGTGGCCAATTGTCTGCCGCCCGGCAGTAAGGCCATCGTCGGTGTGGCCGGCAAGTTCGGCGAGCGCTGGCGCAACATTGCCAAGGCCTTCGGCGTCGAAGTCATCAGCGTCGCCGTACCCTACGGCCAGGCCGTGCAGCCGGAACAGATCGAGCAGGCGCTCAAGCAGCATCCCGACGCCGCCGCCGTCTGCGCCACTCTCAGTGAAACCTCGACCGGAGTAAGACACGACATCCGCGCCTTCGGTGAGATCATCACGCGGACCAATGCGCTCTTTCTCGTCGACGGCATCAGCGGCCTGGGCGTCGCGGAGTGCCGTACCGATGATTGGCATATCGACCTCTGCATCACCGGATCGCAAAAGGCGCTTATGTTGCCGCCCGGCCTCAGTTTTGTGTCGGTCAGCGATAAGGCCTGGCAACGCATCGACCAGAATTCCCCTTCGCGCGTCTTCTATTTCGATTTGCGGAAATACCGCGACAGTTTGAAGACCAACGATACGCCGTTCACGCCGGCAAATACGCTCCTCAGGGCATTGAGTGTGAGCCTCAAGAAGTTGCGGGCCGAGGGGATCGAGAACGTGTGGGCGCGGCATGCCCGTATGGCTGCCGCCTGCCGCGCCGGCGTCCAGGCGCTCGGCCTGGAACTGTTCGCCGCCCAGCCGATCGATGGCCTAACGGTGGTGAAGACGCCAGAAGGCATCGACGGCGTCGCCTTGGTGAGCAAGCTGGAGAAACAGTACGGCATCCGCATTGCCGGCGGCCAAGATCCGCTTAAAGGCAAAATCTTCCGCATTGCTCATATGGGCTACATGGATCAATTCGACGTCCTGGCAGCGCTGGCGGCGTTGGAGATGGTCTTGTTGGAGATGGGCTACACGCTGACGCCGGGCAGCAGTGTGGCGGCGGCACAGCAAGTGTTGGTGCAACAGGTACGAACGGCGCAGATGGTGTAGAGTATTTGAGGGAGTCAAAGAACGGGCCGTTCTGGTTCCTCCCCTCGCTCTTTTCTCCCAAGGAGGAAGGGCACTTCGTGCGACGTTCCGGTGGAGGCCCTATGGTAGAGGCCCTATAAAGGGCGAACGAGCAGACAGAGAGAATTTTCATGCCACGGGTATTCATAAGCGACAAATTGCCGGCCGCTGGTTTGGACCTTTTGCGCCAAGCTGGCATTGAGCTTGACGACCGCCAAAAACTGAAAGGCGCCGAGTTGCAAGAAGCGATCCGAGCCGCCGATGGCATGATCGTTCGCAGCGAGACGCGCATCACGGCAGCGGAACTGGAGAATCCCGGTAAGTTGCGCGTCATCGTCCGGGCCGGGGTCGGCGTGGACAACATCGATGTGGCGGCGGCGACGCGCAAAGGCATCGTCGTCATGAACACACCGGGGGGCAACACTGTCAGCACGGCCGAGCATACCCTGACCTTGTTGCTGGCGCTGGCGCGGCACGCGCCCGCCGCTGATGCCAGTATGCGCCAGGGCAAATGGGAGCGCAGCAAATTCGTCGGCACGCAGCTGGCCGGACGCACGCTCGGCGTCGTCGGCCTGGGCCGCATCGGCCGCGAAGTGGCCCGCCGCGCCGCCGGACTGGACATGAAGATCCTTGGCTACGATCCGTTTCTGGCCTCGGCTGGAGCAGCGCAGCTGGGTATCGAAACCGTCTCCGACCTCGATCAGATGTTGCCGCGCGTCGATTTCTTGACGGTGCATACGCCGTTGACCGAAGACACGCGCAATCTCATCGATGCCCGGCGCTTGGCACTGTTGCCCAAAGGAGCGCGTATCATCAACTGTGCCCGCGGCGGCATTATCAATGAAGAAGCCCTGGTTGAGGCGTTGCGTTCTGGGCATCTCGCCGGAGCCGCCCTCGATGTCTTCGTGCAGGAACCGCTGCCGCCCGATCATCCGTTGCTCCGGCTGCCCAACGTCGTCCTCACGCCGCACCTGGGCGCTTCAACGGTGGAGGCCCAGCTGTCCGTCGCCAAGGAAGCCGCCCAACTGATTATCGATTATCTCATCCGCGGCGTCATCGGTTTTGCCGTCAACATGGCCGCCGTCGACAAAGCCGAATTGGCGGAACTGCGGCTGTACGTCGATCTGGCCCGGCGTTTGGGACTTTTGCACGCGCAGATGAGCCAAGGGGCCATTCAAAAGGCGGTGCTGCACTATCGGGGCGAAGTAGCCCGCCGTTCGACCAAACTGATTACCGCCGCCTTTGCCGCCGGACTGTTGGAAACGCACCTCGATCAACACGTCAACATCGTCAACGCCCCGCTGCTCGCGGCGGAACGTGGCATCGAGATCGTCGAGCAAACCTCGACCCAACAGGGCGATTTCAGCACGCTCTTACGTGTCGATCTGATCACGGACAAGAAAACTTATACTGCTGCCGGCACGCTATTTGGCAATCAGTTTCTGCGCCTCGTCCAACTGGGGCCGCATCATCTCGAGGCGTTCCTGGACGGCGTGATGCTCCTGTTCACCCACCGCGATGTACCGGGGTTGATCGGCTTCATCGGCACCATTTTCGGCAAGCATCAGGTGAACATCGCCCAAATGACCGTGGGCCGGCAGCAACCGGGCGGCGAAGCCATCGCCGTCTTGAACCTGGATAGCTTGCCGCCGGAAGAGGCGCTCCGAGAAGTGCGTTCCCATCCGCAAATCAGCAGCCTCAGCGTCGTCAAGCTGCCACCGGCCGGACAAATGCCGCCTTGGTTCGGATGAGGGGAACACCCCCCGAAGCGCCAGCGAGGGAATACACTGCCTCTCCCCGAAGAGTAAGTGAGCTGCATCGCATTGCTCAGCGGAGAGGGAGGGGACTCGAACCCTCGGTGACGTTGCTGTCACACCGGTTTTCGAGACCGGCCCCCAGATCGTCTAAAGACCAATCCTACCAAGAGATACACGACAAGCAATCCGGCGAGGTGCCCGTAGGGGTGCTGCCACTGCCTGGTGCCATTTTTGGGGGGTGGGGCGTGGGCCTTGGTGGTAGGCCTGTGCGCAGGCGGGAAGCAATTGGTCGAAGGTGGCAGGAGACAAGCCGGTCAGTTGGAGAAAGACCCGGGGGAGGCCTGAGCGCGTTCATAATTCAACATGGCTACCATTCCCGAAACGACGGAAAAAAGCTAGTCTGTAGCTGGATTCCTATAAACTCTACTAGTAGTTCGATTTGAGGGTTGGCTGCCATGTCCTTCGCTGAGGCAGAATATACACAACTTCCGTACCTGGAAACCTTCTCGAAGGCCGCCGAGTTGAGTAACTTCACGGCTGCGGCAAAGACGCTGCGCTTGACCCAAGCGTCAGTCAGCCAGCGCGTGCAGGCCCTGGAGAAGATACTCGATACGCCCTTGTTCAAGCGGCAGGGCGGTCGGGTGTTGCTCACCCAGGCCGGCCAAAAGCTCTACGATTACGCCCAGCGGATTCTCGACCTGCACCGCGAGGCGCGCCGGGAAATCACCGGCCACGTCGTCCCACTCGGCGGGGAGTTGTCGCTCGCCGCCAGCTCGATCCCCGGTGAACACTTGCTCCCGGCCCTGTTGTCCCTCTTCAGTCAGAAGTACCCGCACGTCCGGGTCCGCGCCACCGTCAGCGATAGCATGGGGGTGATCGCCCAGGTAGAACGGGGCGAGGTCAGCCTCGGGCTGGTCGGCAGAAAGACGGAGAGTCGGCACCTGGAGTTCCGCTACTTTGCCAGTGACCGCATGCTGCTGGTCTTCCCTCCGGGCCATGCCCTCAGCAGGAGAAAGAAAGTCTCGGTGAAGCAACTACCCCGGTATCCCCTGGTCTTGCGGGAAGTCGGCTCCGGGCTGCGGCACTGCTTCGAGAAGTCGCTGGAGAAGGCGGGACTCTCTCTGGCTGACCTGCGGGTCGCCCTGGAACTGGGCAGCAACGAGGCGATTAAGGAGTCCGTCCTCCGGGGTGTAGGAGTCGCCATCCTGTCCACTTACGCAGTGCAAAAGGAACTCCGGGCGGGGCAGCTGCACGCTGTTGCGGTCAGCGACCTGCATTGCGACCGGGACATGTACGTCGTTTCAGACAAACGCCGCGTGTTGTCTCTGTCGGCCCGGCAGTTCTTGATCTTCCTCGAAACCCATCCCATCGCCAACCAGCTGCCATAAGCACAGCTTATAGCTGTGCCCTCTGGGTATCGTCCAATCTCCGTAACGCCTTCATAGCGCTGCAACTATCCTGGCGCAGGAGGGCGTGGGCCTTCCGTTCCGTGCTGCACGAATTCACCGCCCCCGAATGGCAAACGTGGTGGGGATGATGAAAACGACATTCCGTGATCGTAGCAAACGGCCAGTTGAACCACCGTCTGAAGAACAGCAGCCGGCCGAAGGGGCTGACTTAAGCCACGCCGGGACATGAGGACAGTAGACACAGAGAAAGGAGTTAAATATGGCATGGGTGCAGATGATCCCCGAACAGGCCGCTACGGGCAAGCTCCGAGAACTTTACGAGCGGACTCGTGAGCGGGCAGGCGTTGTTCCGAACATCGCCAAGGTGCAGTCCCTCCGACCGGAGACGGCATGTCGTGGATTTGACCTGTATTGTCAGGTCATGGACGCTCCGGGCGGCATCAGCAGGCGGGAGCGCATCTTGATCGCTACGGTTGTCTCCAAAGTCAACGGCTGCTTGTACTGAATGGAGTCGCACGAAAGAGACCTCCGGTCGGTGGTCGAAAGCGATGAACAGCGGAAAGGAGTGCAAGAGGACTACCGCTCGGCGCACCTGACTCCACGGGAAATCGCCCTGCTGGATTTCGCGGTGGCGCTAACCAAGACCCCTTCCAGATTACGGAAGGGCGATCTAGATGCTCTGCGGGGATACGGGTTAAACGATGAGCAGATTGTCGATGCCGTCCACTGCATCAGCTACTTCAACTTCATCAATCGGGTTTTGGACGGATTGGGAGTGGATCCTGAACCCTCGATGCGCTATGGCAAGGAGGCGCAATGAAGGATGCCCTCTCTCCGGACACCGCTCCCCTCTCCGCTTCGTTTTCACTGCGGGTGTTCGGCGTGCTGTACGGCGGGGTGTGCTACCTTGTTTTCCTTGGGGTATTCCTTTACACCATCGGGTTCGTCGGCAATCTGATCGTCCTGAAGTCGATCGACTCGGGGGATAGTGTATCGCTGGCTGAAGCGCTGCCCGTGAATCTGTTGCTGCTCGGTCTCTTCACTATCCAGCATAGCGTCATGGCCCGGCCTGCCTTTAAGCGGTGGTGGACTCGGTTCGTGCCATCCCCTGTTGAGCGTAGTAGCTATGTCTTGCTAAGCAGTCTGCTCTTGGCTCTGTTGTTCTGGCAGTGGCGCCCTATGCCGGGGCCAGTCTGGCATGTTCAGCAGCCTATGGGCGTGGCCGTCCTGTGGGGATTGTTTTTCTTCGGTTGGCTGGTCGCACTGATTTCGACGTTCCTGATCGACCACTTCGATCTCTTTGGATTGCGGCAGGTTTGGCTCTTTGCCACGGGCAAACCCTGCTCGCCGCCGCTATTCCGCACGCGCGCTTTCTACCGGGTTGTTCGGCACCCGATCATGCTTGGCTTTATCATCGCTTTTTGGGCCACGCCGGATATGACATGGGGGCATTTATTATTTGCATTTACGACAACGGCCTACATCCTCATTGCAGTTCGCTTGGAAGAGCGGGACTTGAGGGATATTCATGGGCATGTTTACAAGGAGTACCAGCAACGTGTTTCAATGCTCATACCGTGGGCCAGCGGGAAGCGAAAGGCATGAACAGTGTGGATGTATACTGGGCACGGGGAGATTGGACATTTTTCCCTTCCCCCCCACCCCAACCCCTTTCAAGGGTAGGTTTTCAAGTTGCTTTCGTCTTGCTGAGGGCGTTTCTGCGGTTCCGAGAATAGGGGAAACGCTGGCCACGGCTCCGGAAACAGACGCCCCAACGGTAGGCGTCTGGGATTGAGCAACGCCGCCACCATCACGGCCCAGCCGCGGACGAACACACTCACCAACCGATACCGACGACGACGTGAACCTCCCTGCACACCCAACACCTCCACATC
>JAJPIY010000407.1 GCA_021324515.1 Planctomycetota bacterium
GGAGCCGCCGGAGCCGCCGGGTTAAACCCGGCGGCTCGCCAGGAGGCACGCCCCAATTCCATGAAGTACTTGCAACTCGCCTGTTTTCTGCGCACAATAAGGACTATTGAGCTTGCCTACCAACCTGCCTAATGGCCTTGCGCCCGCTTCGGAAAAAAGATACACGCCGGTTGTTTACCTCATCGGTCGAAGGGCCGGTGAGTCTGGAAGTAAGGAACCTAATATGCGGATCCAGCGTCTGATCCTTACATTTCTGGCCTTCCTTCTCGGCCCGATCCTCAGCAGGGCCGACGACCTTTTGTCAAGTGCCTTGCCTATCGAACAAGCTGTCGATCACTTTATCGATGCACGGCTCCAGGAGACGGGCCTGCAACCAGCCCCGCCAGCCAGCGATGCCAACTTCATCCGCCGGCTGACCCTCGATCTCGTCGGCCGTATCCCTACCTTGGAGGAAACACGCACCTTCCTCGCCTCAAGTAATACCAGTAAACGCGTCGAACTAGTCAACCGGTTGATGCATTCTCCCGCCTTCGTGCGCCATCAAGCCACCGAATTGGACACCCTACTGATGAAAGGCACCCGTGGCAGCGTGCGGCCATATCTTCTGGTGATCCTGGCCGAGAAAGGCAGCTGGGACCGCATCTATCGGGACTTGATGTTGCCTGATGAGAACGACCCCAAGTTAAAATCCGCTGCTGAGTTCTTGCGTCAACGCGTCCGTGACCTCGATAAGCTCACCGCGGAAGTCAGCTCCATCTTCTTCGGTGTCAACATTAGCTGCGCCCAGTGTCACGACCATCCCTTGGTGGCCGACTGGAAACAGGACCACTTCTTCGGCATGAAAGCGTTTTTCAGCCGTACTTACGAAAGCGGGGGACGACTAGCCGAACGTGAAACGGGACTGGTTAAGTTTAAGACGACCAAGGGCGTTGAACGTTCGGCACAGCTGATGTTTCTGACCGGCAAAGTAGTCAAGCCCGACACATCGAAAGCAGCCCCCCCGAAATTCAGTGCGCGAGCCGAGTTGGTGAAATTATCCCTGCAACCGGGCCAGCGTGATTTCTTTGCCCGCGCTATTGTCAACCGTATCTGGCACCGCTTCTTCGGCTATGGCCTGGTCATGCCGCTCGACCAAATGCACTCGGAAAACCCGCCCAGCCATCCCGAATTACTCAACTGGCTGGCGCGCGACCTGGTCGAACATGGGTATGATCTGCGTCGACTCATTCGCGGTCTGGTTCTGAGCCGTGCTTATGCGCGTGAGAGTCGCTGGGACAAAGGCGAGGTTCCCCGGCCAAACTTGTTCGCCGTGGCGCGCGTGCGGCCGTTGACGCCCATGCAGCTGGCCGTGTCGCTGCGCCTGGCCGTTACCGATCCTCAGACGCTGCCGCCGATGAGCAAGCCAGAGGAACTGGACAAACGGCTGCAAGGCTTGGAAGCGAGCGCCGCGGACCTGGCTCGGTCCTTCGAGCAACCTGGCGACGATTTTCAGGTCGGCGTCGGTGAGGCGTTGCTGTTCAGCAACGGCGTCGCCATCGAAAAAGATTTGTTGGCCGACGGCGGCGATCGCCTGCTGAACCGGCTCAGACGACTCCAGACCGACGACGAGGCGATCGATCTGGCCATGCAAACCATCCTGGGCCGTTTGCCGCGCGACGACGAACGCAAACTGCTTGGCAATTACCTCAAGCAGCGGGCAGATCGGCCGGCTGAGGCACGGCGGCAAATGGTGTGGGCGCTGCTGACCAGCGCGGAATTTCGTTTCAATTATTGATCACGTAGGAGCAATCGTATGGCCCCTAATCGACACTCGAATTTTTGTGGCTCGCCGTTGCACGCAATGGATCGCCGCAACTTCCTGGGCACGGCTGTCGCCGGTGCAGCCGCCTTCGCGGCAGACATGACGCAACTGAACGTACTGCAACACCCGGCCCTGGCCAGCGAACTGAAGAAGCAGCAGAAGCGGTGCATTCTCCTCTGGCTGGCAGGCGGCGCCAGCCAACTGGAGACCTGGGACCCCAAGCCTGGTGCCCCCACCGGTGGGCCGTTTCGGGCCATTCCTACCTCGGTGCCGGGCATTCACATCTCCGAGCTAATGCCGCAGATGGCCAAGCGGATGAAGCACACTTGTATCCTTCGCTCGTTGAACACGCGCATCGGCGATCACGGCGGCGGCGCCCAGCTGATGATGCGCGGTCGCCGGGATGAGCCGAACCTGAAATATCCCGATCTCGGCGCTGTCTTGGCGCGCGAGCTAGGTCGCAGAGACAGCCAAGTCCCCGATTATGTGTCGTTTTACTTCGCCACCGAAGGCCGCAGCATGGCCCCTGGAACGGCGGGCTTCCTCGGCTCACGCTATGCACCGATGGAATTGTATACCAGCATGGTGCCCGAAAACATTCGCCGCCTCGATAGCATCAACGACCTCGACCACAAGCAACGCGCCGAGTTGCGGGAGCTGCTGAGCAAGCAGTTTGCCCAGGGGCGAGCGTCGTCGAGCCTGGATAGCCACAACGAAGCCTATCAACGGGTGCGCGGCCTGATGGCCAGCGACAAACTCTTTGATGCCACCCAAGAACCACCCAAGGTCCGCGACCGTTACGGCCCGACGCTTTTCGGCGAACAAGTGATGGTAGCGCGGCGGCTGGTTGAAGCGGGGGTGCCGTTCGTCCGCGTCGCTCGGGCCTGGTGGGACAGTCATGGGCAAAACTTCGAGACGCACCAGGAATTGGTCCCGGAGCTGGATCATGTTATGGCTGCGCTGCTTGACGATTTGCAAGAGCGGGGCCTGCTGGACCACACTTTGGTCATCACCCTGGCCGAGTTTGGCCGTACGCCGAAGATCAACCCCAGTCTGGGACGCGACCACTTCGCTACCGCCTGGAGCGCCACGTTGTCCGGCTGCGGCATCCAAGGCGGCAGCGTCTGGGGCAAGACCGATGCCAAGGGCGAGCATGTCGTGGAAGGCGAGGTCGGCGCCGCCGAACTGTTCGCCACCATTTACCGAGCACTGGGCATCAATCCGCAAAAGAACTACTACGTCGGCTCGCGACCGGTGCCCTTGACGGAGCCGGGCACCAAGCCGATCAAGGCGATATTGGCGTAACAGACGAGAGGGGCGGCAATGAAAGCTATCAAGGATATTCCTATTAATGGAATCGCTTTTGCGTTAGTCCGAGTGCCAAGCAGCAACCGTCTGTTGTTCGGCAGTTCGGATTTCCAAGTATATGATCTCGATCTCGCAGCGGATAAGTCAGGGCCGAAGGTATTGGGCGCCCATCAAAGTTACGTCACCGGCTTAGCGTTGGCTGGCACGCTCGCTATTTCCGGCGGCTACGACGGTCGGCTCATCTGGTGGGACATCGAGACGCGCAAACAGATCCGCGCCGTCGAAGCCCATACAAAATGGATTCGTAAAGTTGCTCTTTCTCCCGACGGCAAGATGGTCGCTAGTGTCGGCGACGACATGGTGTGTCGGCTGTGGAACGTCGCTGACGGCAAGATGCTCTACGAGCTGCGCGGCCATCACGAGCGCACCCCCCACCATTTCCCATCGATGTTGTTCGTCTGCACCTTCGCGCCGGACGGCCAGTCCTTGGCCACGGCCGATAAGGTCGGCCACATCGTCGTTTGGGACACGGCCAGCGGCAAGCCGATCAAGACGCTGGAAGCGCCGGGCATGTACACTTGGGACCCGGTGCAACGCAAACACTCGATCGGCGGCATCCGCGCCCTGGCATTTTCCCCGGACGGCAAGTACCTGGCCGCGGGCGGCATCAGCAAGATCGGCAACGTCGATCATCTCGACGGCAAGGCCCGCATCGAGGTGTTCGATTGGCAGAAGGGGGAAAAGGCGCACGAACACATCGACGACAAATTCAAAGGGCTTGTCGAGCACCTGGTGTTTCATCCCAAGGGCGATTGGGTGCTCGGCGGCGGCGGCGCTAACGACGGTTTCTTTTTGTTCTTCGATCTCAAGACGAAGAAGGCCCTCCGTCAAGAAAAAGCGGCGATGCACATTCATGCGTTTGCACTCGATGAAAAAGCCGAGACGATCTACGCGGCCGGATACGGGAAGATTCAGAAATTAGAAGTTTAGCCGCAGTTTCTCCCCGCCGCCGGGATAAACCCGGCGGCTCGCTACGGCTCCCCTACAGTGAGCGGCGGGGTTTCTCCCCGCCGCAGGCTCGCTATCACCCCACGCGGCGCAGCAAGGTCACGCGGCCGGGTTCGACCCATTCGACGACGAAGATATTGCCGTCGCGGTCGAAACAGGCGTCGTGGGGATGCACGAATTTGCCCGGCAGCCACTCTGCCGGCTGGCGACGCATTTTCAACCCATCGAGCACTTTTTTGCGCCATTCTGGGTCATCGCCTAGATGCACGATCGGTTTGTTGTCCTTGTCGAACAGAGATACGCGCGCATGTAAGTCTGGCACCAGCAACACCTCCTCGCGGATATCGAAATGTGCGGGAAAGAGCAAATCCTTGACGAAGCCGATGTGTCTGCCGTCCAGCGTGAAGTATTGCAAACGGGCATTGGCGCGGTCGGCGACGACCAGCGATGGGGTACGGCCCTTGCGGTCATCCAGCCACAGCCCATGCGGCGTCTTCATTTTGCCGGGTTGGTCTCCGAAGCCGCCCCAGGTGCGGACCCATCGGGCGTTTTTGTCATACTGGTGGATGTAGTGGGAGCCGTAGCCGTCGCCGACGTAGAAGCCGCCATCCGGCGCGAAGGCCACGTTGGTCGGCCGATAGTGGGCAACGCGTGAATAGACGCCGGCTTCCAGCGGATAACCCAGCTTCCACACTTCCTCGCCCTGGAGTGTCGTCTTGATGACTTGGCGATTATGAATATCGCTCAAGTAGAGAAATTGTTCGCCGCCTTCCTTACGAATGTCGATGCCGTGGCCGCCGGGATAGTAACTCTTGCCGAACGAGCGGACATACTTGCCCTTGGGATCGAAGACGACGATGGTGTCCATCGCCGCGCGGCCGAGTCCCTGGTGCTTGATATAGACAAACCCCGCGTCGTCGATGGCGACGCCGTGCGTCGTCTCCCAACGGAGGTGGCGGGGCAGTTCGCCCCAGTTGTGAAGGCACTCATAGCGATAGTCGCCTTGGCCGATAATGGGGTTTTTGGTCCCACTTTTGTCACGGGTGCCGAGGATGGCCGGGGCGGCGCCGCTGACTAGCGCCGCCATACCGACCGCCGTCGTTTGCTTGAGGAAAGCGCGTCGTCTCATGGCAGATGCTCCAGGAAGTAGGGGGTAGGAGATAGTTCGTAAGGTATGCTCCTGCGGCGCTGGCGGCCATAGCTCACTCGGCTGCCCTAGGCGGTCCCATTTTCAGATAGCGGTCGAACCAATCGGCCAGGGTTTCTGTGTCCTTGAGGATGGTCAACCAGCCGTGGCCGCAATCTTTCTTCACGATGAGATGGGCCGGCACACCAGCCTCTTTGAGCTTGGCGATCATTCGCTCCGATTGCTGCAAGGGCACCAAGTTGTCTTTATCGCCATGAATTATCAAGGTCGGCGGATCATCTCGGCTGACGTGGCTGATCGGCGATATGTCGTGGAGAAGCTCCCGTACCTTCTTTTCGTCGGTGACGCGCTGGAAAATACTTTGGTCCCAATCAAAAACATGAAAATCGACCGCTGCCCGGAAACGCCGGTCCATGTTTTTGCAATCGAGGATAGCGCCGTCTTTGCCCCAGTTGAGAAAATCGGTCGGCGGAAAGAAGCAAGCCACGGCCTGGACGCGGCTGGAGACGCGGTCTACCGGGTCTGGAGCTTTGGGATCGCCTGCTGCGCCCGCCGTGCCTATCATCAGCGCCAGATGCCCACCGGCCGAGCCGCCGGTAATGCCCAGGCGATCGGGGTCGATGTGATACTCCTTGGCGTGAAAGCGGATGAAACGGACAGCGCGATGCACGTCGTCAAGAATTTCGGGGATGGTGAACTTGGGCTGGGTGCCGTGAACCACGGCGAAGACGGTATAGCCCCGTCGCAGGAAGGGAGCGTACATTTCGGGGCGAATGGCGCCAGGGTGCGAGCGCCAGCCGCCACTGACGACGAAGAGGACACCCAAGCCGTTGGGCTGCTCCTTGGGAACAACCACGTCCATCGTCAGGGCCAGGCCGGCCTTGCGGCCATAGATTACGTCGCGGGTGCGGACATAGGAGGAAACATCTTCAGCATCAATGGCACGGGCCGCCAGCAAGACGGCCAGGCAAGCCAACAGCGGGGATTGCAGCAGTTTGCGCATACGGACAAGGAACCTCAAAACCCAAAAGGGGCGAAAACAACGGCTGATGTGTTCAGAGTAACCGCCGCAAGCGCCCTGTGCAATGGCTCAATCACGGGTTGGGTTCGCCGGCGACGCAACAAGGACAGAGCAAGCGGCGGCGGCACTTCGCAGTCGGCGATTGGTTGTTCGTAATGTTGGATCAAAACGGCGGGGCTTGAAGTGGATGAAAGACACATGCTTGGAACTGTGTGGCTCAAAAGGGTTTGAGATACTCTCGATCTACGGAGCTGGGATTTGTTCCGCTGTGCCTATCCTCCCCATTGGTTGCCCGGCATTTGAACCAGGCTGCAAACCGCGCTGTACTGCTTATCCGCAGAACAAGAAATAGGGCGGAAACCGCCCGATTTTTCGATAAAACGGGGTTATGCAATTAAAGGCTTCCGAGATTGTAAGCGAGGGGAAGAAGGGAGACCATCATGCAATTGTGCAAGGCGCGGTTAAGGACGGGAGAAGTGGAAGTCGGAGTCGTCCGCGAAGGGCGTGCATATTTTTTGCGTCGTGGAGGGACAGACGGGCCGAATACTCTCAGCGATTTTCTCTACGCCGCGGACCCTGCTGAGCTTGTTCGTTCTCGTTGTGCGGATGATACGGGTGTCCCACTCGATCGTGTGCAGCTGCTGCCGCCTGTGGACCAACAGGAAGTGTGGGCAGCAGGCGTGACCTACAAGCGCAGCCGGGAAGCGCGCGAGCGGGAATCGGCAGGCGCGGCACGCTTCTACGATCTTGTCTATAACGCCGCGCGCCCGGAGCTGTTTCTCAAAGCGACGCCGCGGCGTGTGGTAGGGCCCGGGGCAGCGGTACGCATTCGCCGCGATAGCCGTTGGAACGTGCCAGAACCGGAGTTGGCCTTGGTCGTGTCGCCGCAAATGAAGATTGTCGGCTATACCATCGGCAACGACATGAGTTCGCGCGACATCGAGGGTGAAAATCCCCTCTATCTGCCGCAAGCGAAAGTGTACGACGGCTCGTGTTCGCTGGGTCCGGTCGTCACCTTGGCTGCCACTATGCCGCCGCCGGAGCATGTGACCATTCGTCTGACCATCACCCGCGGCGGCGCGGTGGTGTTTGAAGGCTCGACCAGCCTTTCGGCGATGAAACGCTCTTTCGAGGACCTCGTATCGTGGTTAGGACGCGAGAATAGCTTTCCCGATGGCGTCATTCTGCTGACCGGCACCGGTATCGTGCCCCCAGACCACTTCACCTTGGAACGGGGCGACGACATTGCTATCGACATCACCAACATCGGTACATTGCGAAACTGGGTTGAATAGGTATTCTCCCCTTGCTTTGTCCGCGTTGACGGCGGCGAGGCTTGGCGGTATGGTGCCGCGCCGCCCGAGGGTAAGGCGGATTAGGACAAGCGGGAGGAATGGAAATGGGTAGATGGCGCGTCCTGGGAACAATGGGACTGCTATTGGCAATGACGCCATTGGGCTGGGCCCAGACCTGTACATTGGCAGAAACATCACAGCCCGGCGAATGCTTCCAAATTCAGCTCAATATGAAACTGTCCGGCGAAATTCAGATGCGCAAGGATGACAAGGTAGGGCCGCTCAAACTCGAAGCAACCGCTGTTCACGAATATCCCGAACGTGTTCTGGCCGTTGCTCCGGACGGGCTGGTGCAGAAGACCGCACGCATATACGAGACAGCCAAAGCGACAATTGCCGCAGGCGGCGAGCGCGCGGAGCGCACACTGCGTCCGGAACGCCGGCTCATTGTGGCGCAGTTCTATAAGGACCAGGCATTGGTTTACTCGCCGTCTGGGCCGTTGACGCGCGAAGAGCTGGAACTTACAGGCGACCAGTTCAACAGCACCGTCGTCGCCGGCATCTTGCCCGGCAAGGACGTGTCGGTCGGTGAAACCTGGAAAGTCTCTTCCAACGTGGTCCAGGCGCTCTGCAATTTCGAGGGCTTGACCGAACACACCCTTACCGGCAAACTCGAAACCGTGACGGCCGACACAGCAACTTTTAGCCTGAGCGGTATGGCCACCGGCATCGACCTCGGCGCTATTGCGAAATTGAAGATCGAGGCGACCGGCCGTTTCGACCTCAAGGCCAAACGCCTCACGGCCCTGGAATGGAAGCAGAAAGACGAGCGCGATCAAGGGCCGGTCAGTCCGGCAGTGGCCGTGGAATCAACGGTCACTTTGAAACGTCAACCGATTGAGCAACCAGCTGCCCTGGCAGATGTGGCCCTGGTATCGGTGCCGCCGGACTGGGAGCCGCCGGCGCCGATGACGCAATTAGATTATCGCGATCCGCAAAATCGCTATTCCTTGCTCTATCCTCGTTGCTGGCATATCACGGCCCAGTTAAAGGACCAGCTCGTCCTGCGCTGCATGGATCGAGGCGACTTTGTGGCCCAGGCAGTATTGACGCCGTGGAAGAAAACCGACAAAGGCAAGCACATGACGCCGGAGGAGTTCAAACAAGCCATGAACGACATGGCAGGCTGGCAATTGGAGAAAGAGCTGCAAGTCGGTGAAGTGCCCTCCGAAAACGGCCGCTGGATCTACCGCTACTCTGCGTCAGGACAGCTGGAGGGCGTCGCCGTGGTGCAAAACTGTTACCTCCTCGCTACACCGGAAGGCGAGCAGATGATCGTCGTCTTCACCATGACGCCCAAACAAGTCGATAAGCTCGGCGCCCGCGATTTGTCGCTGGTTGGCAGCCTGGAAATCCCGGCCTCGACAAAGTAAGCAAAACCTCACCAGCCCGCTGCCTTCCCAGGAAGGGCCTTTACCCTTGGGAAGACGGCGGGCTGGCAGCGTCCGGCGAGCGAGGCAGATACGCTGCTTGCGCCATAGCGACCGTGACGAGCAATACCGTGACCGTGTTCACGCCCAGACTGTATAGGTGCCAACGCGCAAATTCCTGGCGTGCTTCGACGGCGGTGCGAATGGCGTCATCGCGCGGCGGCGAATGGCGGACCATCGCATCGAAGGCGCTGTTCCGCTGTTCGCGCAAGTCCTCGACGACGCCCATCAGCCACCAGCCCAGCGCCACCGTTGCAAGCGCCGTCAGCAAGACGCCGGCGCGAACGGTATGGATGCGTTCCGCGGCCGCCCGGCACCAGGCCAGGGCCGTGGCTGTAGCCAGCGCCGCACACGCGGCCTGAATGCCAAAATACCCGTGAAATAACGGCTCGAGCGCCACGCCGGCAGCGCGGACTCCCTGCTCCTTGCGCAACGGCTCAGGAAAGATTGGATCCGGAGAGGGACCATCGTAGGCGTTCCACATCGGAAACCATACTTCACGCTCTGCCGGCGCTTGGGCGGCGACTCGCTCGAATGTTGTGAAGAGGTTCCAGCCGACGACAAAACTGAAAAAAACACCGCTGCCAAACCACAGACCGAGCACCCACGCATGGAGGACTTTGCGGAAGTGCTCCAGAGCAGGCGTCTCCGCCAGGCGGTTTTCGTCTCCGCGCAGGAGTCGGCCGAGATTTGCGCGATGGCGAAGCACAATGAAGCCGGCGGCGAGCAGACAGAACAACGTGCGGATGCGCTGCTCCGCGCTCCACGGCTGCGGCGTGAGGGCCAGTCGAAAACCACACAGCACCACAGCAGCGACCAGCGACGCCAGGGATACATAGCGGCTGGCGAGCACCACAGCGAGCCAGACCAAGAGCGCCACCAGGGTTGCTTCGGGCAGCAGCACGCTGACTGCTCCCGCCGCTGTGGCCACCCCTTTGCCGCCACGAAAGCGCAGATAAATCGGGTAGAGATGGCCTAAAAATGCCGCCACGGCCGCTGTCACCGGCAAACAATCGGCCGGTAGAGCCAGCGTCTGCGCCGCCGCCCACTCTTTCGCCAACAATGCCGGGACAGCGCCCTTGGCGAAATCGAGCACGAAAACGAGGATGCCGAACGGCCGTCCCAATACCCGGCCCACGTTGGTAGCGCCGATGTTGCCGCTACCCTGTTTACGGATGTCTATCCCACGGCTGCGCGCAATCAAGTAACCAAAAGGGACAGCGCCCACCAGATAGGAAAGCAGAAGTGTCAAGACGAGCACCAGCGCGGTCATGAGGATCTCCGGCCAATTCTATAGGCGGTATTTTTTCGTGAGTCTAGTTTGGAAAAGCGGGGCGAACGTCCCATGCCGGAACCGATTCGCGCGCCTTCCGCCTCTTCTCTCAACCGCGTTCGACTATCGGCTTGACGGATCGCATCTCGGGCCCGATGTAACGGGCGCGTGGCCGGATTAGCCGGTTGTTCTCCGCTTGTTCGATGAAGTGCGCACTCCACCCGGCCACGCGCGACATGACGAAAATCGGCGTGTACAGCGGAATTTCCAGCCCCAGCGCATGATAGAGACGGCCTGCCGGCCAATCGAGATTGGGAAACAGATGCTTCTCCGCGCCGAGAATGCGCTCGATGATCTCGGCGGTCTCTTCCCATTGGAGCAAGCCGGCCGCTTCCGCTGCCTGCCGGGCATAGTTCTTCAAGATGCCGGCGCGGACATCGCCGGTTTTGTAGACGCGATGGCCGAACCCCATGATGCGTTCCTTGCGGGCCAGCATGTCACGCAGCCATTGTTCTGCGTGGGCGGGGCCGCCCGTTTGTTGCAGCAACTCCATGACTTTCTCGTTGGCGCCGCCATGCAGCCGGCCCTTGAGCGCCCCGATGGCGGCGACGATGCTCGAATGCAGGTCCGATTCGGTCGAGCAGACCACACGAGCCGTGAACGTCGAGGCGTTGAATTCATGCTCGGCGTAGAGGATCAGCGACACGTCGAGAGCACGAGCATCGGCCGCGCTGGGTTCCTGGCCGCGCAGCATGTACAGGAAGTTGGCGGCGTGGCCGAGGTCCGGGCGCGCTGCGATCGGCGGTTGCCCCTTGCTGAGGCGATAATGCATGGCGATGGCTGTGGGGATTTGCCCCAACAGCCGCTCGGCCTTGCGGAGATTGGCCGCACGCGATGAGTCCGCCGTATCGGCGTCGAAATGCGCCAGAATGCTGACGGCGCTGCGAAGCACATCCATCGATGCCGTGCCCTGGGGAATCGCTCCCAGCAGGTTAATCAGAGGACCGGGCAAACAGCGCGCGGCGGCGATGCGCTTCTGGAAATCGGCGAGCTGCTGCACAGTCGGCAGTTCGCCGTACAGAAGCAGATAAGCAACCTCGTCAAAGGTGGTTTTTTCGGCCAGTTCCGTTACGGGGTAGCCGCGATAGCGCAGGCCGCCGGCGACGGTAGAGATGGCCGTCTCGCCCGCAATCACACCTTCCAAACCCGGCGAATAGATTTCTGTCGTCATGGTACAATCCTCGGCAATCCTCAGCCGAAATAGGCCCGATCTCGTTCTTCGTAGCCGGCGTAATCCAGCAGTTCGTACAGCTCCGCTCGCGTCAACATTCGCTCCAGATGATCGCGTTGGTGGCCCTTGGCGAGCAGGTCCGCCAAGACGGCCTGGGCCGCACGCAGGGCCACGCGCAACGTGGTCACCGGATAAAGGACCATGCGATAACCCAGCTGGGCCAACTCGGCAAAGTCGAGATTGGGACTGCGGCCGAACTCGGTCATGTTGGCCATCAACGGCACAGGGGCCAACTCTCGTGCGAAAGCGGCGAATTCCTCGCGGCTTTCCAGCGCTTCGGGAAAGATGACATCGGCCCCCGCCGCAACGTAGAGCCGGGCGCGGCGTATCGCCTCCTCCAAGCCGACAACGCCGCGGGCATCGGTGCGGGCCACGATGACAAAATCGGCATCGCGCCGGGCGGACGCCGCCGCACGGATCTTGGCCGCCATCACCTCGGCGTCCACCAATTGCTTGCCCGACAGATGGCCACAACGCTTGGGCATCTGTTGATCTTCCAGATGAATCCCCGCCGCCCCTGCGCTCTCGAACAGCCGCACCGTCCGTTCGACGTTGAGCGCCTCGCCGAAGCCGGTGTCAGCGTCGCACAAGAGCGGCAGCTGCGTTGCCGCTGCGATGTCCCGCGCCGCTTCGACGAATTCCGTCAGCGTTACCAGGCCGACGTCCGGCAGCGCCAACGAGGCTGAAAGGGCCGCCCCGGAAAGATACACGGCCTGGAAACCCAGACGCTCCGCCATCCGCCCCACCAGGGCATTGAACACGCCCGGCACGGCGATCGGCGCCGCCTGGAAAGCGGCGCGCAAACGCTGACCAGGCGAGCCGAGAACGCCAGCGATCGGAGATTTCATGCCTTCCCCTCCGCGCGGATGACGTTGTTTATTCTCCGAGGCCGGCTACCATTGACAAGGGTTGCCGGCCTCTATCGGTTAGCAACGCTTCGCAGAAGCGCCGCTAATCAGGACACGGTGCTGAGAAGGAGTCTTCATGAACGATGCCCAATCTCAACATTCGGGAAGTTCCGTGCTCTTGTGGACCAGCATGGTCTTGTTCGGCTTGTTCGCCATGCAGGCCGCTTATCAAATCTATCTCGTCCACCGCAATCATCTGAAGATGGATGCGGACCTTAGCGCCGAGCTGACCGACGCGGTTTTCCAAGAGGACGAGCCGGCGCCGGAGTCGGCAGGCTGGCCGCAGTGGCGCGGGCCTCATCGCGACGGCGTCGTCCGCATGGCCGATCTTTCGACCGATTGGCCGAAAAAGGGGCCGCCGCTGTTGTGGGAGAAACCGATCGGCCTTGGCTATTCCTCGTTCGCCGTCAAGAACGGCCGCCTCTACTCGCTGTTTAAGGAAGGAAGCAAAGAGGTCGTCGCCTGCTGGCGTGTTGACAATGGCGAGGAGATATGGCGCTATCCTTACGATTGCTATGCCAGCGTGGATTATCCCGGCCCACGCGCGACGCCGACGCTGGACGGCGACCGCCTCTATAGCGTCGGCAGCAACGGCACGCTGCTATGCCTGGATGCCGCCAGCGGCTCGCCACACTGGCAAAAAGAGCTGCTCCGCGAATTTCACGCCGCGGCCCCGAAATGGGGAGTTGCCTTCTCGCCGTTGATCGACGGCGATCTCGTCTTCACCAGTCCCGGCGGACCGGACGGCAACTCCCTGGCCGCCTTCAACAAAATCACCGGCGAACTGGTCTGGAAATGCCTCGACGAACCCGCCGGGTATAGCTCACCCGTCGCCGTCACCATCGCCGGCACGCGCCAGGTCCTCTTTTTCATGGGCCGCAGCCTCGTCGCTGTGCGAGCCAATGACGGCGAATTGTGCTGGCGCTGCCCGTGGCAAACTAGCTTCGATGTCAACGCCGCCACACCGCTGGTCTTCACGGCACGGCGCGGCCACCACGAGGAGACCTACGTATTCATTTCCTCTGGATATGACCGTGGCTGTGCATTGTTAAAAATCGCCGTGAAGGAGGACGGTCGTTTCAAGCCGAAGGTGGTTTACACCGGCAAACAGATGCGTTGCCATTTCGCCAGCCCCGTCCGCCGTGGTCCATATCTCTTCGGCATCGATGATTCGCGCTTGAGCTGCCTGGACCTACGCAGCGGCAAAGTGATGTGGAAGCACTCCGGCATCCAAAAGGGATCGCTTTTGCGGGTAAACGATTATTTGCTCGTCCTAGGTGAAGAGGGTCAACTCCTCCTCCTCGACGCCGTCCCGGAGGAGCGTGCGCCGAAGGCACAATATCGGCCGTTCCAAGGCGGCCGCTGCTGGACCATGCCCGTCGTCGCCGAAGGCAAACTGTTCCTCCGCAATGAACAGCAGATGAAGTGCTACGATTTACGCAAAGGGCACTAATCGATTCGATATTGACAAGGAGTTAGCCTTGCGACTGAATTTAGTTCCACAACTAAATTCAGTCGCAAGGCTAAACGAGGCTAAAAATCAAAAAAAGCGATGCCGTGGATTGGAATGTGGCGCACCCTCCGCAAATACGTCAATATCTTTCGCGTCTCGCTCATTGAGCGCACCGCCTATCGCGGCGACTTTCTGCTGGGCACGATTTTGCGCTTCTTTCCGGTCATCACAACCATCCTGCTGTGGACGGCCGTTTTTAAAGGCGCCGGGCAGTCGCGCATCGCCGGCTTCAGTGAACAGCGCATGATCGCCTATCTGTTGTTGATCCACATTAGCCGCATGTTTTCCAGTATGCCCGGACTGTCGGCGGGCATCGCGCATGACATCCGGGACGGCACGCTCAAAAAATATCTGCTGCAACCGCTGGACATGATCGGCTACCTGCTGTCCTATCGAGCGGCGCACAAAGTCGCCTACATCACGACCTCGGCCGGCCCTTACGCCGGCTTGTTTCTGTTTTGTTCCGGCTATTTCGTTGGACTTTGGCCGGACGCCCTGACGTTGTTGGCCTATATCGCTTCACTGTTGCTGGCGTTTTTGATCGGCTTTTATTTCGAGGCGGCGATGGGCATGGCCGGCTTCTGGTTCTTGGAGGTCACGTCGCTGCTGTGGGTGGTCAACACCGTGAATTATTTCGTCTCCGGCCAAATGTTCCCGCTCGATCTGCTTGGCCCGCCCTGGGACACCCTCTTGAAATGGCTGCCCTTCCAGTATCTGGCGTATTTCCCGGCCGTCGTCTTCCTGCGCGAAGTGCAGGGCCGCGCCCTCGTCGAGGGTTTGTTGCTGGAATTGGCCTGGACGGTGGTCCTTATCCTTCTGTCGCGCTGGTTGTTCGCGCGTGGCTTGCGGCGCTACAGCGCCTATGGAGGCTGACCCACGTGATTCGTTACTTGCGTCTGTTTATCGCCTTTGCCCGCTTCGGTTTGGCGACCGAGATGGCCTTCCGCGCCAATTTCCTCGTCAAGCTGCTTGTCGAAGTGTTGTGGTTAGGGATATTGCTCGTTTTTTACTGGAAATTATTTGAGAATACATCGAGCATCGGCGGCTGGGGCCGCAGCGAATATTTCTTCTTCGTCGGGTGTCATTACACTCTGACCGGCATCGTCGAGACGTTCTTTCTGACCAATTGTGTCGAATTTGCCGAGTTGGTGCGCTCCGGCGACCTGGATACTTACCTGCTCAAACCGATCGACGAACAATTCTTGGTTAGCTGCCGCTGGATCGATTGGTCCACGCTGCCGAACATCGCCCAGGGGACCCTCATCATGACCATCGCGCTACGTGTCATGGGCTGGATCTTTGACCCCGTGCGTTTCGTGCTGTTCGTAGTGCTGTTCGTCTGCGGCTGCGCACTGGCGTACAGCTTCTTGCTAATATTGTCCAGTATGGCGGTCTGGTTAGTGCGTAATCAAAACGTGATGGAAATGTGGTGGCTCTTTACGACGCTGATGCGCTATCCACGCGCCATTTATGAAGGGCCATGGGCCAGGCCGTTTGGTCTGTTCTTCACCTTCGTCGTCCCCGTCCTCATCGTTGTCAATGTGCCGGCGGATACGCTCATCCGGGCGTTGCAACCGTGGTTCATCGCTTGGACGATGATTGCCGCGGCCCTGATGCTTGTCGTTAGCCGGCGTTTCTTTCGCCGCGCTTTGCAGTCCTATCGCAGCGCCAGCAGCTAGGATAAACTTGTACAGAAAGAGCAGGTTCCTTCCATCCGTGGAAAGCGGATGGCCGATACAAGAAATGCAATACCGTTTCCAGCGGCGGTGTTATCAATTGAGTTCATGCTATGATGAAACCAACGTACCGCTTGGAAGACCCGGACACCGAAGTTTATGTCGGCGACTGTCGTGAGGTGCTGAACGCCCTGCCGGAAAAGAGCGTCGATCTCATCTTCGCCGACCCGCCTTTCAATTGGGACGTGCCTTACGGCGAATGGGACGATTCGCGGCCGCGGGAAGAATATCTTGCTTTTACGCACCAGTGGCTGGATGCCTGCCTGCGCGTCTTGAACGATCACGGCTCCTTTTGGGTGAACATCCCCGACGACACCGCTGCCGAGATTGTCGTCCACCTGAAGGGGCGCGGCCTGACGCTGATTAACTGGTGCATTTGGCACTTTCGTTTCGGCCAACACCGCAATAGCAATTTCATTGTCTCGAAGGTCCACGCGCTGTATTTCGCCAAGGACCGCAACAACCGCATCTGGGTCCCCGAAGCGGTGTTGGAACCGTCGGATCGGGCCGCGATTTACGACGACCCCCGGACGCGGCGGACGAAACGGCCGGGCCAGCGCGTTCCGCTCGACGTGTGGTATGGCCCGTTGTGGGGCCGTATTCAGGGCAATAACAAAGAGCGGCGCAAGCAGCACCACAATCAAATCCCCGAAGTGTACCTGGAGCGCGTCATCCGCGCCTGTTCCTACGAAGGACAACTCGTCCTGGATCCCTTCCTCGGCAGCGGCACGACCTGCACCGTCGCCCGCGCCCTGCGCCGACGCTCCATCGGCATCGAGTACAGCAGCCGCAGCGCCCTATCGGCGTTTGAGCGGATCCAATCCGGTCCTGTTCGTCTCGGCCCCGCGACTTCGCAGACGAACTCCTTCATGGCCCACCGCAAGCGGGGTATATAAGGACATGCAAACGCAAACCTCGGAAGGCTTGAAGACATTCACCAAATAATCCGAGCCGCGCCTTAGAAATCGACACCAGCTCGGAGCGGCATAATCTTTTACCACCGCAAATGGATTCCTGTCTTTTTTCGGTTCAGTCGCCGAATAATTTTTTTTGGTGAGGAGGCTTGGAATGCAGGTTGACCGCGTAGACACCTTATGGGTTCTCTCCTCGTCTGAGTTATAATGGCCCGGTAGGTCCGCAGGCCGATGGTGCGCTCGCGTTCGAGTGTCGTCCGCCTCTGGGGGGCTGCGATGCTTCCGTTCTTCACCACACCGCTGGCTTTCTGGGGTTTTCTGGCCCTGCCGGTGCTGGTCGGCATCTACTGGCTGCGCACGCGGCATCGCCGCTATCCTGTCTCCAGTCTCATGCTCTGGACCGATCCGCAAGAATCGCCGCAGGGCGGTACTCGTATGGATCGCTTGCAGACGCCGCTGTTGTTCTTTCTCGAATTGCTGGCCCTGACGCTGCTCGTCCTCGCCGCGGCTGATCCGCACCTGCCTCTGCGCGAAAGCGTGCGGCCGCTGATTGTGGTGCTGGATGATTCGTTTTCGATGCAAGCCGACGGCGAGCATTCGCCGCGCCATCAGGCCGTGCAAGCGCTCACGGAAGAGTTGAAACGCCGCCCGCGGCCCTGGGTGCGTTTTCTGCTTGCCGGCGAGGGAACGCAAGTGCTCGGCGAGACGGCGCATACCACACCCGAAGCGCTCGACCAGCTGCGCGAGTGGCGTTGCCGCGCCGCAACGAGCCAGTTGGAAGAAGCCGTGTCCTTTGCCAGCGAGTTGGGCGGCGAGTTGCCCTTACTGTTGGTATTAACCGATCGGGGGCCGCCCACCGAATTGTCTAAAGGCCGCATCCAGTGGTGGGCCTTTGGGCAGCCGCGAGCCAACGTCGCTCTCGTCAACGCCGCGCGCAGCTGGCGCGAGAATGGCGAAAGGTGTCTTTTGGAGATCGCCAATTTCTCAGATAACGCGGAGAGCACTACTCTCGTCCTGGAGATCGGCGAGCCAGGCAAGGAATGGCAGCGCAGGGAACTCCACTTGCCGCCGCGGCAAACCCAGCGCGTCCTCCTTACGCTGCCGGAGAAGGCCGCCGCCCTCCACGCCCGCATCGACAACGACGCTCTCGCCATTGACAATCACGTGTCGTTATTGCCTCTGCCCCGGCGTCCTGTCCGCACAAAGGTGCGCCTCAAGGACCAAACGCTGCGCACGCTGGTCGAGAAAGCCCTGCGGGTTACTCATCAGGCCGAGCGCGTTGAGGACCAGCCCGACATCATATTCACCGATGGCCTGGAGAGACCGGCGGACGCCGGCGCTGCCTGGATTGTGCATCTCTTGGCCGAGCGCGATGCCGTCCCCTATGCCGGGCCGTTCGTGCTGGACCGCAATCATCCATTGACCGAAGGATTATCGCTGCACGATGTCATCTGGGGCGCTGGCAAAGCACGGGAACTGCCCGGCTCACCCGTCATCCTGGCCGGCAATGTGCCGCTGGTGACAGACCAGGACCGGCGAAGCGCCGACCCCACCGCTTTCACCCACGAACTCTATCTCCGTCTCCGCCCCGATCTGTCCACCTTGCCCGATGCGCCGGGCTGGCCCATCTTGATCTGGAACTTACTTCAGTGGCGAAACACGGACAAACCCGGTCTGCATCGTGTCCATTTCCGTCTCGGCGAACAAGTAGCCCTGACGTTTGCCACGCTGCGCCCACTCGTTACTGTAGGGCATCCCGATGGCGCGCGGCAGACCATGCCTGTACAAGACCGCCGGCTGACCGTGCGTCCAGATGCAGTTGGCGTCTGGTCGATCCAAGCGGAAGAAGAGTCGGCGTCCTTCGCGGTCAACGCCCTGTCAGCCAACGAGTCGGACTTGAGCAGCTGTGTTTCCGGACGCTGGGGAGATTGGCTGGACGAAACCTCGCTGCGCCTGGAATATCAGAGCATCACCTGGATTTTGTTGCTTTTTGTGGTGATGATCGCTACGGTCCACTTACTCTTGATGGTGCGTGGCCGGGGGAGACGATAGCCGTGATGTTGCTTCATCCGATCTGGTTGTTCCTGGCCATCCCACTGACGTTATCGCTGTGGTTGTGGCGGATGCCGTCGTGGTTACTGTTGGTGCTGCGCAGCCTGACGCTGCTGCTGCTACTCTTGGCCCTGTGCGGGGCGGTGTTGCGTCTGCCAAGCCAGGCCGGGGTCATCGTCGTGGTCGCGGATCGCAGCCAATCTATGCCGCCAAACAGCGGCGCCGTCCAGAAGGAAGTCGTCGATTTGTTGCGCAAGGCGATGGATCCAGACGACCGCTTGGCCGTTGTGTCGTTTGGCCGTACCGTCGCTGTCGAGCAGCCGCCCGCTCCTGAGCCGTTCGCTGGCTTTGTCCACGAGGTCGGCGACGATGCTTCGAACCTGGCCGAAGGTCTGGAAACCGCCCTGACGCTGGTTCCGCGCGATGCTCCGGGCAAGATACTGGTGCTGTCCGATGGGTGTTGGACCGGCCGTGATCCGGCCGCCCTCGCTGCCTACGCTGCCGCACGCAATATCCCCATCGATTATCGTTTCTCGCAGCGCTCCACGGCCAACGACCTCGCCATTACGCACCTGGAAGCGCCGCCATCCGTTGCGCCTGGCGAATCCTTCCTCATCACCGCCTGGGTCCAGGTGCCAACGGCGCAGACGGTCTCCTACGAGCTGCGCCGCGGCGAGGAACGGCTCAGCGCCGGCGAAGAACGACTGGGGCCTGGACTCAACCGTCTGACTTTCCGCGATCGCGCCGGCGAACCTGGCACGCAATCGTACATGCTTACTGTGGTCGGCAGCGGCGACGATCCGGTGCCGGAGAACAATCGGGCTCGCTTCCTGGTTGGCGTGCAAGGGCCGCGGCCTATTTTGCACATTACAGAGGCGAAATCGTCGGGCTTGGCCCGGCTCTTGCAAGCGGGCCGACTGCCGATCAAAGTCCAAGCCCCCGAAGATTACCACTGGTCGTTGGAGGAACTCTCGAAATATTCCGCCGTCCTCATCGAAAATGTGCCGGCCGAGAAGATTGGCGAGGCCGGCATGGCGAACCTGGCCGTGTGGGTACGCGAGACGGGTTCCGGCTTGATGCTGACAGGCGGCCGCAATTCCTACGGCACAGGTGGCTATTACAAATCGCCGCTCGATCCGCTGCTACCGGTGTCGATGGAGCTGCGCAACGAGCATCGCAAACTGGCGGTGGCGATTGCGGTGGCGCTGGATCGTTCCGGCAGCATGAGCGCGCCGGTCGGCGGTGGGCGCGTCAAAATGGACCTGGCCAACGAAGGGGCCGCGCAAGTGCTGGAGCTGCTCGGCCCAATGGACGAGCTGGGCGTCCTGGCCGTGGACACGGCGCCGCACGTCATCGCCGAGATGGCATCGATCAAGGACAAGGAAACCGTAAAGCGCAATATCCTGAGCATTCGATCGCAGGGCGGCGGCATTTTCATCTATGTCGCCCTGGAGGCGGCCGCGGAAATGCTTGTCAAGGCCAAGGCGGGCACGCGGCACATTATCCTGTTCGCCGACGCCAACGATTCCGAAGAGCCAGGCCGCTACGAGGAGCTGATCGACAAGTGCAAGAAGGCTGGCATCACCGTCAGCGTCATCGGCCTGGGCACGCCCAAGGACAAAGACGCCGACCTGCTCCGCGACATCGCCAAGCGCGGCAACGGCCGGATCTTTTTCACAGATAAAGCAGAGGAATTACCTCGCCTTTTCGCTCAGGATACTTTCGTCGTCGCTCGCAACACGTTTATCGATGAGAACACGCCGATGGAAGCCACGGCCGGTTTGCGGCTCTTGACGGGCCGGCCCTTCGACCTGAAGCAATCGATCGGCGGGTATAATCTGTGCTATTTGCGCGAGGGAGCGACGCTGGCCACGCGGACCCTGGACGATTACCGGGCGCCGGTGGTGGCGGCCTGGCGCGCCGGCGCTGGCCGCGTCCTCTGCTACACCGGCGAGGCCGACGGCAAATACGCCGGCCCCCTCACCAAATGGAAGGAGGTCGGCGACTGGTACACCAGCCTGGTGCGCTGGGTCGCTGGCCCCGTCAATCGCTTGCCTCCCGAAATACTGCTGACGCAAGAGGTGAAGACCGGCCTGCATCGCGTGCAACTGCACCTCGACCCGGAGCGCACTGGCGATCCGTTCACCGAGCTGCCGCGCGTCACGCTGTTGCGTTCGCGCTTTGGCCGGCCGCCGGAGATTCAGCGAACGACGCTGAGCTGGGCCAGTGCGGATGTTCTCGCTCTCGAAAAGGCGTTGCAAGGGCGCGAGACGGTGCTGGCCACCGTAACAGTTCCCGGCCATGAGCCGGTAGCGTTGCCGCCGGTGTGTTTGCCCTATTCACCGGAGTTTCAGCCGGTGGAGAAGGGCCGCGGCCTGGCGACGCTGGAACATCTGGCCCGCGCCAGCGGCGGCAAGGAGCGCCTGGAATTGGTCGACATGTGGAAGGAATTGCCGCGCCACGTCCGCCTGGTTCCGCTCGCGCCGTGGCTGCTCAGCGCTGCCATCGTTCTGTTGTTGCTGGAAGTGTTCGAGCGCCGCAGCGGCCTGCTGTCGCGTCGCGGCCGCCAGGCCGCCCAAGCGATCCATCTGCTCCGCGAGCGCAGCAGCGGATCTTCCCCCAAACGTCCGCTTTCTGCAACGCCTCTGGCCAGGCCCGCGCCGCAATTCGTACCTCCTCCCGCCCCCCGTGATGAAATCCGCACGAAGCACCGCGAGGAAAGCGCGATGCTCGATGCCTTGCGCAAGGCCCGCGAACGCAGCCGCGGACGGCTGGAATAAGGCGCGGCGAGGAACATCTTGGGGCCAGCAACGGCTATTCCCCTCTGATGTTTCGCTTGATGTATACGGGGCGCAGGTAGTGGCGGCTTTTTTTCGCGCTTTTCACAAGCGCGAGGCGAGGGGTGTCAAATTCCGCCGGGGGCAGTAGCGCCAATCAAGTCAGGAAGAGAGCAACTACTCTCGTGGCGCGATTTTGCTCCCAGCTATACCGTCGCGCCATGTGTGACAAACGACAGCATAAGTACAAGGCGGAGGACCCTCCGCGGCGCAAGGATCGTTGCATTCGGCGTTCTCCTTCCGAGCAGCGGCCGGCTTGCTTCTTTGGCCGTATTTTTTTGCCATCCTCCGTAGCTTGCCTGGGCTAATCGAGTATCTTGAAAGATAGACAACTTTCCATCTGGGTCTCCGACAAGGCTACTTTGCCGTAACCGGGGACTGCGACGGTATCCACGAGGAGTTTTCCATGGCGCACGATCCGGGAGTTGCTGGTTCCTCCTTTGCCCGCGCCCTGCGGACGTTCCGTCGGCCTTGGCCGATCATGGGGGCCGGATTGGTCTGTACAGTCGTTGGGCTGGGGTTGTCGCAGACGGCGCTGGCGCCGTTGCGGCTGTTGTTTTTGGGGGCTGGGCTCCTCCTGGCCGGCTTTGCGGTAGCGCGGCGCTTGCAGACAGCCAGTTGGGAATTGGAGGACCGTGTAGAATCGGCCGGCGTGTTGGGGGCCTCCTTTTTCGTGGTGCTGCTCGCCTACCTGGGCATGGATTCCCAATGGGATTCCGGCGTTCTTCTCCTTGAGGCGCTCATGATCGTCACTCTGGCGGGATCGTTGACCGTGTTGCTGCCGCGAACGGGACGGCGCATCGCTGCCGTTGCGTTTGTGTTGTTCCACTTCTGCGGCGTCCTTACCGCTGTTACGTCTGTGCCGCCGCGCAACGACGCTCCCCCGTGGCTCTCCACACTCATTTGGAGCTATTTTTATCGCCATTATTTGTTCTTCACCTATTTTACCAACGCCTATCATTTCTATTCGCCTGATCCGGGACCGGCGACGCTGGTGTGGTTCCACATCGAGTATGCCGACGGCAGCGCCCGTTGGAAAAAGATCCCCAACCGCAACGAAAGCCCGATCGGCCTGCACCACCAGCGTATGTTGGCAGCGGCGGAAAGCACCAATCAAAATGTGGTCGGCATGCCACTCATGGCGCAACCTCAGATCGAGGAGTGGGAGCAAAGATTCAAACCCCAGAAATATGAGTTGTTCCCCGGCATTCCCCACGTTTCGGGTGAAGAGATCTTGAGGCGGCGGCAAATGGCCGCAGACACCTACAAATTCGTCGATCCCCAAGACGGGCGGCCCGCCCCCTTGATGGTCTTGAATGAGCCGGTCTGGGGCATGCAGTATTCGGAACCGCTGGATTTCTCACGGCGTCTGATCGCTTCATTCGCCCGCCATGTTGCTCACAGCGAAGCCAACGCCGCCAATCCGGTCAAGGCTGTGCGCGTCTACCGCGTCGTCCATACGCTGATGTCGCCGCGCGAATTAAGTGAAGGCAAAGATCCTTTGGACCCCACCCGCTTCGTGCCCTTTTATATGGGCAAGTACGATCCCGATGGTAAGCTGCTCGACCCAGAGGATCCGTTCCTGTTCTGGCATGTGCCTATCCTCCGCGTACCTAAGCGTTACCCCGAACCCGGTACTTACGTGCCACCCGACAAAGGCGGCCCGATGCTGATCCTAAACTGGGAGCCGACAACGGAGGACCCCGGAAAGATCATCGATTTCGTCGAGATCCACGCTACCCAGAGCGATAGATCCCAGCCGGAAACCCTGAAAAAGAAGTGATGAGACATCTGGTTGTCTAAAGAATGCCGCTCTCTCCTGGCCGCGGCCCTGATTGACACAGGTACCCAAACATGAAAACAACAACTGATGAGCACCCATTGATGTTTGCTGCCCGTGCGGTCGAACGGTTCTTCTTTCAGCCGTCCGATCCGACGACCCTGGGGCTGATGCGCATTGCCACCGGTTTCCTTGTCCTGTACGTCCACCTGGTCTATTGCATCGGCCTGACCGACTACTTTGGCCCATACGCCTGGGTGGGCAACGACGTGACCAAGTTCGTGCGCAAAGACTATCCAGTCCAGGCCCCGCCCTCGAACTGGAAGGAAGGGCTGGAATCCGACGGCAAGATCTTCCAGGGGCAAACGATGTGGTCGATATACTACCACATCGAAGATCCTAAATGGCTCTGGGTGGTCCACGGCGGCATCCTGGTTATTATGCTGCTGTTCATGCTCGGCTTGTGGACGCGCGTCACTAGCGTGCTGACGTGGATCGGCTCGTTGATGTACATCCATCGCTTGATGCAGCCGGGCATGTTGTTCGGCATGGACACGATGACGAACCTCGGCCTGTTTTACCTGATGATGTCCCCGTGTGGGGCGGCGTTGTCGCTGGACCGTTGGCTTCAGGTGCGCCGGGAACGTCGGCGTTTGGGGGCCACATATGTGCCGCAGCCGCCGCAAGCGATGGTGTCCGCCACCTTCGCCACGCGGCTGCTACAGATCAATTTCTGCATCATTTACTTCGCGGCCGGCACCTCGAAGCTGATGGGCACCTCCTGGTGGAACGCCACCGCGCCCCAGGGCTTCCTGCTCAACTATTCGTTTGCTCCCTTCGATGTACTAGCCTACGTCGCGTTTCTCAAGTGGCTCGTTAAGCATCGCTGGCTCTGGGAGTTGCTCTGCACCACCGGTGTAGTGGGGACGCTCTTTTTGGAACTGAGCTTCGCCTTCCTGGTTTGGAACCGCTACACGCGCTGGTTCATGGTGTGCGGTGCGATCTTGTTCCACACCATGATCGCCCTGCTCATGGGCCTGGTGACGTTCAGTCTGATGATGCTGGTGCTGGTGCTGGCGTTTGTACCGCCGGAAGCCGTGCGGCAGACGTTGCAGTCCTGGGAAGTATGGCTGCGTCCCAGCCTGCTGCGGCGCGGCGACGGTAAAGCGGAACCGCAAATGGCATTATCACGGTAATGATTAGGGGTTTTGGGTAGTTCTTGCAAAGCGCCTGGTTGCCCCAGGCGCTTAACCATGCTAAAGCTTACCGCCCTACCCGTCGATAAAAAGAGAATGGACTGATATTGCGGCTTTAGGGTCCAGCGAGTATGAGACGGCGGATTGACTCTATGGAAATCCGATGATTCGAGTTCTCCGGCGAGCGCGGTTGCGTTAGTGCCCGGATAAGGCGCCTTGGTCGGAGACGGGTGAAAGCAACATGGGCCGATTCATCCCACGGGACAGCGGCAAAGCGGTCTGGGTCACGCTGTTAGCGTGCGGCCTATTCGCCGCCGCGCCTGTGGCATTGCTCGCCCAAACGGGTGACGGCATCCGTACTTACTACTCTCCGGCACGTTCGTTCCATATTCCTTTCACCCTCACCGACAACGACCCGCGTATCGAGGTGCTGCTCAACGTCTCCACCGATGGACGCCAATATCGTCCTGCCGGTATCGCCCGGCCCAATGAACGGCGGTTCTATTTCTCGGCGCCGGCGGATGGTTGGTATTACTTCATCGTACAAACCCGCGATGCCAGCGGGGTGGCGACGCCCGATCTCCGCAACGCCGCCCCGAGTATCCGCATCTGTGTCGATACTCAGGCGCCGGTCATCGAGGAATTGGCCGCCGACGCTTCTCCCGACAACTCCTTGCCCAGCATTCGCTGGAAAATCACGGAGGCAAACCTCAAGGAGATTTGGGCAGACTATCGATCGACCAGCGGCGGCGAATGGGTGCCGCTGTTTCTGCCGGTCAAGGAAGAGGGCCGGCACACCTGGAAACCCTCCTGGGGCGGCGAATTGGAAGTGCGCATGCAAGCGCTCGATCAGGCTGGCCATCGCTCTGAAGTCCGGATGCTTCGGCTGCGCGCTGCCGACAATGTGGCCCGTATGCCGCCCCCGCCGGAATCGGCCGGACCCAGCAAAATCATGTACGTCAATAGCAAGACCTTCCAACTCAATTACACTCTCGACGACCAGAGCGTCGGTCCTTCGCAGGTGGCCAGTGTAGATATTTGGAAGCTGCATCCCGGGCAGGGCTGGAGAAAATGCTCAGAAAAGGGTACGCCGCGAGGTCCGGCCACCGTCCGTGTGGACGCCGCGGGACGCTGGGGGTTCCGGCTGATCCCTCGCAGCGGCGTCGGCTTGGCGGAACGCGATCCGCAGCCAGGCGACGCTCCCGACATTTGGGTCGAGGTGGACGACAAGCCGCCGCTCGTCAAAGTCACCAACGTCACCGTCACGCAGGAAGCCGACGGCGGCTATTTGACGGTCTACTGGAAGGCCGACGACGCTTTCCTTCGCCCCATGCCTATCACCATTTATCTGGCTTCGCCGCAAGGCAGGGATTGGCTGCCGGTGGCCAAGGACTTGCCCAATACCGGCAGCTGGAGACAAAAGATCGACGACCTGAACCTCGGCGCGCGCTACGAATTCGCCCTCAAGGTGGCAGCCATCGACGAAGCGGGCAATATCGGCGAGAATCAATGGGGCGATACAGTCAAGGTGGATCTCAAGGTTCCGCGCATCAAACACATCGAGGTGAAACCCAGCGACAGCGGAGCAGCTGGCGCTGGCCAGCAATCGTATGGCGCCGGCGCCACGGGAGCGGCGCCGCTTGGAAACTTCCTGGATAGCCAACCGACCTCAAAACCGACACCTTCCCCGTATAATGCCAGTGACCGGGATTTCCGGAACCCGAAACGATGAAGCCATCGCCTTGCGTTCTGCGGCACTCTCGATTGAGGCGAACGACAGGCCCAGGGCCGAGGAGAACCAATCTTGATTCGCCCGCACGGGATGATAGCTTGAAGACAGCAATGATTTTTTGTCCCGTAAAGGGCGATCATCATGACAGAGGAAACGAAACAAAACCAGTCGTTTCATATAGAACGGCACGGCGATATAGCCATCATTACCCCGTCTCCGGAAATGGAAAGAATGCCGGAAAACCTGATGGAGCAGGCGGCCCAGATAGTGCTGGCGCCGTTGCGTACTGACCCCCCCGCCGGTCTTATCTTCGACCTCAGCCGCGTCGATTACGTCGGCTCGGTGTTCCTGTCGTTCCTGCTGCGCTGCCACAAGCGCGTCAAAGAACATGGCAGCGAAGTGGTGGTCGCCGGCGCTTCGCCGCGCGCCCGTGAGTTGCTGCACATGACCGCTCTCGACACGCTGTGGGCCTTGTATGACAGCCGCGCCGAAGCGCTGTCTGCACTAACTGGTGATTAGACTGGGCACGGAGGACGTAAGTCTCTAGGGCGAACCTCAGAAGGCTTAGGCCCTCTTGCTCAGCAAACCTCTCCTCTAGGTGAGTTGTTGTCTCATGCGCGATCCCTCTCCCGGTCCCGAACAGACTTCGTTTTCTGGCGTTTTTCAGCAGGTCCACGATGATGCAGCGACCGACGACCGCCGCCTCATCGGCGTCGAGCAGCTGGCCCAGCAGATCCGCGAGACTGCTGATAAGCTCCTCCGCGATGGCGCTACCCGCGGCGACATCAAGTTGCTCAGCACGGCCTTGAAAGAACTGCGCTACTCCTTCAAGGTGTTCGCCCCTTATCGGCACCTGCGCAAAGTGACGATCTTCGGCTCGGCGCGTCTACCCGCAAGCCATCCGGCCTATGCCGCCGCTGTCGAGTTCAGCCGCCGTATCGCCGAGGAAGGTTGGATGGTCATCACCGGCGCCGCCAGCGGCATCATGGAGGCCGGACACGTCGGCGCCGGACGGGAAAAAAGCATCGGCGTCAACATCTTGCTTCCCTTCGAGCAAGAGGCCAACCCTATCATCCGCGGCGACCTGAAGCTGATGCACCTGAAATACTTCTTCACGCGCAAACTCCTGTTCGTGAAAGAGTCCGATGCCATCGCCCTGTTTCCCGGGGGGTTCGGTACACAAGACGAGTGTTTCGAGGTTTTGACGCTGGTGCAGACAGGCAAAGCCCAGATGTTTCCCATTGTCATGATCGACGAACCAGGCGGCGATTATTGGCTGCGCTGGCGCGAGTACATCGAAGACGAACTGTTGGGACGCGAATTGATCTCGCCAGCCGACATGTCCTTGTTCAAAGTCACCAATTCGGTGGATGAGGCCATCGCCGAGGTATTGCGATTTTACCGTGTCTACCACAGCATGCGTTACGTCCACGGCGATTTACTATTGCGTCTGCGGCATCGGCTCTCTGAAGAGACAGTGCAGCGCCTCCGCGGCGAGTTTGCTGACATCATCGTCGGGGGCACTCTGGAACAGACAGAGGCGCTTCCAGAGGAAGCTAACGACGCCCACATCGCTTCTCTGCCGCGCCTGCGTTTTCGTTTCGATCGCCGCAATCTCGGCCGATTACGGCAGATGATCGATGCCATCAATCAAGCGGACTTGGGAACAGAGAGCAGCTAATGTTGCCGTACTTGCAAAACTTAGAAAAGGGATTTTTGCCATCAACTTTAGCAGGTTGCCTTCTGCTAAAAACTCCCTTCCTTCAGGAATCGACGAATGCTAGACTGCCAGCCAGCAGAGAGAATCACCCCGAATCGAAAGAGGACCATGAGCCAGACACTCGAAATCCCGGATGCGCTGTATGAGCAATTACGAAAGGTTGCGGAGGCCAACGGGATGACGCCGGTCGATTGGATCGCCGCTCATCTTGTCGCAGCTGCGCCTGTAGTACCGAGAGGCGAGATTGCCACGCCGCCGCAAACCCTTGCTGATCTCTTCGCAGGTCGAACCGGAGGTATTAGCAGTGGTGGGACAGAACATCTCTCCGAGAACGGGGGGGAGAAATTCCTCGATTATCTGCAATCCAAGCGGAAAGCGGGTAACTTATGACCCTGTGCGATACCGGCCCCTTGGTCGCGCTGATCGACCGCGATGACCTGCACCGCGAGCGCTGTGTTGAGGCCCTCAAAGTATTGCCGCCACGCCCGCTCCTCGTGACATGGCCCTGCTTGACAGAGGCAATGTATTTACTAGGACGCGCGGGCGGCATGGCCGCACAAGAGGAGCTATGGGGCTACCTGGCGGATAGGTTAGTAGTTTTGCACGCGCCGCAGGACCGAGAATGGGAGCGGATGCGAGAATTGATGCGACAATATAGCGATGCGCGGATGGACTTGGCAAATGCCTCGGTAGTGACAGCAGCAGAGTACCTTGGGTTGGTTCGTGTCTTCACCCTAGATAGCCATTTCTATGCCTATCGGATCAGCGGCAAACTCCCGTTTGAAATAGTGCCATAAGCGGCGAATCGGTCCCGAACTCCACAAATCATTTCGCCGGGACGTAATTGAGTGTGTAATACGCCTCTTTGTGCAACAGCGGCAGGCCGTCCGCCGAACGCACACCGGGCGCCGATAGCTCATGAATGTGCCCTTCCTGCAATTTGCTCACGTACAGCCGCACGCTTTTGCCGTCGGCGCCGATCGTGACGCGATCGATTGTCGGTGACGTGTGATCCACTTCTGGGCTGCCGTATTCGGCGCGGTAGATGTAGGTGTATGTCTTCATGGCATAGGATTTCGGATCGGCGGCTGTCTGGGCATGGATCGGTTGCGTGAAGGTCAACTCGAAGCCGTCGGGTTTGGCATGCATTTCGTGGATCTCAAAAGGCGCTTTACCTGTCCACACCAAGCGTTCCAGGGCGAACGGTTGGGGACCGCGTGAACCCCAGCCGCGGTTGGTGCCGCCGACGATCAGCGAACCATCTGGGGCGAAGCGGATCGGCACGTTGCCGGAGGCGAAACCTTGGCGAAACGGAAAACAAGCCCCCTGATAGCGGCCGTTTATTTTCTCCAGATAGACGCGCATCACGGTGCTGTGCGTCTGATCGCCGACGAAGAGTTGCTTGGCGAAGGGACCGAATTTACCGCCGGAGAGGTCGCAGTCAATGCCGCTGGCGGACTGGCCCATTTTGCCGTAGGGAAAAAGGATGGCCGAAGGGATGTATTGCGGGATGCGTTTGGCCTCGGTCATAAATCGGCTCTTGTCCTTGGGCATCGCCGGAGTCGGTCCCATGTTTTTGGCCAACGGATACCATTTGAAGCTGGCGGGATGACCCATGAAGCCGCCGGGCACAAGATGCTTCAAGGCGCATGTGCCGTTCCACGGACCTTGATTGTCCGTATAAAACATCTCACCGTCGGCGTTCATGCCGATACCGCCCGGCGAACGGATGCCACTGCACGTCGGGATCATTTTGCCCTCCGGCGTAATGCGCAGGCACCAGCCGCGGAACTTGGCCTCGCTGGTGAAGGAACCCGTCAGACACAACACCACCCAGATGTTGCCCTCCTTGTCGAAACGCGAGCCGAAAGCGTATTCGTGATAATCGCCGCTGAGGCCCCAATCGTCGTTGACGACCTCGAAAATGTCGGCCTTGCCGTCGTGATCGCTGTCCTTGAGACGCGACAGGTCGCAGCGCTGGGTGACGTAGAGCCAATCGCCCTTGGCAGCCAGGCCGAGGATTTCCTGCAAGCCGCGGGCAAAGCGTCTGAAGCGGGCCTTGCGGGGATCGTCGGCGAGGGCATTTTGCACCATCCAGATTTCGCCGCGGCGCGTGCCGACGGCCAGCCGGCCGTCCGGCATGAAATCGAGAGCACCGACTTCCAGGATCTCGCCTTTGGGGATGTCATAACGGAGGATTTTGTAGTAATCGTCCTCCGTCGGCGGTTTATCTGCGGCGTGTAATGGAGCGACAAAGAGGCAACAAACAAGGAGGGAGGTTCGTTTCATGATTTCTCCGGCTTACCACACGAATTCTTGCACGATACGCGTTTTGCCTTCGTGGAAGCGCACAGGTACCAGCAGCTCCATCTTGCCACCATTCTTGCGAACCTTCGCTGCTTCAAGTTTCAGGGTCCACTCACCGTTGATGCGATACGTCCCCGGGCTGGTGGGTTCGATCTTGTCGGCGACGGCAGCGCGGAACCACAGGTTGGCCACGGGTTTGTCGGCCGTCAGCGTCAGCACGCGGCGAATCGACGGGCTGGGCTTACCAGCCACGGCGTTGGGGAAATCTTCGATCCTTATGCCGCAGCAAGTGTAGAGGAAGGTCGGTCGGCCATCGGCCGTGGTGCGGTAGCCGCGGAATTGGTAGCCGAGTTCCTTCGCGGAATGGCTCGGCCACGGATCGTCGTCCTTGGCCAGCACGGCAAAGGCGACGCCGGCCGGCAGGTGGACGACGTTATCCCCCAGGGGCGGCTCGAAGCCGGCGCCGCGATCGGTCCAGTGCCGGGCCACGTCGAGGAAATCGCCTTGCCAGAGCAGCGCCAGCCGCAAATCGTTGGCGTCGAAAGATAGGTGTGCTCTCTCCGGATAACCCACGGCGATGGCGCGTGTTCCCGAGCCTTCGATGAAATTGCGATAAACAATCGCTTCTTTGTCCGGAATCAGTGGGATGGAATATTTGCGCAGGCCCGCCGGCAGCGCCGCCTTGCCGCCGTCTTGCAGATAAACCCAGATCGCTTCGATCTGCTGGGCCGCACTCCCGCCGAGGACATCGGGCAAGACGCTCATGCCGTTCGTCCAGGCGGTGGGCATGCGCGTGCCGGGACGCAGCTTTTGTGGATCGAGCAAGTAGCGATAAAACCAATCGTGTTGCAGGCGGCGCCGCATCAGCAGCATGTCGATGCCCTGCACGCCCTCGGCCTTGTGGCCGGCGAAGGTGTGGCACTTGACGCAGCCAAGCGAATTGCCGCCGCACATTTTCCGCGCCTCGGACTTGACGCGATTGATCGGCTCCCGGAACGTCACCGGGGCGACCGGCTGTACCTTACCCTTGTCCGCGGCCGTCAACGCTTCGATCAATCCCGGCACATTGGCCGCGCCGAAGCGCGGCATGCGCGTCAACATATAGGGGCGATCGTGGGCCCCGTGGTTGAAGATGTGCTGCAAATAGTCTGGCCGCAGCTTGGCGCCGGCGTCGTGCAAAGGCGGCGGGAGCCGCCCTTCCTCCCCCATCTCCGGCTGTGTCGTAGCGAAAAAGCCATTGATGCCCTCTTCGACGCCGCCGAGCTTGCCGCGTTGATGACAGGCATAGCAATTCAGCGTTGTCAGGACATGGGTGATGTGTTCTTCGGCGTCCGCTTTGGCCGCTGCCGGAGATTGGAGGGCCGCCGCCAAGGCGCGGCGCTGGGCCGTGCTGAGTGAATACCACGGCAGTCCTTTGGCCGGTCTATCGACCAAACAACCGCCTGTCCCGCGGAGGTCTTTCAAAACCGGCGCTTGTCGAGAAGAGGAGACAGCCTTGCCGTCTCTATTCAGTTGATGGCAGTTGGCGCAGCCGACGGATGCGAACAGCTCTCGTCCTTTTTCCACCAACGCCGGCTGAAGGGGAAATGCCTCGGAAGGATCGATGCTCTGGACCTGCAACAGATAATGGGCGACCTGCTTGGCTTCCTGCTTGTTGAGCAGGCCGGGCATGCGGCCCGAGGGACGAAGGACCAGCGGGTCTTCCAGAAACGCTGCCAGGCTGGCGAGCGAATATTTGCTGGGCAGATCGCCCAAGGGGACGGAGGTGGGGAGCCGTTTGGCGGCCTGGCCCTTGTCGTCGCGGCTGCCGTGGCAAGCGACACAGCCGACCTGGTGATAGAGCTGCTTGCCCACAGGGACCGCTTGGGGATCGAGCCGCTCCTGCGGGAAGCTGCCGGTAGAGGCAAGGAAGTGGACCAAGGCTTCGACCTTCTCGTCGCGTTCGGCTTCGGGCAGGGCGGCGAAGAGGTTGGGCATAGTGGCGCCCGGCTTGACCGCTTGCGGATTGCGAAGAAACCTGCGCAGATAGCTCCGCCGGACGCGGCTGCCGATGCCATCGAGGATCGGGGCTTGCTTGCGCGGCAACGCGGCTTCCGTCTTGTGGCAACTCGTGCAGTTCAATTCGCCCAGCAGCAGTCGGCCGCCCTTGGCAGCATCTGCTGCCGCATCTGCGTAGAAGCGCTCGAAACCGGGCACGATCGGATGACCGTCGGTGTTTGTCTTCGTTTCCGCCGCGTCCAGGCATGTCGGAACGAACACAAAAGGTAAGATCAGGAAGCGGAATGGTACGGAACGGTTCAACACGGCAGGGATCATGCGGGCATCATAGGAAGATGGTACGGCATCCGCAAGGGGCTGATTTTTCGTTTAGCCGCGAGCCGTAGGCGAGCGCGGTCGCGCTCGCCTCCGGCTCGCGGCTAAACGATTATTTCACCCGGAGGCGAGCGCGGTCGCGCTCGCCTCCGGCTCGCGGCTAAACGATTATTTCACCCGTAGGCGAGCGCGACTGCGCTCGCCTCCGGCTCGCGGCTAAACGATTATTTCA
>JAJPIY010000174.1 GCA_021324515.1 Planctomycetota bacterium
GCCGCGGAGGGTGCGCGGGACGGAACGTCGGCAGGGCGGGGCGCCGGTCATGGGAGTCTCCCGAGGTGGAACGGGCAAGCCCGCGCTCGCCGGGGCGGGCCGTTCGGCTCATTGTAGTTACGGCGCTTCGCAATCGCTTCTGCCACCTTTCTCCCTCCCCCCTGGTGGGGGAGGGTGGGGGTGGGGGGGAAGGGGGAAAAAATGTCCAATCTCCCCGTGCCCAGTATACACTGCTTTTGATTTTGGCGAAGGCGAGGAAGGAGCAAACATGTGTCCGCTGCGCCGCGTGGAGGGGCGTCAAGCAGGCCCCTCGGCCCTTGGCATTTTGGCGCCGCCCGGACGGCGGACTTTCTTGGTTCTGCGGCCGCGTGCGCTATCGTGGGACTTGTTGCTGCTGCGCCCAGGCTCTCTCAATACGTTCCGGGAAGTGCCTTTTGCACAAGCGGGGCGTTTAGCTCACGAATTACTGCAAGCGTTGCGGTACTGGTCCCAGGGCGCTTCGGGCCGCGTCGAAGAAGTCGCTTGTCCTGAAGGGGGTGGCTTCTGGGTCCGCGTTTGCGTGGGGCCGTTCACTCTCCTGGCCTGCGACCGGCAGCCGGGACGGCCCTATCAACCGTGGATGTTCCCCGACGTCGATACGGCCCTGTCGGCGGCCGCTCAGTTACGCGGCGTCCTGCGGCCGCCGGCAAATATCGAGCAGGAAGTGTACCTGAATACTCTTTATTTCGCTCCTTGATCTTTTGGTTGACGGCCTCATCATGCCTTTCACTCCCATCCTCGCCACCTTGGGTTACGTCCTTTCGCCGGATGGACGGCGCGTCTTGCTCGTTCACCGCAACCGCCGGCCGAATGATCCGCACTACGGCAAGTACAACGGCCTGGGCGGCAAACTCGATCGCAACGAAGACGTCGTCGCTTGCATCCGCCGCGAGATCCAGGAAGAAAGCGGTCTGGAATGCACGGCCCTGCTGCTGCGCGGCACGGTAAGCTGGCCGGGCTTCGGCAAGCACGGCGAAGATTGGTTCGGCTTCATTTTTCGCATCGATCGTTTCCACGGCGAACCTTATGCTCGCAACGCCGAGGGCGAACTCGAATGGGTTGACAGGGAGCGGCTGTTCGAGCTGCCTTTGTGGGAGGGTGATCGCCATTTTTTGCCGCTGGTGTTCGAGCACACCCAGCGACAGTTCCACGGCGTCATGCCTTATCACAAGGGACGCCCTGTGAGTTGGAGTTACAGCCTGGTTTAAAACCGCAGCGTTTCTTGTGTAGTTCCTTATTCACGCATTCGGCGGCGAAAGAGGGAAAGGGGCGCCCCCGCCCAAGCTTCATATAATAAAATGAAGGCATGACCAAAAGACCCAAATCCTCTTCCGCAGCCACCGTCACCTTCTGGGGCGCCGCCCGCACCGTCACCGGTTCGATGCATCAGGTGGAGGCCTGCGGCCAATCCTTGCTCTTGGATTGCGGATTGTACCAGGGCCGCCGCGCTGAGGACCATACGCGCAATCACCAATTCCCCTTCCGCCCACGCGACCTGGACGCCGTCTTGCTCAGCCATGCCCACATCGACCACTGCGGCAACCTGCCTAACCTGGTCAAGCAGGGCTTTGCCGGCCCCATCTACTGTACGCCAGCCACACGCGCCTTGACCGCCGTCCTGCTTGGCGACGCCGCTAAAATCTATGAAGAAGATGCGAATCATCTCCATAGTCGCCGCCGTCGTGACGAACCAGCACTCGAACCGCTGTACGACGGTCGCGATGTCTACCGGACGCTGCTTCGCTTGCAGGCTGTGCCTTATGACACGCCGTTCCCGATTGGACCAGACCTGGAGGCGGAGTTTGTGGATGCTGGCCACCTACTCGGCTCAGCGATGATTCGGCTGCGCGGCGCAGGACGAAGCGGCACATGGTCCCTGACGTACACCGGCGATCTGGGGCGAGCCGGGCTGCCCGTCCTGCGTGCGCCGGCCCCGGTGCCGCCGGCTCCGCTGCTCATCTGCGAAAGCACCTACGGCGGACGCCAGCATGGGGCGATAGAGGAAACGGCGGCGCAGCTTGGCGACGTGGTATTGCGCACCGCCGAGCGGGGCGGCAAACTCATCATCCCCGCCTTCAGCGTCGGACGTACTCAGACCATCCTTTATTTTCTGCATCAACTGAGGAGCGCCGGACGCCTGCCGGATTTGCCCGTTTTCGTCGATAGTCCGTTGGCCCTGCGGGCCACCGAAGTCTTCCGCGCTCATCCGGAGTGCTTCAACGAAGCCACGTTGCATCTGGTGCGCGGACCTTCGGGTTTGTTCGGTGAGCAGCACATATACTACCTCGATAAAGTGCATGAGAGCATCGCGCTGAACGAGAGGCGCGAGCCGTGCATCATCATTTCGGCCGGCGGCATGTGCGAGGCCGGCCGTGTGTTGCACCATCTCAAACACCATATCGAAGACTGCCGTTGTACGATATTGCTTACCGGCTGGCAGGCCGCCGATACGCTGGGCCGGCGCCTGCTAGAGCGTTGCCCCGAGGTGCGCATCCTCGGGCGGTCGTTGGCCCTCAAGGCGGAAGTGGCCGTGCTCAACGGTCTGTCCAGCCACCCCGACCACGACGGCCTAGTGGAGCGTCTGAGGCCTTTAGTCGGAACGGCACGTCAAGTGCGGCTGGTCCACGGCGAGCCAGAACGTGCGGCGGCACTGGCCGATGGACTGCGGGCGGCTGGCTTCGCCGATGTGGCGATCCCCGACCGCAGCGAGAGCATCACCATTGCCTCAACGAATTGCTAATCTGCAAGCGGCGGATAGTTGCTTCCCTGGCCCTGGGCGGAACGAGGCAATGAGGGATAGATACTCCTTGGCCTCTTATTTTCGATTTTTAGAATATTTTTTGCTTTTTCTTGGCGCTTTCCCCCTGGTGACGCCGAAGGGGCACGTTTATCTGCGGAACATCGGGCTTTGCGGATCGCCGCGCGATAGCAGATAAGCAAGCAGGTCAAGCACCTCCTCGTCATTGAGCGGCTTGAGTAACCCCTCCGGCATTAAGGACACCGGCGAAGGTTTGATCTCTTCAACGGCGCTCTTTTTGACCTCGGCGATCTTCGTCGAATCTTCGGGATCAAGAAGGATCGTCAGGGCGTCCTTGGTTTCATTGACAATACGGCCGGTGTAAATTTTGCCGCTGTCAGTGGTGACGACCGAAGCGCGATACTGGTCGGAGACGACCTTGCTCGGTTCGAGGATCGCTTCGCAAAGGTCCTTCAAGTTGAAGCGGCCGGCGACTTGGCTGAGGTCTGGTCCGGTGGCGCCGCCTTCGCCGTTGAAGCGATGGCACACGATACAGCGCGCCGCCGCATACATTCGTTGACCGTTTTTAAAATTGCGGTCTTTCAATTTGGGTTGGGCGAACTGGACCAAATCAGCGAGCTTCCAATCGCGTCCCGGTCCTTTCGGCTTGGGCAGTTCCTTCATTTGAAACGGCTTGCGCAGGCCGGCTGCTTCAATGGCCAGGCGTTCGGATTCGGTGGCGTTGTCGAAGGCTTCCTTTTCGATGTTGTTGAGGAAGCCCTGATAGCTGGCCCCGCCGCTGTGTTTGCGCGCATCGTTGAGCCACTCGAAATAGAACTTGCGCTGCTCCCATGTCCAGCCGTCGCGCAGATTGCGGAGCACGAACAGATAGTGCAATTTTTGGAGATCAGCCCCATTGGCGAGCGTCTTGGCGATCGGGTCGCCGTAGCCGCGATTGCGCGCCAGCAGTTCCTCCATCTGCTCGACATTTGTCTTCTTGGATTCCTGCCGCATTAGCTCGATGGTCTTGGCAAGGACCGTCGGCGACTTCAGATAGACCAGCAGGGTAACCAATTCCCGATTCAACGGATCGGTTTTATCGGGATAATGGGCGTCGAGCTTCTTGGTCAAGCGTGCGGCCGTGGCCGCGTCGGGGCTACCCATGCGGATAAAAATCAGTTGATAGACGCGCAACAATTCCAGTTGTTGCGTCTCGGTCAGCTTGTCGTAATCGAGTCGATCGAGAGCGGCGAGCAGTTGGGCTTGCCCTTTTTTGTCGCCCTGCCGCGCGAATGCAACCGCACCGGTGAGAAGGGTCTCGACGTCTTTTTCGCGAAGCAGGCGTTCCTGCCACAGATGGGGGGCCTGATGCTCCAAGGCCACACGAGCGGCGTAGCGGATGAAGCGGTCGCTATGGCCCAGGTGCGGATAGATGAAAGCGACGGCTTTGGCCTGGTCTGCCGCCGGGCGATGATACTCCTCCAATTTGTGCCGCAGGGCCCGTTGTTCGGCATTGCGAGAATCGTGCGGATCGACCGGCGTAGTCGGTTCCGTGCCGATGTAGGTGACGCGGAACAGTTCGGATTGGGTGCCGCGGCCGCCGATGGTGAAATAGAGGGCCCCGTCTGGGCCAATGGCCGCATCGGTCAACGGCAACGGCGTACGCGACAAGAATTCTTCTTTAGTGGCTTTGTAGCTGCTGCCGTCCGGCTCCAGGTGTATTGCATAGATGGTGCCGAAGGTCCAGTCGAGCAGGTACAAGGCCTTCTGATATTTAGCCGGAAAGCGGGCGCCGTAGCCGAAGGTCATGCCGACCGGCGAACCTGGCCCGATGTCGAGGACGGGGGGGAGACTATCGACGTAATAGGCCGGCCATTTGCCCGTACCGCTGCGCCAGCCAAACTCACTGCCGCTGGTGGCATGGACCAGGCGCGTCGGCCGATACCACGGCATGCCGATGTCCCATTCCATGTCGGAATCGTAGGCGAACATTTCCCCGTCGCCGTTGAAGGCAAAGCGATAGGCGTTGCGATATCCAATGCTAAAAAACTCGATCTTCTTACTATCTAGATCGGTCTTGGCGATCCAGCCGCCAGGGGCCAGCCGGCCGCGGGCATGGCCGTTGGCGTCCCACTGGCGGGGCAACAGCAGATCCTCGCCCCAGTTGGTGGGAATGCGGCTGGCATCGATCTTCGGCGGCGGATCGGTGTGGTTGCCGCAGACCAAATACAACGATTGGCCGTCGGGCGCTAGCCGCACCGCATGAGGCCCGTGCTCGCCGCCGCCGGCCAACGGCCGCAGTTTGGTAACTTCGTCGAAGCGGTCATCGCCATTGGTATCCCGCAGTCGATACAAACCGCTTCCAGGACCGTTGACCATCACGTACAGGCTGTCAAACGCCCATTGTAATCCCTGTGCCCCGGAGATGTTTACGTCCAGGCGCTCCACGTTGACTTCTTGGGAACTGCCCACGGGCGGCAAGGTGATGCGGCACAGGCCCTTGCGTCCTTCATCACTGGCGATGAGCCGGCCCTTGTTGTCAAAGGCGAGGGACACCCACGAACCCAACTCCTCGCGCGGCACGGTGAATAGCCGTTCAACCTGAAAGCCTGGCAAAAGGCGAAAGGTATTCGCGAACACGCTGACGGAAGCCGGGGCGGCGAAAACGTCCTTCCAGGGGCCGTCGCCGAGCGGGGCGACCGTGCGGGCCGATACAGGCTTGGTGCTCTTGCGCGGTTCCCGTGCTTGCCAGCTGGCATCCGAGATGATGTAGCGCGTTTTTTCCCCCGGCTTCGCCAGCGCGAGCTTGAGGACGAAGCCGGCAGCCCCCCCCAGATTGGTCACGTCCGCTTCCAGGACATTTTTGCCCGGCTTGAGGAGCTTACTCACTTCCACTTCGACTGGCCTTTGCCAATCGCTGGTCCGGGCGATTTCTTGGCCGTTGAGTAGGAGCCTCATGCGGTTGTCGCAGCTGGCTTTCAACCAGCCCCTTGTCGCTCCTCCCTCGAATTCCTTGCGCAGGACATAGCGGCGATTGTCATCCGCTCCCCAGATCCACTGCGGTGTCGGGCCGTTTTTTAAAAGGTCGTCTTGCAGGTGCGTCGCCTCCGCTTGGGGCTTCGCCGCTTCGCCGCGCACTTCCGCAGGAGCGATCTCCGGCCTTTGCGTATAATGCTTCCCCTCAGCAGCCCCCAGACGAGGACCAAACAGGAGCAGCGCCAGCAAACATCCGGTGGTTGAGAACATCTGTTTGTCAAAGGGAGAAAGCATAGGTTGTCTTCTCGTGTTGCAGGTTGGAGGGCGACGGCGAGTATCACAGCATTGATAACTAATGTTGGGCATGGATGCTTCGGCGTCAAGCCCTGTTAGGCGAAGTCAAACACGGGGGGTACAAAGAGCAGCAGACCATCCTCTGCGTTCGCTTTGTGTCCTTCACTTCTTCTCCCGATGCCCTGGCAGAGCGGCGATGCGCTTGCGGATATCTGCCTGCACGCGCAGATAGCGCTCGTCCTGGAGCGAGCCATATTGTTTGGTGAATTGGGCCAGGGTCAATCCTTCGGGCAAGCCACGCGGTGAGAGAATAAAGTCGTCAAGGCGGAACGATTTTTCGATAGCAGCGAGCCGGCTGGGTTGGTCGATCAGGCAGCGGGCGAAGGCGACGCCGGCGAAGTCGGCGGCCAGGTCGGCGAAGCTGAAGCCGCTGCCGCCGCGGGCATCGAGCATTTCCTTGAGGAGGCCGGCGCTCTCGGCGGCCTGAGGGCCGGCCACCGCGGTCAGGGCGGCTGAGACCGCGAAATGTTGGGCCCAATCGTGCCGGCCATGCACCGTCGGTTCGCCCAAGACGGCCAAGCGTTGCTTGCGGGCGTCGTCGGCTTCGACCTTGCGCCACAGTCCGCGGGTCATCAGGTTCGTCCGCAACTGCGGTGAATCATCCAGGGCGATGCCCAAGGCCAGCAGAAATGCGGGCGCCGCTTCTTTTTCTGGTAGCTGCCGCGCCGCCGCTGCCGCCACTCGCACGTAATATACCGTCAGTTCATCGCCGCTGCGCCGGAAAGAGGCACGCGCGTTCCCCCCTTTTGCTGCCGCTTGGCAGAAGGTAGGGGGAGGCGACAAACGATGGTTCTCGCTGGCGGCGCGGACGACGGCGGCAAGCACCGTCCGTGCGTTTTCGGCCAGTTTGTCAAGGTCTCCCGTTCCCATGCTCTGCGTGGGAACGAGCAGGACGCTGAGCAACGCAAGCATCATGAAAAGCA
>JAJPIY010000401.1 GCA_021324515.1 Planctomycetota bacterium
CCGGACGCCCTTGATGGGCCTTGTTATCTGAGTGGGCCTCAGCGGCTGATTTTACCGGCCTTCTCCAAAGAAGCCGCCGGGGTCAACGTCTTGCCAGTGCGGTATTGGCAAACCTTGCATTGCCATGCGATCGCGGGTCATCGCGTGCTTGATCTGGGCGAGGTCTCAACCCTCCGTCGGCAGTTGATTTGCGATTTCTGATTGATGATTGTTTATCAACCATCAATCAGAAATCGATAAGCAGACTATCTGTCTATTAATAGTAGCGTAGTTTCCACCAATCCCAGCGTGTGGCGGTCTTGCTGTACCACCAGAAGCCGTCGTCCCATTCCAGCCGTACCGAGCGCCAGCCCAAGGGGATCTTGGGGAAGGGATAGACCGGGCCGATGAATGGGAAGCTGTTGTAAGGATACGCCAGAGGATAAGCCACCCGCGAGTAATTGTTGTAGGGTGCGTAGGTCGGCCAAGCGTAGGGCGGCATCCGCGGCGGGTTCAAATGATGGGGCGCAGGGGCTGGCGCCTGGAAGATCGGCGTCGCCTCTGGAGGCGACGCGGCAGGAGCATTGCCAGCCGCGGCGGCGGGCGGAGGCGGCAGAGACGAAGACGGTGGAGACGCAGACGGCGCTGCATTAGGCCCCGACACAGGCGGCAGCACTTCGGGAATACCGCCGGCCTGTACTGGCACAATCGCGCCAGCCACGCTCAGACGGTCGATCACCCGCTGTACACCCGGCACCTCTTGCACCAAACGCAGCACCCGAGCGTGTTGTTCGCTATCGGTCACCGAGCCGGTCAACTCCGCCGCTCCTTCATGGAAGCGGACAGTCACATCATAATGCTGGAGTTGACTGCTCTGACGCAAGCGGGCGGCGATAGTTTCGGCCATCTCTTGATTGGTGAGGCTGATCGGCCGAGGCGGCTCCGGTACGAGCGGCTCCTCAGCACGTCCGGAAGCGGCAGGCAGCAGCGATAATCCCAATGTGAAGGCAAAGGAGAAACGGGCAGGCACAATCACGGCAACATCCTCCTGATGTAAGCGCATTGCAGGCGATAGGCAACTATTGCCGGTCTTTCTCACGGAGTCAAACGGTGGCAAGCATTATCTTCGCTTGGCCAGGCGCTCGTCCTCGGCACCCTGAGAAAATCGATCGTATCGGGTACTCTCGATACAGCTTGCCTGAACGAGAATACGTGCATCCGAGCATCAGGGCAAAGCCGAAGAGAAAAGTTCTCTAGACGACTTGCTTCCGACGGTTCATAATGATTTGCACTTAGCGCGAGAAGATATACCGCCCCCGACTGAAGGGAACATAACTTTTTCTCTTACCCTTATGGGGATGGAAGAAGGAGTGTCACAGCTACCCGTGTCCAGTGTAACTTGGGCATGGCGACGCTGAACGGAGGAATGGCCACAGGGTTTGTCCGTCTCTCGCTTAATTAGGCTCGCTTTTCGCTGTTCATTCAAGGTTGCTTGCCGACCAGCCAACTGGAGAAGGCTCCCATGCAGGAATCGCCTACGCAGACAAGCCTCGACGCGGCCCCGCAACCGTCTTCGTGCAACGATGCTACCGTCGATGTGCCGCCGGAGATGTCCCCGAACACGCCTGGGCAACCATCTTCATGCAGCGATGCCACGGTTGATGCACCTCCGGCCTTGAATTTGCCATTCTCTCCTCAGGACGACGCCACAGTCGATCTATCGGAGAAACCACCGGACAACGCGCTTCTTACGATGGACCATCTGCCCCCCCAGGCAGGTGCGGATAGTGCTTCGGATTCAGAAGGCGCTTCTTTCACCCTTACCGAAGACAGCTGCCAAGTTAAGGACAAGACGAAAATCCTGGTGGCTAACTATGAGGTGCTCGGCGTTTTGGGGCGCGGGGCTGTAGGCGTGGTCTACAAGGCCCGGCAACGGGGCCTTAACCGTCTGGTTGCTCTGAAGATGTTGTTAGCCGGCAGTCACGCTGGTCAACGGGAGCTGGCACGCTTTCGTATCGAGGCGGAAGCCGTCGCCCGCTTGCGTCATCCCAACATTGTGCAGGTCTACGAGGTCGGCGAGCATAACGGCTTGCCTTTTTTCTCGTTGGAATTTGTTGAAGGCGGCTCGCTGCACCAGAAAATGAGTGGCAAGCCGCTGCCGGCCCGCGAGGCCGCCGAAATCGCCGAAGCCCTGGCCCGGGCCATGTACTATGCTCATCAGCAAAACATTATCCACCGCGATCTCAAGCCGGCCAACGTTTTGCTCACTTGCGACGGGATCCCCAAGATCACCGACTTTGGCCTGGCCAAGCGCCTGGAAGAGACCGAGGAATCCAGCCAGACGCGCACCGGCACCTTGATGGGGACGCCCAGCTACATGTCTCCAGAACAGGCCGAAGGCCGTACTCGCGACATCGGACCCCTTTCCGACCAATACACCCTGGGAGCGATCCTCTATGAGATGCTGACCGGCCGACCGCCGTTTCTAGGCGCCACCCTCTTGGACACCATACAACAAGTGCGTACCCAAGAACCGGTCCCGCCCACTCAGCTGCAAACCAAGACGCCGCGCGATCTGGAAGTTATCTGCCTGAAAAGTCTGCAAAAGGAGCCGGGCAAACGCTATGCTCATGCCGGAGAATTAGCCGAGGATCTGCGGCGCTTTCTGAATGGCGAACCGATCCGCGCCCGGCCGGTGTCACTGCCGGAGCGTGCCTGGCGTTGGTGTCGCCGTAATCCGCGAATGGCCGGCCTCTACACCGCCGTCGGCCTGTTGCTGCTGCTGGTAGCGATCAGTGGCGGCGGCCTGGGCCTGCGCCTGCTGCGCGAACAACAGACTGTGGCTCGGGTCCGCGATCAAGCCGAAGAGCGCTTCAAACAAGCCACCGATGCTCTCTTCATTGGCGATGTCCGGCGCGCTGCCGATCTTCTCCAATGGTCTAATCCTCTGCTGGACGGTACTGCTGAGCTAAACGACCAACGCGACCGCTTACAGAAGCTCCGAGACAGCGTCGACGTGTATGACCAGTTCAAGAAATTGCTGGATAATGCACGCTTCGCCTACATTTTTGGCTCGCGCAGCTCTCCGCAACAAATGGATCAGGGACGAGAATACTGTCGCAAACTCCGAGTGCTGTACGATGCCATCGAGCAAGGCCGTAAACCGAAACCGCTGTTGAACGCTGAACAAGAACAGCTGTTCAAAGAAGACGTCTTCGATATGTTCTTGGTGTCTGCCCTGCTCGAAAGCGAATGGGCCAAGAACGCCGAAGCGGCCCAACGCCAGCAAGTTGCCCAACAAGCGGTCGATTGGCTCAATCGGGCGGAAAAGGTCTTGCCGGGGATGCGCACCCTTTATGCGCAGCGGGGTGGTTTTCTTGAAAGTTTGGGTCAACCAGAAGCCGCCCAAGAGGATTATCAGCGGGCCCGCGCTGTTAAGCCGGGAGCCGCCATCGACCATTTTTGGCACGGGTACGCCGAACATGTCCGCGGCCAGGCAGAAAGCAGCAGAGGCGAAGAAGAGAAGGCGCGCGCGCACTATCGCCAGGAGATTGCCGAGTATGCGGCCCTGTTGGAGCAGCGCCCGGAGCATTTTTGGGGCTATCTCAATTGGGCCGCGGCCAAGATGCAGCTAGGCGATCTCCAGGATGCGCTGATCGGTTTCACAACGTGCATCCGACTTCGTCCGGACTTCCCCTGGCCGTACAACAACCGCGGCACGGTCCATCTCCGTTTGAGACAGTACGCCCAGGCCCTCCGCGACTATGATGCCGCTTTGGAGCGCAGTCCGGAATATGCCCTGGCCCGCTCCAACCGCGCTTTGGCCTACCTTGGGCAAGGCAAAGTGGACCAGGCCCTCCAAGACTGCAACGCCGTCCTGGAAAAAGAACCCCACTATGCGCCGGCGTATTTGAACCGCGCTGAGTGCTATCTCCGCCGCAAACAGTATGAAGAGGCGCTGGCCGACTGCAATCGCGTGTTGCAATGGAGCGAATATAAAGACGAAGTCCGCCTCAAACGCCAGTCCATTTACGAGGAATGGAAACGTTCCGGCGGCGGCCCCCGCTATCAACGTGCCCTGGCCCAGGACAAGAAGAAGGCTTTGGAGTTTTACAAGCAAGCTCAGCAGCACGTCTCGCGCGGCGAGTACCAGCAAGCCGTGGCAAATTATACGACCGCTATCGGCTTATGTCCTCATGCGGCGGAGCCTTATCGTGATCGAGGCATCGTTTACTGGGTCTATCTGAAGGACTTTGATGCTGCGCTGATGGATTTGCGGAAAGTGACCGTGTTCTGGCCGCAAAAACCGGAGGCCTATCGCTTCCTCGGCATGATCCATTTGGGGCGTCGCCAATACGACCTGGCCCTGCAAGATCTGGACGAGGCGTTGTCCCGGCAGCCCAATTACCCCGACGCCCTCTGGGGCAAGGCGCAGATCTATCTCTGGCAGGGCAAAACCAAGGAGGCCCTGGAGGTCGTCGATTCCCTGGCCCAGAAACCGCCGCCCGGCGCCGAGACCACTCTGAACATTCGCGGCGACATTTACCGCCGCCTCGGCCGTCTCGACGACGCTGCGACTGATTATCGCCGACTCATCCAACTTCAGCCCCAGAATGCAGACCCCTACGTCGGCCTGGCCCTGGTGTATTGCATGAAAGGCGAACCGGCCCAGGCACGCCAATGGCTCGATCGACTCGTCGAAGCGAACCCGAAATCGGCGGCCGCTTATCTCCAGCGCGGTCGCTTTCTGCGCGATCAAGGACAGTGGGAAGCGGCCTGGCAAGACAGCGAGCAGGCGGCTCGCTGCGATGCGGCCTCCGTGTTGCCGGCGCTTCTCCAGGCCAGTATCACGGCGGCACGCGGCGACCCCGCCGCCGCCGTTGCGGCGGCAGAGCGTATACTCGCCCAGGCGCCCAAAGACAATGGCCAGGTACTTTACGCCGCTGTTCAGGTGTGGGCACTCGCTTCCGCCGCCGCCGCGCGGATCGGTAAACCGAAAGGGGCCCAAGGCTACGCCGACCGGGCTGTGGAGTTATTGACGCAAACGCTTGACAAAGGCTTTCACGATCTCAATTATCCTGAACACAACCGCATGATCGACGATCCAGCTCTGGAAGCGATTCGCCAGCATCCGCAGGCACGCGACTTGTTGGCTCATCAGCCGCAAGCGTTTCCATCGAGGTGAGCATGACCGCCCTTTCCGAGGCGATTGCCACGGCCTTGCAGTATCATCAGGCAGGCGAGGCGCGGCAAGCCGAAGAGATTTGTCGGCGCATCCTCCACGAAGAACCCCAACACGCCCAGGCCCTGCATTTGCTGGGCGTGTTGGCGCACCAAGCGGGACGCAACGACGAAGCGCTGGTCCTTTTGAGCCGGGCTGTTGCCCTCCGTCCGGAGGATGCGGACTTTCATTACAACCTGGGTGTGGTACAACAGGTGTTGGGCCGTCCTGCCGAGGCCCTCGCCAGTTATGGCAAGGCCCTGCGGTTGCACCCCGATCACCCTACAGCCCTGAACAATCTCGGCCAATTGAAGCTCAACTTGGGCCAACTCGAAGAAGCAGAAGACTGCTTGCGTCATGCCTTGCGTCTCCAACCGAATTATGGTGCGGCCTATCATAACCTCGGTTTGGTATGCAAGCGGCGCGGAAAGATCGGCGAGGCCATTGCTTGCTTCCGCCACGCAGTGCTGCTTCGCCCCGATGATGCGGTGATCCATTACCATCTCGGCCAAGCCCTGGAGGAATACAGCAAGTCCAATGAGGCCCAAGCTGCCTCTTGCCCAAGCGTCCTCTCGCAGAGCGTCCCCAATTGGCGAAGACAACCCTCCGAGGAAGCGTTGGCCGCGTTTCGAGAAGCCGTCCGCCTTCGTCCCGAGAACGCCACCTTTCAATGCGCCCTGGGCAACTTGTTGACTTTGCGGCGGCAGCTGAACGAGGCCCTGCCGCATTATGAACAGGCCCTGCGCTGCGAGCCGAATGATCCAGCCCACTACAGCAACCTGGGCAACCTCCTGACGCAGTTGGGCCGGCCCCAACAAGCAGAAGAACTCTGCCGCCAAGCCATTCGCCTCCGGCCTGACTTCGTCAACGCTCATCACAATTTGGCGACAGCCTTGGCGGCTCAGGGACGCCTGGACGAAGCCCTGCACAGCATCGAGGACGTTCTGCGTATCCAGCCGGACCATCCCGGCGCCCGGCATTGCCGTGCCTTATGGCGGCTACAAAAGGGCAACTTTGCCGAAGGTTGGCCGGAGTACGAATGGCGTTGGAAGCTGCCGGACATGGTGGGACGACCGTGCCGCGAACCGTTGTGGGATGGCTCGCCCCTGAACGGCAAGACCATCCTCCTGTGGGCCGAGCAAGGCTTGGGCGACACGCTCCAGGCCATTCGCTTCGCCCCCCTGGTCAAGCAACGTGGCGGCACCGTTGTAGTGGAGTGTCAGGCGCCGTTGGTTCCGTTGCTGTCGCGCTGTCCGGGGATCGATCGCCTGGTGCCGCGCGGTTCACCGGCACCTGTGGTAGATGTCCAAGCCCCGCTCCTGAGCCTACCGTGGCTCCTGGGCATCACCCTGGAGACGCTTCCTGCCGAGGTTCCTTATCTGTTTGCCGATCCCTCTTTGGTCGAGCAATGGCGACGCGAACTGGAAGGTCCACCCAACCTCAAGATCGGCATTGCCTGGCAGGGCAATCCGCTCTATTCGGGCGATTGCATGCGTTCCGTCCCCCTGAAACATTTTGCTGCCTTGGCTCGCTTGCCTGGAGTCCGTCTATTCAGCCTGCAAAAAGGCATCGGCAGCGAACAACGCCACGCGGTGATGGAGCAGTTTTACGTTGTCGATTTGGGCTGCCGCCTCGATGAGACCACCGGGGCTTTCATGGATACGGCGGCGGTGCTGCAAAACCTCGATCTGGTTATCACCTCGGATACGTCTGTGGCCCACTTGGCTGGCGGGATGGGCGTTCCCGTGTGGGTGGCCTTGTGCATCGGATGTGACTGGCGCTTCTTTCAACATCGCAAAGATAATCCCTGGTATCCGAGCATGCGCTTGTTCCGCCAGACTCGGTTCGGCGACTGGGACGCGGTGTTCGCCTGCATGGCAGACGAGTTGGCGAGCAAGGTGCATCAACGCTTCGGCCCAAGCAACCAGGAGAGCAATTTCCCCCGCTCACCCCTGGAGCTAGCCCAGCTCTGGAATCAGGCGTTGGCCCACTTCCAGGCGAAAGAACGCGAGGCGGCAGAACGGCTTTGTCGGGAGTTGCTCGCCGCCGAACCATGTCACGCCGAAGCCCTAAACCTGCTGGGAGTGCTGGCTCATCAGGCGGGACAAAACGAGCTGGCGCGGCAGCGGCTGGAACGCGCCGTGGCCCTGCGGCCCCAAGACGCGGGTTTTCACTACAACCTGGGGGTAGCGCGGCACATGCTCGGCCAAACCGCAGAAGCGGCGGCCAG
>JAJPIY010000170.1 GCA_021324515.1 Planctomycetota bacterium
AGGCCGCGGTCGCCGATGACGGTTTCGTAGCCGCGGGGGAGCCGCTCGATGAATTCGTCGGCCAGAGCCGTCTGAGCCGCGCGGCGGATCTCCGCCACTGGAATGTCGTCGCGGCCGTAAGCGATATTGCGCGCCACGGTGTCGTTGAACAGAAAAGTGTCCTGGGCAACGATGCCGATCAGTGACCGCAAGGAAGCCAGGCCGACGTCGCGCACGTCGTGGCCATCCACTTTTACCGATCCGGCGATGACGTCATAGAAGCGCGGCGGCAGATTTACCAGCGTGCTTTTCCCCGCCCCGCTGGAACCGACCAGCGCTACCACCTCTCCCGCCTTCACTTCGAGATTGATCGCTTGCAGGTGGAAGCCTTCGGGGTCGCCGGGATAACAGAAAGAAGCGTCTTCGAAGGTGATCGCCCGCTCGAAGCCTTTGAGCGCGGGAGCTCCCGGCTTTTCCACGATCTGCTCGGCGTGATCCAGATGCTGGAAAACCTTTTGCGATGCCCCCAGCGCCTGCTCGAAAATATTGTGAATGCCCACCAGTCGCTTGACCGGTTCGTACAGCAGCAGCAGAGCCGTCACAAAGGCCGTAAAATCCCCCGCGGTCATTGCGCCCGCCTTGATTTGAGTCACGGCGTAAGTGAGCAGCCCGACAATGGTAGCCGCGCCGAACAGTTCGATGAGTGGAGAAGAGAGCGCCTGCTGCAGGGTATATCGCAGATTGCTTTTGAGCAGCCGCCGCGAAGCTTCGCGGAAGCGTCCCGATTCATAAGCTTCCGCATTAAATGCGGCCACTACCGAGTGGCCGCTCAGAGTCTCTTGCAGGATCTGGTTCAGATCGCCCTGGCGGTCTTGGGTCCCGCGGCTGGTGCGGCGGATGCGGCGGCCGATCAGCCGCGTGGGCAGCAACACGAACGGCAGCACCGTGAGGCTCACCGCCGCGAGGCGCCAGTCGCTGGTCAGAACCACCGACGCGAACGCCAGAGCGCTGAACGACTGGCGCAGAAAGTCTGCCAGCATTTGCGAAGTCGCCAACTGCACGCGATCGATATCGTTCATGACGGACGACATAAGCTGCCCGGTCGAGTGCGCTTCAAAAAACGCCGCGCCGTGCCGCAGAATCTTGTCGAAAACCGCGTTGCGCAGATCGGTCACCGATGAGTAACCGGCGTAGCTGATGAGATAGTTGCCGATGTAATCGCAAATGCCTTTTATGAGGAAGACTGCGATGATCGCAAAGCCCACCAGCGTCCAGACGGTCCGGTTGTGCAGCGGTACGAGCTGATCGAGATAGAGCTGATGGTGAAAGATAGGATGCGGGAGTAACGGAATGGGTCCGGGAGCCGCGGCGGGGTTCAGGACCTTATCGAAGATGGGCTTGGTAAGCAGCGCCATCGCCCCCTGGGCAGCGCCGGCGATCGCCATCAGAATGGTGGACGCCAGCAAATGCGGCCAGTAGCGGCGGGCGTAGCCGAGAAGCCGTAACAGTTCCTTCATGCCGGCACCCGCAGGCGCGCTAGCGCCTCCAGAACGCGGCTAACCGGAATGGTGACGATGCCTTCGGGCGCGTAGATTACCTCAGCAGGTGCGCGCCAGGGGCCCCAAATCTCGGGATCGGTGGCGGCGAACAGAACCACCGAAGGGACGTCGAAAGCCGCCGCCATATGGGCGGGGCCGGAATCGTTGCCGAGGAAGATAGACGCTGTGGCCAGTAGCAATTTGATTTCCGCAAGCGGCGCGCCCTGAAGCGTACGGAAGGAGCGAAATGGAGAGAAATCATCGGCCGCTCCGCCAATAATCGCAACCCGGCTGCCCGAAGTTTCCAGGTACTGCGCTACTTCCACAAAACGTGCCGCCGGCCAAGCTTTGTCCGCGTTGGCAGCGAAAGGATGGATGACGATGTGGGGCCAGGGCTTCCGCCCTGCTGCCGGCCTTCCGGCTGGCGCCTCGCGCACAGGCAAGATCGCTCGCGGAATTTCGCACTGAGGCGCCCCCAAATAAAACATCGCCGAAGCCAAATGTTCCGTTGTATGTACTTTGCGCGTGATGCCGAGAACTTCCTGCGCGCGTGGAATGCGAATGTTGTACGCGAACTGCTGGCGGAAATGGCCGAATCCGGCGCGCCGGCGCGCGCCCGAAAGAGCCGTAAGCCACGCGCTGCGCGGCCCCCCGTGAAAATTTAAGCAGACTTGAGGACGAAAGTGCCGGATCGCCAACACGCTCGGCGGCAGAATCGTGTCTACATCCGGGTTGCCTTCAAAAACTTCCCGGAACCGGTCTTCGACTACCACCGCCACCGATAGATCCGAGCGAAACGCCTTCAGAACGCTCAGAGCGGGCGTGGTCAACACACAGTCGCCAAGAGACCGCAGCCGGATAATGGCCACACGGCCCCCGCGCGGCAGAGCTTCGAGAACTCGTTCCACCGGCTATTCTTCGATTTTGGCTTCGTCGACCAGCATGATCGGTATTTCATCCCTTATGGGATAAACGCGGTGGCACTCGACGCACTTCAATCCGCTCTCGTCGGGCTTCATATCGAGTGCGGCTTTACAGACCGGGCACACCAGAATTTCGAGCAAATCCTTGTTAATGGCCATCGGCGAATTTCTCAGTTTATCAAGCGATGGGCGGCAGCGCTGGGTGCGCGCGGATTTGATATCGTACTCTAAAGCATTTTCCCAAGGAGGCTACCTTGAAACGATTTTCACTCGTCGCTTTCGCTTGTCTGGCCGCGTTCGGCGCCACCGAGCCATCCACCACGGCGCCCCAAATCGCCTTCGACGCTATCGATATTCTCAAACTGCCGCCGAACATGTACCTGGGCGAGCCATCCGGAGTAGCCGTCAATTCGAAAGGCCACATCTTCGTCTTTAATCGCGGCAACAGCACCGGGCCGGCTTACGGCGCCGCCGCCGCGCAGCTCCTGGAATTCGATCAGAACGGCAAGTTCGTTCGCGAGATCGGCCATAACCTTTATGCCTGGTCGTTTGCGCATGACGTTCGCGTCGATAAGGACGACAACATCTGGGTGATCGACAAAGGCTCCGACATGGTGATCAAGTTCAATCCCGAGGGCCGGGTCGTCATGGTGTTTGGCCGCAAGAAGGAGGCATCCGATGAGGGCGGCCCATGGACACGCGTAACTCCGCCGCGGCCCCCGGTCGACGGCCAGTTCCGCCAGCCGACCGATGTGACCTGGGACCCGCAAGGCGACATTTTCATCAGCGACGGCTATATCAACTCCCGCGTTGCCAAATTCGACAAGAACGGGCACTGGGTGAAGTCCTTCGGCACGCCGGGAAAGGGGCAGGGTCAATTCAATACGCCGCACGGCATTGCTGCCGATGTTAAAGGAAACATCTACGTGGCGGACCGCGGCAACCGGCGCATTCAGGTGTTCGATTCCGACGGCAATTTTGAACGCCAGTTCACCGTCGATGTGCCTGTCCCCCCCGATGCCATGCCGTGGATGGGCAACAAACCGACACCCGAGCAGGCAGCCAATGGCACCATGGCCGGCGGCGCGCCCTGGACCGTTTGCATTACGCCCCCGAATAACAGCGGAACGCAGTATTTGTTTACTTCGGACGCCTATCCCGGCCGGGTCTACAAGCTGACGCTCGATGGCAAGCTGCTCGGATATTTCGGTTCCTCCGGACGCATGCCGAAAGAGTTCGGCTGGATCCACCAGATTGCCTGCCCCTCGGAAAATGAAATCTTCGTCGCCGAAATCTTAAACTGGCGCGTACAGAAATTGATGTTGCATCCAGGCAAGTGAGGTGCGGTGTGGGGTCTGGAACTCAATCGGCGGTAAAGGCTCGTACCGGCTGTTCGTCACGATCCCGAGACGGGCGAGGTAGCCTTCATAGGCGCCATTCGGGAGGAGAGCCGCAACCCGGCCCAGCCGAGCCCGCCGACCATCTTAAGCCTGTTCGCGGCGAGAACTTCGGAAAGCGGATCATCAAGGTTGCGGAAGCCTGATTCGGACAGATTCCGGTGGCCCTAAAGCGCCAGGGAATTGTGTCGGAGATGCTGCCAAATTCGCATCGCCCTACGCGGCTTCTTTCGCGGTGCGCCAAACTGGAACCCCCAAGGGCCTGTCGGTCCTAAAGTGCCCGCCCCCATGTAGAATGGGGGGACTCGTGGGTAGGACGGGCCTGTAGAAAGAGATTTTTCACAACATGAGATTGCGATTGCTATTGACCAGTACCGCCTGTGTTTGGTTTCTGTATGCGCAAGGGGAGCCTCCCGCGCCACAACGCGAAGCTTCGGTGACCCCTGTTTCGTATGAACGAATTTTACGTGCGCCAACGGCGGAGCCGCAGAACTGGCTGACCTACAGTGGCAGCTTTAGCAGCCAGCGCTATAGCCTTCTTTCGCAAATCACCCCGGCCAACGCCGCTGGGCTGGAACTGAAGTGGGCCTACCAATCCCGTTCGCTCGACAAGCATGAGGTGACGCCGATTGTCGTCGATGGCGTGATGTATACGATTCAGAGTCCAAACGACGTGGTCGCTCTGAATGCAGCCACGGGCGCAGTATTGTGGACCTATCGGCATAAGCCCGCCGAAGGCACTCGCAATCCATGCTGCGGCAACGTATCACGCGGAGTTGCCATACTGGGAGACAAAGTGTACTTGGGCACACTGGACGCAATGTTGATCGCAATCAATGCGCGCACCGGCGAGGAGGTTTGGAAGACGACGGTTGGCGACTACAAGCAGGCGTACTCCATTACCCATGCGCCCCTTGCAGTGAAAGACAAGATCCTGGTGGGAGTGGCCGGCGGCGAGTACGGCATTCGCGGATTCATCGCCGCGTACGACGCAAATTCCGGCAAACAAGTCTGGCGGTTTAACACCGTCCCCGGACCCGGCGAACCGGGCGCAAACACGTGGGCAGGGGATTCCTACCTGCATGGTGGCGCCCCTATCTGGGTAACCGGCTCTTACGATCCCGATACCAATCTTACCTTCTGGGGTACCGGCAATCCGGGTCCGGATTGGAATGGCGACGCTCGGAAAGGCGACAATCTATATAGTTGCTCAGTCATTGCCTTGAAT
>JAJPIY010000055.1 GCA_021324515.1 Planctomycetota bacterium
AGTTCTCTGTCGGTTCGTGTTTGTTCGCTGGAAGAAACAAAGGATGGTTCGAGCAAGGAAACCTGGCGAATAGGCGCCTGCTCGAAGAGTAGCCCCGCCACACGGGGGAAGTCGCTCAGGAGCAGTACGATTTTCTCGACGAACCCCCGACGGAAGAAACACGGAATGTTGCCGCTATTTTTCGGCAGCCATTTCGCCCCGTGTTGGTGCAGCAGTTCTTGCTCACGCTGTTCCAAGGGCCAGCGGCGCGGATCTTCATCGCCAAGTTGGGCCAAGATGCACTGAATGCGGATGAACTCTCCCCGTGGATCATTGCGCTCGTCGAGCCAGTCGGCGTAGATCAAGCGCGGCGCATCTTCGTCGGGATGCGCCAAGATGTCATGGAGAAAGGCGTCTTCGATTTCCATGCGCGTCGGCTTTATCCGTGAGCATCCCGGAGAGAACCTGGGTGCTATTGTAGGAAGTAATTAAGCGACGACGCGGTTACGGCCTTGGCGCTTGGCCTCGAACAGCTTTTGATCGGCTTCGTTGAGGAGGTCCGACGGCGAGAGGGGACGGCTGCCGTCGGTGGCGGCGACGCCGATGCTGACCGTCACGGGATAGGACTTGCCCTCGTAGTGGAAGGGATGTTTGGCGACCATCGCCCGCAAGCGTTCGGCGACAGCGGCGGCCCCCTGCAAGTCTGTTTCCGGCAGGACGATGACGAACTCCTCGCCGCCATAGCGTGCGAACACCTCTTCCTTGCGCACGCAACTTCGGACGCAGGCGGCCATCTCGCGGAGCGTGAAGTCACCGCCGAGATGGCCTAGCTCATCATTGACGGCCTTGAAGCAATCTAGGTCGAACATGATAAGGGCCAACGGCCGAGTATAGCGTTCCGAGCGCGACAGTTCCCGGTCGAGAAATTCCAGCAAATAGCGCTTGTTGTACGTTTCCGTCAAGGCGTCGATAATGGTGAGGCGATAGATCTCCTCGTGATACTCGGTCTCGACGTTGCCGCCAGCGAGGAAGCGATAGATGCAGTTGCCGACGCGCAGATAATCGCCGTCAGTCAGTTTGCAGATGGAAGCCGGTCTGTCGTTGACGAAGGTGCCGTTGGTACTCTGCAAATCGACGGCATAATAGCCGTCGGCGCCGGGCTGGATACGAGCATGGCGGCGCGATACCGAATGATCGTTGATGCGAATGTCGCAGTCGTTGCCGCGGCCCAGGACCACTGGCGCGTCGCCTAACGGATAGCGCGTTCCCATACCCGGCCCGGTCGGATAGATGTGGACGATACATGCATCACGGCGTGTGGAAAGGATCGGGCGGTCGGGGGCCGTGACCCAAGTTTCGGTTATCTTCTCCATGCGTGCTCCCTGGCGATTGGGCGAAGCCCTCGCTTTGATTGTAGTTCACAAACGGAGCAACGCCAAACATGAAAACCGCGGCCGCATTCTCCTGGCCAAAGCATGCGAACACGAGGCTTGACCGTTAGCGTGAAGCGGGCGCGATGCCGGTGATTTTCGTCTGCGGCACGCTGAGGTCGATCAGTTCGGGCTTGTCGGTCTGGGCACGCGACTCGTTGCCGGCCAAATCCCGCATGGTCAGGCGCAGGTAAACACGGGGTGGCAAACGTTCGGGCAAACGCCACGGATATTGGCCGGTGTTGGGCAGTTGGCCTTCGCCGATGAGGTTCCAAGGCCCGTCTTTCTGCTCGGCCCATTCCAAGGTGATCGGCTTGTCGCCCAAATTACGGTCCTTTGCTTCCCAGGTGAGAAGGAGCGTATTGGGTTGGGTCGGATCCAGCTGCGGCTTGAATAACTTTCCAGTTGGAGCGGTCGTATCCAGTTCCACCAGCGCTTGCGGCGGATCGCCCGGCTTGGGAGGAGGCGGTGCCAGTCCCGCCTTGCTTTTGACGGCCACGAGGAAGCCGTAAATGGTCCCCTCGGCCGGCAACTGCACGCCCACCGAACCGGACACTTCCGGCCCGCGGAGATCGGCGCCCGGCGGCAGACTAATCGGCACCTCGCCCGGCATTTTTTTCCACGTTTGGCCTCTGTCGAGCGTAACGTAAACATCGGCGTTGCCCAAGCCGGAAGGCCCAACTTTGCCGACGGTGAAATCAATGCGAACCTCGCGCGCCTTAACAATCTTGACAGCAGGAGAAGAGGCCGGCGCTTCAGCGAGGTTGCTATTGCCCGGCGGGGGGATGGGCGGCGGCACAGACGCCTCGCCTGTCCCGGCTTGAGCTAGGCGCGGCGCCTGCCCCACGGAACTACTAACAGCCAAAGGCAATCCGGTGAGGGGGGCCGGACTTGGAACAGGCGCGTTCGGCTCCTCAGTCGGCGGCGGGGGCGACGCGGGCACGGCCAAGCTTCCCGGAGTTGCTTCAATGGTTGGGCGCGGCGGCGCCTGCTGACTGGTCAGCCGATTGGGTTGACTGGAAGGATTGCTCGGCGTGGTAGAGATGATACTGAACGGCGCTTGCTCTGCTTGTCCGGCAGCAGGTGCTGCCGCCGCATGCAGCACGAACACATCCTCACCCACATTACCGGCCTGGTCCTTCAGCTGGACGCGCACGCGGACCTCGCCGGCCTTGCCATCTTTGCCGGGATCAAATTCCTTATCGCCTTGCAGCACCAAGGCGACAGGCAAAGGCGTCCACTGACCTTCCGGCAGGGCGCTGGTGTGATAGTCCAGACGCAACGAACGCAGATCGGGATAAGCATCCCAAGCTGTCCAGTGAGCGCGAATTTGGCCGGTGGGCAAACGCTCCGCCGTCACCTTGACCTGCGGCGGTGCGGTGTCCACAATCACGGCCATGCTCGGCTTGACCCGTTCGGGATTGGAGGGATTCGTTCGCCCGGTGCGGTCTTCTTGCTGAACGAGGAACCAGTAGGGGCCGTCTTCGGGAGCACGATAGATGAACTCGTGTTCGGTGGGCGGCTTGCGATCCACAGGTTCCCATACTTTCCCTTTGTCCTTGGAGACGAGCAGGATAAATGCCTGTATCTCGCTGGCTCGTTTCGGATCCGTTACTTTAAGAGGAAGCCGAATGCCGCGGCTGGGCATGAAGTATTCCTGGACCGCCGGCCCCTGATGGAGAGTCAGCGCCAGACAGGTCCAGATGATCGGTCCCATGCCCATCGGCGCACCTCCCCTCCTCTACCGCAAAATCGAGTTTCCCAAGTCGGTTGTTGAAAGGTATCGGTTATAACGACGGCCATCTTGAGAAAAATGGGGGTCCGGTCCAAAAAAATTTAAGGAACTGCTTCGCCGACACGACACTTGACCTTGCCGTCGCGGTCGTTAGGTTGTTAGAGGAGGGAAGAATGGGTAAACCACGAGGTCCAAGACATGAACCAATCACACGAACACAATAATCCTTCGCAAGACGTCTGCATTCCTGGCGGGCCAGGCAAACCACCTTTGCACTTCACTCGGGAGGAATGGGAACAATACCGCCAAAGCGATAAAGCCGCAGCCCGTTCGGTGGTGCTGCTCATGGGCGGCATCTTCACCATCGGTCTGGCCCTTTATTCGACTGTGGCTTACATCTGCTGGTTTAAGGTGATGTGACCATCCGAGTTTTTACTTGGCGAGCGGGGGGTGTGAACCCCCCGGTTGTTGGGCGAGCGGGGGGGTCACACCCCCCGCTCGCCTCAGTGTCCAATCTCCCCGTGTCCAGTACAGGTTCACGACGGCGTCGTCGGTACCACCAAAATGGGGATTTGCAGACGGTGCAATACAGGCGAGACAGTTTGCCCCAGCGCCAAGTCAGCGAAAAAGCGATGGCCGTGTGTGCCCAGCACCAGGAAATCGAGTTTGCGCTCGCGGGCGATGCGGACCAGTTCGGCCGCTGGTTCGCCGTAGCCCAGTTCGCCCTCGGCGCGTAATCCTTCTGCTTGCAAATGCTTGACCAATTCGCCGAGCCGCTGGCGATCCGTGCGACTTTCCTGATCGTCGGTAGCTGAGCCGTAATAGTCTGCTCCCGGCCCTTCCACCACATGAATGAGCAACAGCGGCGCCCCATGCAGCCGCGCCAGGGCCGCCGCCTGGGCCAGCACGGCGTTGTCTCCGCCGGTGAATTCCACGGCCACGCCAATTCGCTGATAGCGCACCGCCGGCAATTCCGGGACCGGCAACGGTGTCGGCGCGGCCACCCGATAATGGAAATACGGATAAAGCATCACCCATAGCAGGAACCCCGCCAAGACTGCCGACAGCGACCCGACGGCGCCGTAGATCCACATGCTGCTCCAGCCGGCTTCTTGCACGGTGTTCGCCCATTGGTTCATTTGCATCCCGATTAGCACGCCGTTCAGTCCCACCACGACGGCGGCACACAGCCAGGCCAATCCCTTCAGCCAAGGGGGATTGGCAAAGTCACCCATGCGGCGGCGATCGCTAGTAAACTGTACCAACGGGATGATGGCGAACGGCAGCTGAAAACTGAGGACGGCTTGACTGAACACCAGCAGTTCAAACAAGCGTCCCTCGACTATCTCTTCGGGGGCATTCGACGAAGCGCCGGCGCCCTCGGCGGTGGAAGCCAGCGTCAAGACCAACAAGGCGGGCACAATGGCAGCCAAGCGCGTCAGCAAGCGGCGCATCCACGGCCGCAGTCGTAACTGTACAAATCCCTCCATGACCACTTGTCCGGCCAAGGTGCCCGTCAGGGTCGAGCTTTGGCCGGAGGCCAACAGCGCCACGGCGAAGAGCACGCTGGCTAACGTCGTGCCCCAGACCTCGCCGAGCAGGTGATAGGCGTCGGTCAGCTTATCCACTTTTTGGCCGTGGGCGAAAAACGTGGCCACGGCCAAGATGAGGATGGCCGAATTGATGAAAAAGGCGCCGTTGAGGGCCAGCGCCGAATCGATCAGGTTATACTTACAGGCCAGACGTTTGCCTTCCGGCGTATTGGGAAACGCCCGTGTTTGCACCAAGGCCGAGTGCAAATAGAGATTGTGCGGCATGACGGTGGCGCCGAGCATGGCAATGGCCACATACAGACTGGCGGCGGGGTCGTGGGGATCTAGCCCTGGCACGAAGCCGCGTAGCACCGCGGCCCAATCCGGCCGGGCCAGCAGGATCTCGACGACGAAACTAACGGCGATCACCGCCACCAGAGCAAGCGTCAACAGTTCCAAAAGCCGTACCCCGCGGCGCTGCAAGGCCAGCAATAAGAGCGTGTCGGCGGCGGCGACAGCCAGGCCGACCAGATAGGGGACATTAAAGAGCAATTTGAGAGCGATAATTGTGCCGATGACCTCGGCCAGGTCCGTGGCGGCGATAGCGATCTCGGTCAACAGCCACAGACCGAACACCGTGCCACGCGGATAGCTCTCGCGACACGCCTGGGCCAGATCGCGGCCGGCGACAATGCCGAGCCGGCTGGCCAGCCCTTGCAGGAGCAACGCCATCAAGTTGGACATCAGCAGCACCCACAGCAGCTGCGGTCCAAAAGAGGAGCCAGCCTGCAAGTCGGTGCCCCAATTGCCCGGATCCATGTAGCCGACGCTGACCATAAAGGCCGGGCCGGAAAAGGCCAGAAAACGCCGCCACCAGCGCGTGGGGATCGGCACGGAACGATGGATTTCTTCCAGGGAAGGAATTGTCGAACCGCAATACATGGCGCCGCCACTCCGTCGCCACCAGGAAACGCCTGTATTAGGTTAACCTAACTCATCAGTTAGTCAAGACAAAAACAGCGGCGGAGCCGGCCTTTGCCGCCTTCTCATCATTTTCTCATGGTTCGTCAGATACCCTATTAAGAGTTAAGCCAGTAAAGTCCTGCCGCCGATAACGCTTCTGTCAGTTGTTCCGTATCTGCGTACAGGGGCATGGATGCCATGCGAAGCTGGCTTTCTCGCCGTGAAGACGATCGCCTTGGTCGGTCGATTCTTGCCACACTGCTGGTGCTGGGTTTGCTCATGTCCTTAAGCGGCTGCACACGACGCTTCTTCCGCCGGCGCGCCGACGCCGAAGTCGATGAGATTCTGTGCGAAAAGGACAAATATCCGCAATGGAAGCTCAACGATTACTACGTCTATCCGCATCCGCTGTCACGCTTTGCCGACCCGACCGACCCCGATCGGCCACCCATGCCCCCAGACGATCCGGCTGCATGGGACCTCTCACCGCATCCCCAACGGCCTTTTCTTAAGGGCTATGCCTATTGGCAAGGGACCGGCTACCTGGAACTGATGCGCCGCTGGGACATGGAGAACCGCGCCCGGCAGCAGGCCGAAGAGGAGGCCCAGCGAGAAGAAGCCGAAGGCGAAGAAGATCCCAAACTGATGGGAGAAGTCAAGACCTTCGCCGAACGCGCCCGTGAGATCGAACAGAACATCGAGGCCGAATTGGCCGGCCCCATCACCAGTAATCAACAACTGCCCGTGTCGCTGGATGTTTCCGGCCTCTCGAAGCACAAGCCTTTCATGCTCAATCTGGAACAGGTCACGGAACTAGGCTTCCTGAACAGTCCGCAATTCCAGACCGAGCGTGAGAACCTGTATCTGACGGCCTTGGCGGTGACGGCCGAACGCTTCGCGTTCATCGCCCAGCCGTTTGTCACGGAGCAGCTGATTCGCCAACGCGCCGGCAGCCAAACCGGGGGCAAACCGTTCAATGGCTGGCTCGCCAACACAACTGCCGGCTTCACCAAGACGTTTTCCACCGGCGCTCTGTTACTGTTCAACTTTGCCAACCAAACGGTGTACAACCTGGGCAGGAGCGGCGGCACGACCAGCGTTTCCACCATCAACTTCGACATCGTCCAGCCGTTTTTGGCCGGCGGCGGGCGGGCGGTGGCCCTGGAGCCGTTGACCCAGGCCGAACGCGATCTGGTCTATGCCATCCGGCAATTTTATCGTTTCCGTCAAGAATACTACGCCTACTTCGCAGTTGGTCAGTCCACGGCCTTCATCCCCGGTGTCGGCGCTGGCGTGGTCTCCTTGCTGCCCAGCACCGTAGCCCAACCCGCGCCCTTTGTACCGAATGCTTTCACCCTGCCGTTGGTGGCCAATCCGGCCACCGTGCAGGTGTCGCCGACGCCGGCCTTGGGCGCGATCCTCAACTCGGGCGTGCTTATCACTCCCCAGGGTTATCTTTCCGCCATTCAGGAGCGGACGGTCCTCTTCAACTACTACAAGAACATTCAGTCCTTGCAGCGCTTTCTGCGCATCTTCGAGGTGTGGCTGGATGGAGGCTTGGTCAACCAAGTGCAAAAAGGCTCCGTGGAACAGTCGTTGCTGCGCAGCTATGAGGCCATCTTGGGCCAGCAGCTTAGCTTTCGTGTATCGCTGGACCAACTCAAACAACAACTTGGCCTGCCGATGACAGTCCCTCTTGACATTGCGCCGGGACCATTGCAGCCGATGATTAACATCATTGAGGCTTACGAAAAGTTGTTCATCAATCACCAGCGGGTGCTCACTAACGCCGATTCCTATGGTCGATCCACCGAAGCCAAGCTGTTGCGGGGCCGGTTTCGGCGTCTGTTGGAGCGGACGCCCTTGCTGCGCGGCACCAAGGCGCAAGCCTACATCTTTCGGCGCTTGCCGTACTGGGAAAATTTCGCCAAGGACAAGACGTGGGACGAGCGGAGAAGGGCGCTCATGAACGAAATCATGAGGCGGAGGGCCGTTCTCCAAGAAATCAGGAGAAAGGAAGCGGAAAACCCGGTGGAACCTTTGCCGGAAGCCGAACAGCGCCGCCGCGACGAGTTGAAGTTCGACCTCGACCTGGCAGAATACGAGTTGGGAGTCAGCATTTACGAGCGCGAAGATTGGCTGACGGACAAAGAGTTGGCGGGGCTTCCTGGGGCGCAGCAAAGGCGAGCACGCGAGGAGTTTTTTGGAGCGCATCGCATTTTCCTTACGGTCGTCGATCACGCTTATGTCGAGCGCTTACAGGACATCAAGAAGATGTGGCCTGATCTGATCCCGTGCCGCGCTAACGGGGTCGACGTATTGGCGGCGCCGGAGGACGAAGCGCTCTTGGCCGTCGAACAGACCACGATGGCCAATCGTGTGGATCTCTTTAATGTGCGAGCACAGCTGACCGACGCCTGGCGTAAGATTCGCGTGGCCGCTAATGCCCTTATGGGCACCTTCAATGTCGATTATCACCTGGCCAGTACTACGCCCGCCGGACGGGGCCTTCCTTTTGCCTTCTCCGGATCGCGTACTACGCACCAATTGATTTTCACCGGCCAATTGCCGCTGGTCCGCATCTTGCAACGCAACAACTACCGTAGTACGCTCATTTACTTCCAGCAAGCGCGCCGCAGCCTGTTGCAATTCGAGGACCAACTGCTCTTTAACGTCCGCTTTGATTTGCGCCAGGTGCGCGTGCTGGCCAACAACTATCAGCGCGTGCAGAAACGCCAAATCGAACTGGCCTACATGCAAGTGGACCAGGCCTTGCAGGCGTTCAGCCAGCCCCAAGCGCCGCCCGGAGCAGACGTTATTCTTCCTGGCCTAGTTGGCCCCATCTCGCGGGCGCCTCAGCAGGGTGACCCAGCCGCTCTCACCAACCAGTTGCTCTCTACGCAAAGCTCTCTGGTGGCTTCGCAAAACGACCTGTACAATACTTGGATCACGTACCAGATAAACCGGACCTATTTGTACCGTGACATGGGGGTGATGCCCCTGGACAACCGTGGAGTGTGGATCGATGCAGACGCAACCGCCAACCAATCCGCTAACGACCGCTCAGCCCCCGGACAACAGCAACACCAACCGGGAAACCGTCCCGGATCTTCATCCCCTGGCAACTTCCCCGAACAGCTCCCTCCGCCCCGCCCCGAGCCGCCTGCCCAAGGGGCGCGGCTGGAAGCGGCGCGGTAAATGGCTGCTCGTCCTGCTGTTGCTGGTTGTTCTCGGCGGTGTCGGCGTGGGCGGATGGTACTTCTACGCCCGCAAGCATACCGTGCGCCCCGATCTGCTTCTGCACACGATCAAAAAGGAAAAACTCCAGATCACCATCACCGAGCGCGGTAGCCTGGAACCGGCCGACAACACGTTCTTCAGCTGTAAGGTCAAAGCCAAGACGCCTGGCGGCGCTGCCACCAGCATCCGCTGGGTCATCGACAACGGTTCCTTCGTCAAAAAGGGCGAGAAAATCTTAGAACTGGACGATTCCGCCTTGCAGGACTCGCTGACACAGCAGGAGATCGAGGTCGCCAAGGCCAAAGAAGCCTGGAAAAAAGCAGAATTGCAACGCACCATCAACTTGCTCACCAACAAGGCAGACGTCGAGTTAAAGAAAGCCAACGTCAAAGTGGCCGAGATCGCCATGAAGGAGTACATGGAGGGCGTCTACAAACAGCAGCGGCTCGATCTGCAAAACAAATTTGACATGGCCAAATCAGACCTGTTCATGTGGGAAGAGCGGGCCGTGTGGTCCGAACGCATGTCCCGTCCGGGCCGGCAATTCGTCACCGTCGCTCAGGCCGAGTCCGACGAAGCGCGGCGCAAAACGGC
>JAJPIY010000331.1 GCA_021324515.1 Planctomycetota bacterium
ACGGGAACGCCGCAGTCGTAAGATTTAGGCCGGCCATCTTCTCGGGCGTAATAGATGCAATTGGTCAAGCGCGGCTGGGCCGGCGAGCCGAGCGAAGGGAACGTGAAATCGGCGTAACAGCCCGTGTCGCACAAGGCTTGTATCTCGGTAGCACAGCCGCTGAGAGAATCTTTGCCGGCGCCGTTGTCCAGCGCTGAATTACCGGCTAAATAAGCGTAACGTTGTTGAGGGTGTGCTTCGGCCGTCCGCATGGCCCCAAAGCGATTGAACCAATCCAGCCCGGAGCGCAGCGTCGCCAGAAACGATTCGTGGCTGTCGTAGCCGTGGTGCAGATGGAACTCGATTTCGCCTAGGCCGTGAAAAACGCTGTCGCTAAGCGCTTGCACGCAGCCAGGATTCGGGTAGTCATAGCGGTAGAACCAGGTATGCTGCGGCGGGCGGCCGTCGGCATCGTGATGGCCATGCACTAAATTGGCGTATTTGATGCACCAGGAACGCACCGAGGCAATGGCCGCCGCGTCGCCGAAACGCCGCGCCGGCTCAAAGTGATCGGCACAGAGCACCATGATATCGATGGGCTGGTCCGGCGAAAAAGCGCGACGGTCAAAAGGGCGATGGCGGCGTAAGTATCCCGGCAACCAGCCGCCGCGCCAGGTGCGCCAGCGGAACCAACGATACATCAGCCACGGCAACCCGGCCAGCACTTGCCACGTAGAAACAGGGGCTTCAGGGTCGAACCTCCAAGAACACGGGGCCATTTCTATCCTTCTCTGATGCGTGAACCTCCTTGGGCGCTCCTGGCACTCCGCTGTGACAGGAAACAGGGCGCTACGGTCGATCGGCTGAACAGGAACTTGCCGGAAGGTGCTGCCGGCAGTTCCTGTACCACTTCACTCGCTATCTCTGCCTCTGCTCCGAGATAACGGCGTGTTGTTGTTCGCAGATATTCCAGATCGCGTAATTGATTAAAATTACGCCCCGGCTTGATGCGGTAGGTCACCGCGCCGGCCTTGTCCTGAAGGACCTGCACTTGACCGAGGCTTGGCCGCTGGGCCACGACATACGTGGCCAGATAAACGCCCGACACCAGTCGGCCGTCGCAGCCGACGAGGAAGTCCGTGACACGGCCGGCCACACGCTCCAACCGCGGCAAACCACGCCCACAGGGGCACGGTCCCGACGCCCACGCGCCGACATCGCCGATACGGTAACGGATCAGCGGCATGGCGTAATTGAGCAGGTCGGTCACAAGGATCGTACCCATTTCACCGGCAGCAGCAGGGCCGTGCGGCGTCTCGATCTCGAGGTACAGACCTTCGGCCATAATATGAAGCCCACGATGAGAAGAACATTCGCTGGCCACCACGCTGACCTCACGACAGCCGTAACGGTTGAAGACCGGGCAGCCGAATACCTCTTCGAGTAGTCGGCGTTCCTCGGCTTCGAGTACCTCTGCTGAAGTGATTATCGAATAAGGGCGATGCGGCGTCAACCCGTGCGCTTGCAAGTAACGAGCAAACAGCACAGCGGAGCGCGCATACGCCTGAATGATGCGCGGCTGATAGCGGAGTAGATCGGTATGAAATTTAGCCAAACTCGCCTCAGTGATATTGGCCGTATCCAGCCACAGCGGTTCGCGCAGGAGAACACCGCGCAGCCGGGCGCGCCAGCTGTCGGCGGGCCGATCGCGCGGGGCGCCCCAGATGACGGCGGCGCGATCGCCGATCCGCCAGCCGGCCCAACGATTGTGTCGCAGCGTCGCCGCCGCTCGGGAACATTTCCGATCTTTGCTCAGATAAAACGGCACCGGCGCGCCGGTCGAACCGCCGGTCTGATTAGCAATCAGGTCATTGCGCGGCCAGTTTCGTGCCACCATCTCCTCACATTGCTCCTGGAGGTCGCGTTTCTCCAGGATCGGTAAGGCGCGCAGGTCTTCCAAGCCGCGCAGGTCATCTGGAGTCATGCCGGCATGATCGAAACGTGTGCGATAGAAGGGACACTGTGCGTAAGCATGGTGCAGAAGCGCTCGCAGGCGTTGCCATTGGAGTTCCCGGATCGCTTCGGTAGACAAATACTGCGTACGCTCGAACTCACGGAGATAGCGCCGTTGTGCCAGTTCTCCGTTGCGCCACAGCGATAACGGCAGGAATAGGTTGCGTACCAGTTTAGGATAAAGCGCCATGAGTAATCCTCGTTTATTCAGAGCTATGACCGTAAGGGAGCGGCCTGTCCGACCACTCCCTTACAGTCGTGGCCCGGCTTACCGCGTCGCTAACTGGGCGCGGCAACGAGCGGTCGATGAATAGTTTGTGCCACAAATCGTAGACCAGCAGGCTGTACAAAAACCAGGTCGGCCGCTGCCGCACGCGCTCCAACACTTCAGCATCGACGAATTCATAGGCAGCGATGCGATCGACCAGCGGCCGCAATGGGCCGCCGGGCGCCAGCCACTCGAAAATCGGCTGTCCAAAGCTCAGCTTCTTTCGATAGGCCAACTCGGCCGGCGCCAGCCGCACCAGCGCTCGCTTGAGCAAGTCCTTGGGCCGGCGGAAGCGGAAACGCACGTGCGGAGAAAGATTAAGCGCCAACCGCACAATCCGCGAATCGAGAAACGGCGAGAACAAATCGGCCCCGGCGCGGTTGAAAAGCGTCGTCCACAGCGAGGCCGTATCCATCGATTCGCCGAGGAAATCGACAGCGTGCAGCCGCTCTTGGGGATCGTCCGGGACGGCATAGCGATCCAGCAGCGACCGCCGCCCCGCCGCGGCGTCTGCAACGGCTGCCACGCCGAAACACGCCGTCACCGCTTCCCAGTCGGTGAAGGCCACGATTCGATTTACTGGATGATGCAGATCAGTCCAATCGTTGAGTCGGCCCGCCAATCGGAAAGCGGCCGCAAGGTCCGTCCAGCCCAACAGGCTGCTGAGCCACGCTCCGCTTTGACGCAGCCAGGCCGGCGGCACCAAACGGCGGAGAAGAGCAGCGTTATGTAGCTGATTGGACAAACCTTGGCCGAACAGCGCGTCCGCGCCATAACCGTTCAGACCGCTGTACACGCCCTGACCGATCATTGCCCGCGCCAGATGGCCGAAATAAGCGGTTTGCACGTGATTGGGCGGCTCCGCAGTGCTTGCCAGAACATCGAGAAGATAATCGGCATAGGGAGCGTCGGCAGGCACCAGCGTATGCCGGCTGCCTAACGCTCGGCTGGCCGTCATGGCATAATCGGTGTCGCCCCAGGTGTGCGGATGATCGACCTCGATTGAAAAACTCCGCGGCAGCTCCTCCTCGTCCTGCGTCAGCCGTCCCCAGATCGCTTGCAGATACGAACTGTCGACGCCGCCGGAGAGCAAGTTGGCCGTGCCCGGCCGCAGCTGGGCGCAATCGAGTAGGACATGCTCCATTGTCTCGTCGAGAGCGTCCACTGCTGCGTCGTCGGCGATGGTCTGGCTGCGCAGGTCAGCGAAGGTCTGTCGTTGTACGCGCGTCAGGCCGCGGGCGTCCCAACACACCTGCTCGCCTGGGAGAAGACGGAAAAAGCCGTCGAACAACGTCTCCCGGCCCGGCGTCCAGCGGAACAAAAAGAATGCCGGCACGACATCGCGGTTAGGTTGGGGGGAGAGTTGTACGGCGTCGATCAGCTCGGCGAGATTGCTGCCGAACAGCAGACCGGCGGAATCGGCGCGATAATAGGTGAATCCCGATCCGACCAGGTTGCGATAGAGCATCACGCGCTGGGCTTGGCCGTCCAAGAGGGCCAGAGTGAAACTACCCTCCAGCCAGTCAACGGCCAGTTCGCCGTGCTCCAGGTAATGACAGCGGATCTCTTCGGCCACGCGCTCCAGGTCGAGTGGCCCCTGTTCGCGGCTGGGCCGCGCGTAGCCGCGCAGCAACAGCGCCAGAGCGTCCCAGGTGAACAACCGGCAACATGGGCCGGCAGCGTGCAAGAACAGCTCGGCGTCTTCGCCCATCCAGCCCCAGTCCTCTGCGATCGTGCCAACGCCGACGGCGGAACGGCGCTCTGCTAGGCCGTGCTTAAAAATCCCACCGAGATAGCGGATTTCCATGTCGTTCACCTCCTGTGCGAAGTGGTTTCCCCGCCGATTCGCAGCACCAACAGAGGAAGGTCTTTTACGGGCGCTGGAGATTGGCGCGAGAAAAGGCGTAAACTGCCCATTTGCTTGAGTGTTCGGGTAAGAGCGCGGACCTGGTCTTTCTCATGGTGAGACATCAGGCCGGTACACCAGACCAGGACCGGCGCCAGCAGCCACAACCCCGCTTTGAGGAGCCAGGCCCACCAAACGGCCGGCAAGACGCGCGACACCAACCACAGACCGCTGGCCAGGGCCAAGAGCGCCGCCAGGCGCGTCCATTCGTAATGGATGAGGAAAACACGCCGCGATACCGCCCAGGTGCAGACGGCGAGGAAGGCAAAACCCATCAACGTGGCCAGGGCCGCCCCCATGCTGCCATAGGTAGGGACCAACAGGGCGTACAGCAGCAGCATAACGGTCGTGGTCGCCAGGGTGACGCCCAATTTCAGTCCGGTACGATGCCGCACATACAGCCCTGCGTCCATGAGCGACGCTGCCGCTTGAAAGAAATAGGCCAGCAATACGGGGGCCACGACTGCCGACGCCCGCGCATAGGCAGCGCCGCCCAGCAGTTGGACCACCTCATCTTGAAAGAGGGCAAGAGGCAAAGCCGTCAGCAGATAGGCGGCCAGGATGCGCGTGATCGCTGCGCCGAAGACTGCCGGCGCATTGTCGACCTGCGCTGCCTTGTACATTTGGCTGGTCCAAACCATAAACAGCGGCGTTAGGCCAAACATGCCGGCTGCTTGAGCCAGCTTGTAGCCCAGGGCGTAAGTGCCCACGTCTTGCAGATCGCAGCAGCGGAGTAAGAAAAAGCGGTCGCCGTGATGGAGCAAGAAGAAACACAATCCCCCAGGCACCAGGGGCAGGGCAAAACCAAGCAGACCGCGGAGTTTGCAGAGATCCGGACGGGCGGGCGAGCGGCCCAGTTCGCGTAAACACAACACCAGGCCGAACAGCAGCCGGACCACCACCGACGACGCCAGTGCCCCGACCACGCCGCCATGCAGATACTTGACAAACAACACACACAGGGCAATGCGAGAAAAAAATTGACAGATGTTGACGAAAACGAACCGCACCGATTCGACGCGCGCCTGCAACAATGTCAGCGGCGTCTGGACGAACGGCTCAAGCAAAACAGCCAAGAGCGCCAGACGAAGCAGTCCAGCGTTGATGGGGGACTCGTTAGCATGCATGAACTGGTTGAGTAGCCCGCTCAACAGGCCGGCCAACGTCAGCATCAAGCCACCGCCCAGTAAAATGGTTGTGCCCAGCAAGCCGAACATCGTAGCCACGACTTGCCGGCGGTCGGCTTCGTCGGGACTTTGCTGATAGAAGGTCAGCAGCGCCTGGCGCAGACCGCCGAACATCAGACAAGTGCCGACGGTCTCGGCCAGCCGGTTGAGCACTTCCAGCACGCCGTAATCGGCCGGTGTTAGATAGTGGGTATACAGCGGCAGCAATACCAAACCGCCCGCCTGCACCAGCAAACCCGCCAGGCCGTATACCGCCGCATGTTTGAGAAACGATCGACTGCTAATCATTCTGTTGTCCAAGGTCAGGTTGCTTCCCCATTTCGTCGTGACTAAACGAAATAGGCTGCTTCTCTCGGATAGTAGACAAGGTGCGGCAGCGCGACGGTCGCCTCCACTTGTTGTCTCTTACGGACGCAATGGACAGCGATGGCCTGAAAAGCAGCAAACCAGCGCCAGTGATAACGGTACAGCGAATGGCCGGACCATCCGACGAGCAGCAACAATACGAGCAGGACGGCCAAGTTGCGCGATAGGTAAAACAGAAAGTCGCGGGGCTGTTCCGGGCGATGCAGATAGTAGCGGCGGACTTCCTGCCAGTTGAGCAGAAAACAGACCACGAAAGCGGCCAATGCCAACGCTCCCAGAGTGCCTGTTTCACACAACACCTGTCCATAAAGGTTATGTGAGCCCAGCTTGTGGCCGGTGAGAAAATCAAAGGAGCGCGGTCCGTGGCCAATCACAGGGCTGCTCTGCCAAGCCTGGCAGCCCTCCAGAAAAAAGTCGAAGCGGCTGCGCGCCGATATCGCCGCGTTTTTCGGTCCATAACTGGGATCGAGGAGGGTCAGATAGCGATTCTGTAGTTCCGCTGGCAAAGCTACGACAGCTATACCCAGAGCGACAACACCGCTGACACCGCTCCAGAGCAGGACCAGCGCCTTGCGCCGCACCGACAGCAACAACAAAAAGAAACCGCAGAAACAAAGTCCGACGAAACCTGTCCGCGAACCCGTCAAGATGATGCACAGGCATGCGCCCAGCAGGTGGCCGATCAGCATCAACCGCATGACCTTGCCTGGCTTCGCCGTCCATAGCGACAGCGCTAACGGCACGGTGTAGAGCAAGGACGAGGCGAAGGAATTGGGATCGCCGAAGGTCTTATCGACGCCATTCATGCGGCGAATGCCCATGCGATACTCGTAGCGTCCGCCCAGGAACTCCCAAAACGAATGGGCCATATAGAGACCGACGGCGCCCAGGAACAAGGTTATCAAGAGCTTCAGGCTATGTTCGTCGCGCACCGTCGTCAGCACCAGAAAATAAAAGACAATTACCTTAAAAAAATCTTCAACAGTTGCCGAACAAAGCGGCTCGTCCATGTAGGGACTGAGCAGCCAGGTCGTCAGCAAGACAATCGAGAAGAAAACCGTCACCCAATGAATGCGATTGGCGACCCATCCCTTGGGTGAAAACAGCCAAGTGATAAGCATGCCGATCATGTAGACGCGCTCGATCTGGAGCGTACCGAGGACGGGCCAGACCTCAAACGGCCTGTGAATAAACAACCACATGTATCCGCCAAGTAGCCAAACCATAATCATTGGTCCTGATTCGCTAGGCAGCGATCGACTCGGTAGGAAGAGGTAAAAGGGTCCGCGTCGCCAGTGCCTGCAAAAGCACCATTAAGCGTTCCGCCTTAGTATCGTCGACCAAGGTAAAGAGCCGTTGTGTGTGGTCGCGCAAAGACGGAACGTACTCGATCAGGTTCGCCCGTGCTTCGTCGCTAGCGGTAATGATCGCATCGGCCTGCTGGAGCGCGCGCTTCAACATCCAGTGTTTCAGGCATCCGAACCAACCCGGGAACTGGTTGGGACGCAGCGGTTTGTGCAAGGTGACCAGGTGCGGCACCCCGACGCCGAGGTTGGCCAGCGCCGCATGAACGGCCGCGGTCATGCCGTGCGAATGAAGCAGACCGAAACGCCCGCTGCGGAGCAAAGCGCGGATGGTCGGCCACAGCCGACAGCGCCGTTCCTCTACCGGAGCGGCCACAAATCCTAATCCCTCGATGCCGTCGAAACCGGCCCGCAAAAGTTCCAGCGCGGCGCCGGCGGGGCCAACAAACGTGAAACGAAAACCGGCCGCACACAGGGCCGAATAATTGGCCAGCAAGTGCGCGCGGATAGCGCCGACCGGCCAGCGCGCCACGAGCAAGATGCGCGGCCGCTCGTTCCCAGCAACCCAGCGACGCATCGCTTCGCTGGCCGGGACAGCAGAGAAATCAACGGACATTAGGGGACGTACAGGCATCGGGTCTTGGCTCCGGGCGAGAGTAGGGGCGAACAGTTAGGGAGGGCGGCCGACTCGTGCGTGCCGCCTCTCGGACAAGAGAAAGATAGAAATCTTCGAAGCGCCGTATCATTGCTTCACGGTTGTAGCGCTCTTGCGCCCGCTGGCGTGCCGCTGCGCCCAGACGTTGGGCCAACTCACGGTCTTCCAGCAAACGCACGATCGCTTCGGCTAATTTCAGCGCATCCCCTGGCGGCACCAGGAGACCGTGGATGCCGTCTGCGATCAACTCCGGAGTAGCGCCGACACATGTGGCCACGATGGCCCGGCCGGCAGCCATGTATTCGAGCAAAGTGTTCGACATGCCTTCGGCATGGGAACACAACACTGCTACGTCGAGACCGGCAAGGAAACCCGCTATATCGGTCACGCGCCCAAGCAGCCAAAAATGCTCTGCCAATCCCTCTGCCGCTGCTTGTTGCTCCAGGGGTTTCCGCAGTTCTCCTTCGCCTGCTACGGTAAAGACGGCCTGCGGATAGCGAGTATGAATCAGGGCCGCAGCACGCACAAAGACATCTAACCCCTTGACGGGGCGCAAATTCGCTACCACCCCGATATGCGGCCTTGCCGCCGGACGCGCCGTCAGCGGGGGAAGATCGCCGAAACGGTCGAGATCGACGCCGTTTTCCAGTACCCGTACCGTCTCCGGCCGGGGTTGCTCCGCTGCCATGAGCGCCTGCCGCGCCGCGGCACAGTTGGTAATGGTCTGCGTAGTGAAGGCGTTGAGCAGCCGGCCCAGCCGACGATGTAGCGGCGTCAACCAGTGGCCGACATTGTTGCGCGTGCGGATGCGGTGCGGCACACCCGCCAGCCACGCCGCTGGAATGCCGAAATAAGTGCTGTCGGCGAAGTACGTCTGCACTACGTCGATGCGCTCGCGGCGTAGGAAGCGCAGGAAGCGCCATAGCGATAGCAGGGCGCGCGGATGGCACAGCGAGCCGACACCCAAACGGAGGATTGGACAAGCATCCGGCTCCAGCGCCTGAGACGCCGGATTGTCACCGCGAAGCAGGCACAAGTACGGCCAAACGCGGCGGCGATCGAGATGACGAAGGAGTGCTAACAGCTGGCCTTCCGTTCCGGCCGTCCCCAGCTCATCGATGACGAAACATACACGCACCGGCCGCGGGGAAGCGGCCGGACAGCCCTCTCCCCGCTGACGCACATGCGCCGCGTGAGTAGCAATAACAGGTTTAGGGGATATCAATTGTTGCATGTCGATTCCGTAGCCAAAAGGTCATCATCCAAAGAAAGCGCCGGCGCCGTCGGCGTCTCGTCGGGCAGGGCAGTCGGCGCCTCGCCTGTCTTGGCTTCTGGACACAACTGCTCGAACAGCTCGCGATACAACTCCGCCTGGGTGGCGAAGCCGAATTTCTCCTGCACGCATAGCCGGCCCTTGCGGCCCATGTCCGGCAGATCGTCGGGATGGCTCAAAGCCTGACAGATGCGTTCGGCCATCGTCTCGGCGTCGCCGGCAGGAACGAGATAACCGCTGACGCCTTCTTCGACGACTTCGGGCGTGCCGCCGACGGCAGTGGCCACTACGGGCACACCGGCGGCGAACGCTTCCAGAACGACGTTGGGTAAGCCCTCGGTATACGAAGGCAACACCAGCAAATCGAGGTGCGGCAAGAAGCGATCGAGGTCGGCCCGGAAACCAGCCAAGATGAAGCTCTGTCCCAGCCCGGCCGCACTGATCTGTTTCTGCAAGTTCGTGCGCTCTGGCCCCTCGCCGAACAGCACGAAGCCGGTGCATGGCTGTTCGCGCAAGACGCGCTCGGCCGCCTTCACGAGTACCTCGAAACCCTTTTCCGGGCTAAGCCGTCCCGCCGCACCGATGACATGCATGCGCGGCTGACGGAAATAGCGGAGCAACTTGGCCCGATAGCGCGCATCCGGTTCGTGAAAGCGCATGGGGTCGATAGCGTTGTAGATGACGCGAATGCGATCGGGCCGCACTCCGGCCCGGCGCACGCGGGCCGCCTGCGCCTCCGACACACACACGACCTGATCCATCCAGCGCAGATGGAAACGATCGAGCCGTTCATAAAGGCGCACTTTAAAGTTCTCGGCCGTCCATCCGCGGGAGACGGCGACAACAGGGATTTGTTGGCGCCGCGCCGCTATACGGCCAAGCACGTTGGCCTTGTAGCCGTGGCAGCACAGCACGTCGGCGCCCATGCGTTCGAGGTGGCCCGCAATCTCGCGCACCGCCGACCACAAATGAGGAGTGTCGTAGGTCAAAGCGACGGCCTCGAAGCCGTGGTGCCGCGCCGTGCTCAAAAATTGCCGACAACGGCCGCCCTCGGCGAACGACAAAAACATACTTTGGTACGTCGCCGGCAGATGATGGGCCAGACCAAGCATCTGCCGCTCTGGCCCACCGTGAAACGTCGATGCCGTCAAATGAACGATATTCATGGTGAACACCTCGCCTCCAAACGCTTGTTCGGTCCCGAGGCACATTGCCTCCACACCTGTTCCAACTGCTCCGCGAGCCGGTCCCAGTCGTAATGTTCCAGCACCTTTTCCCTGCCGCGTTCGGATTGGGCTTGCAGGAGATCGGGATGGCGAATGGCCGTAATAAGTGCATTTTTAAGATCGTCTATATTCTCAACAAGAGTGAAGTCTTGCCCCGCTTCCAGGCGCAATCCTTCAGCGCCGATGCGCGTCGAGACGACGGGCGTGCCGCTGGCCAACGCTTCGAGGATCTTGAGTCGTGAACCCCCGCCGATGCGCAGCGGCACGACAAGCAAGCTGCACTCGGCGAGGAAGGGCCGCACGTCCGGCACGTCGGCATGCAGTTCGACTCCAGGCATGGCGGCGACGTGTCGCCGCAACCACTCCGGCGGATGGCGCCCGACGATGCAAAGCGACGCCGCCGGTTCGACGGCGCATACCGCTGGGAAGACTCGCTCCAGCAGCAAGCGCACGCCGTCGAGGTTCGGCCGCCAATCGAGGCTGCCCAGGAAGAGCAGCCGGCCGGGCCGCCGCCGCCGCGCCTGGGGCTGGAAATAAGCGGTATCGACGCCGTTCTCTACCACGCTCACGCGCGGCACCCCGAAATCTTCACGCAGACGCCGAGCGTCCGTGTCACTGACGGCGATGGTGTGTTCGACGGCACAAAGAAGGCACCGCTCGAAGCGCTGGAACTTGCGCCACTGCCGGCCGATGTACCAGCGCCGCAAGGGATTGCTCTCGGCCTCATAGTAGCGCTGCCAGATGATCGATTCGACATTGTGCGCCATGACGACGCGCCG